>CADCTW010000059.1 GCA_902805735.1 uncultured Gemmatimonadota bacterium | reverse complement strand
CGCCCGCGCGCCGCCACGCGCACGGAGGAGCCGCCTCCCCCGCCGCGCGAGCGCCCGCGTCCGCGCGTGCTGGGGGACCCCGTGCCGCCGTCCGAGACCCCTCCGCCGCCCCCGCCGGACACCACATCCGGCGCCCCGCGATGAAACCTGCGGCGCGTTGTGGGGTTGAAGACGCGCCGCTCACGTCGGCTTCGGAGCGCGGGCGCGTGCCCGCGTGGACACCAGCAGTGGAGAGCTCGTTGACCAGTCAGATCCGGCGGGTGGGAACACTCGCCTTCGCACTTCTCGCGCTTCCGGCGGCCCTCGCCGCGCAGTCGCCCCGTCCCTCGCCCGTCCGCGCGCCGGCCGCCGCGCCCACCCGCGACGAGGCGCGCGCGATGATGGCGGAGCTGCAGGGCATCGCCACGCGCCTGCAGGCCGTGCACGCCCGCGCCATGCGCACCGGCGACCTGGCCGCCACGCAGACGGCGCTGATGCGCGACATCAAGGCCGCCATGGAGCGGCAGGACCCGCAGCTACCGGCGCTGGCCACGCGCGTGCAGGCCATGGAGGGCGAGGCCCGCGCCGCGCAGGCCCGCAACGACGCCGCGCGGGTGCAGACGCTGGCGCGCGAGTTCGCCACCATCCGCGGGCGCTTCATGCGGGCGCAGCAGGCGGTGATGCAGCAGCCGGCCATCGCGGCCCGCGCGCGCGCCTTCGACGACCGCCTCCACCGCCAGATGGTGGCCGCCGACCCGCAGACGGACCAGCTCCTGGCCCGCAGCCGGCAGCTCCAGGCCAGGCTGCAGCGGCGGGTACAGTAAAAGAAGGACTCACACAGAGACACAGAGGCACAGAGGAAGATGGGTTTTCTCTGTGCCTCTGTGTCTCTGTGTGAGATGCCGTTCAGGCAGCCAGCGCGATGACAGCCGCGCGCACGCCCTCCACCACCATGGCCATGCGGTTGTAGTCCAGGGTGTCGGGGGTGTCGCGGGCGGTGTGGTAGTAGGGGTTGCGATAGAAGGCGGTGTCGGTGACCATCACGGCGCCGAAGCCCGCGGCCCAGTAGCTGGCGTGGTCGCTGAAGTCCACGCCGGGCACGGCCGTGGGCGCCTGGATGGAGCGCACGTCCAGCGGCGACGCGCCACGCATCGCCCGCTTCACGCGGCGGATCAGCCGGCCCTGGCCCAGCTTCCCCACGACGGTGATGAAGTCGCCGCGCGAGGGGTAGAAGGGCTTGAGGAGCGGGGTGGGGAAGCTCTGGCTCCCCGGCGCGTCGCTGAAGTAGCCGATCATCTCCAGCGCGATCATGGCTCGCACCCGCACTCCGGCCGCGCGCAGCGAGGCGGCGTGCACCGCGCTCCCCATGTACGGGGTGCGGAAGAAGGGGGGCTCCTCGCACGGGTACGCCACCAGCTCCACGGGGCGCCTCAGCGGGACGCCGGCCAGCACGCGCGACAGCTCGATCACCCCCGCCACCCCGCTGGCGTTGTCGTCTGCCCCCGGAAAGGGGCCGGCGGCGTCGTAGTGCGCGCCCACCACCACCCGCTCCCCCTGCGCGGGCCCCAGCCGCGCGACGACGTTGCGGTAGGTGTGGCCGTGCGCCTGGTAGCGCTGGTCGGTGACGGGGGCGCACTCCGCCATGCGCGCGGCCACGTACTCCGCGCACGCGTCCAGGTTGGCGGGGTGCGCGATGCTGCGCGGGGCCAGCTCCTCCGCCAGCATGCGCACGTGTGCTTCCAGGCGCTTCGCCGAGACTGCCGCCATCGTCGCTCCGGGGCCAGGGTGTGCCGCGGAGCAGACGGAAGCGGCGTGCCCGGCCCGCTACAGCCCCATCGACACCCCCAGGTCGCGCAGGATGCCGTCCTGCAGGCGGTAGATGCAGCCGTGCACCGTCAGCGCCTGGCCGCGCAGCCAGGCGTCGCGCACCACCGTCGTCTCGGACACGTGGCGCACCTGCGCGGCCACGTTCAGCTCGCAGAGGCGGTCCACCCGGTCCACCGCGTCGGGGATGGCGTCCAGCTCGTCGCGGTGCTGGTCGCGCACGTCCTGCACGTGGCGCAGCCAGTTGTCGATCAGCCCCAGGCGGGCGTCCTCGTCCGCCGCCCGCACCCCGCCGCAGCCGTAGTGCCCCACCACCATCACGTGCCTCACCTTCAGCACGTCCACGGCGAACTGCAGCACGGAAAGGCAGTTGAGGTCGGTGTGCACCACCACGTTGGCCACGTTGCGGTGCACGAACATCTCGCCGGGCGCCAGCCCCACGATCTGGTTGGCGGGTACGCGGCTGTCCGAGCACCCGATCCACAGGTACCTGGGGGACTGCTGGTGCAGCAGCCCCGCGAAGAACCCCGGGTCCTGCTCCGCCATCGACGCCGCCCACGCACGGTTCTTCTCGAACAGCTCCGTCAGTGTCTCCATCCACTTCTCCTCTGTGTCTCTTCGTGATACGCTCGTGCGGCGGGCCCTCACCCCCCGACCCCCTCTCCCGATAACAGGAGAGGCTGCGCCTCCCGTTATCAGGAGAGGGGGCGCATCTTCGGTGTCGGCGCGCCGGTCTCCACCCGAACGCACAATGTAGGGGCGCGATTCATCGCGCCCGTGCCTTCCGCACGCGACTGAGCCCGGGCGCCTCCGCCGTCATCGCTTTCGCCGTCAGCGGATGCCCTCCAGGATCCCGGCCAGCGTCGCGAGCGCGAAATCCACCTGCTCCTCGGTGATGACGAAGGGGGGAGACAGGGACAGGACGTTGCCGTACAGTCCGCCGCCCAGCAGCAGCAGCCCCCGGCGCAGCCCCTCCACCACCACGCGCCCGGAGAGCTCCGGCGCGGGCTCGCGGGTCTCGCGGTCGCGCACCATCTCCAGGCCGATCATCATTCCCAGCCCGCGCACCTCGGCTACGCGCGGGTGGTCCGCCGTCATCGCGCGGAGGCGCTCGATCATTCGCCCGCCCAGCTCGGCGGAGCGCTCCACCAGCCGCTCGTCGCGCAGCACCGCGATGGAGGCCAGCGCGGCGGCGCACCCCACGGGGTTGCCGAGGAAGGTGGAGGTGTGGATGGCCTCGCCCCGGGAACGGGGCCACGCCTCCATGGCCGCGTCGGTGCCGATGCACGCGGCGAAGGGGAAGCCCCCCGTGAGCGCCTTGCCCACCGTCATCAGGTCGGGCACCACGCCCGTGTGCTCGCACGCGAACCACCGCCCCGTGCGCCCAAAGCCCGTGTAGATCTCGTCCACGATGAGCAGCATCCCGCGCTCGTCGCAGATGCGCCGCAGGCCGGGGAGGAAGCCGGCCGGGGGCACCACGTCGCCACCGCGCCCCTGCACCGCCTCCACCAGGATCGCGCCGATCCCCTCGGACGCGGTGCCGGGGGTGTCCAGCAGGTGCTCCACGTAGCGCAGCGTGGCCGCCCCCACCGCCTCCGGCTCCCGCCCGAACGGCGAGCGGCAGGCGTACGGGTAGGGCGCGAACACCGCGTTGTTCATCAACTGCGCCGCGAAGGGCGAGCGGAAGTCCTCGCGCCCCGATACGGCCAGCGCGCCGTAGGTGAGCCCGTGGTACCCGCCGTGGAAAGCGAGCACGCGCGGCTTCCCCGTGGCGATGGCGGCCGTCTTGAGCGCCGCCTCCACCGCCTCGGCCCCCGAGTTGGCGAGTACGGAGCGCGTGAGCCCGCCGGGCGCCACCTCGGCCAGCGCGCGCAGCAGCTCGGCCTTGATGGCGGGCGGATGCACGTCGCCCATGCCGTGCAGCAGGCGGCCGGCCTGGCGCTGCACGGCCTCCACGATGCGCGGGTGCCCGTGCCCCGCGCCCGCCACCGCGAACGCCGCCGTCAGGTCCACGAAGACGTTGCCGTCCACGTCGCGCACGTTCGCCCCCCGCGCCTCCTCCCAGAACACGGGGAAATCCTCCGCCAGGTACGTCACGTTGGGCGACTCGTACCTCGCCAGCTCCCCCGCCAGCCGCCGCGACACCGGCCCCGGCGGCGGTTCCGGGATCGAGGGCAGCTGTGCCCCAAACGCTTCCGTTCCGGACTTCAAGGGTTCCATGAGCTCAGGATGTGGCCGGACCTTCGGCCGCGTCCGACAACGCCGCCTGCAGCGGAGCCACCAGCTGCGGCAGGTTCTCCCGGAGCGTACCCCAGATCACGGAGAGCCGCACGCCGTAGTACGTGTGGACGATGAAATTCCGCATTCCGCGCATCTCCTTCCATGGAACCGATGGCAGGCGCTGTTGCACATCAGGAGGAACCCTGCTCGCGGCCTCACCGATAATCGTCAGGTTGAGGAGAACCGCGTCCACACGCATCGGATCCCTCGCGAACTCTTCCAACTCCAGCCCGCGCGTATAATCATCGATACGAGCGATACTCTGGAGGATGTCGTCGATGAGCGTTTTCCAGTCCCTAGGCGGCATGCACCGCCTCCGCCAGCACGCGGTCCCGGATGCGGGGCCGCAGCACATCGGGGGTCGCGAGGTCTACGGGGCGCCCCAGGATCTCCGCGAGGCGGTCCCGAATGCGTACGTATTCGAAAAGTCCAATCCCCGGCCCGATCTCCGCGAGCACGTCCACGTCGCTGTCCGGTCCCGCCTCATCGCGTGCCACGGAGCCGAAGATGGAGAGAGATTCCACCCCCATGGTGCGGAGCTCGTCCATGTGGTCGCGCAGCAGCTTCAGCGCTCGATCACGTTCCACAGACATCCTCACGGTGAGGGTCACAGCGGGACTCGCACAGGGGCACGGAGGAGTTCTTCTCTCTCTGTGCCTCCGTGTGAGACCGCTGTATCGGCTTTCATCTTTCCTCTGTGTCTCTGTGTCTCTGTGTGACACCGCCGTTCAGCGCTCACGCCAGCGCCGCGCCAGGGAAACGGAGATGCTGCGCGGCTCGCCGGGGGTGAGGAACTCTTCCAGGCGGCCGCCCGCGCCCTGGTTCAGGTTGAAGGTGCTGAAGGTGGCGTAGCGGGTGCCGAGCACGTTGCGCGCGCTCGCCCGCAGCTCCCATCCGCGCAGCTCCAGCTCCAGGCGGGCGTCGGCCACGGTGTAGGATGCCAGCGGCTCCTCCTCGTTGGCCTCGTCGCCGCGGCGCCAGCGGGCACCCACGTGGCGTACGTCCGCGCCCAGCCGGATGCCGGCGGGGAGGGCGAGCGTGGCACCGGCTGCCCCCGTGTGGCGGGGGAGCAGGGGGAGATTGTCCCCCACCTCCACCTCGTTCTCGCCGCCGGCCGCCTCGCGCACGCTGAAGATCTCGACGCCGCCCGTGCGAAAGGTGCCGCGGGTGAAGGCGTAGCTCGCCCAAAAGCGGTGCCCGCCGGGAAGCTGGACCCGCGCGCCCGCCTCAATCCCCTCGCGCCGGGTGGCGTCGACGTTGGCGAAGAAGCCGTCGATCGTCGACCCCTCCGGCTCGCCCTCCTCGTGGTAGGGGAGGAGGAAGATGTCGTCGCGCACCTCCGTGCGATAGGCGGAGGCGCTCAGCTCCGCCGGGCCCGCCGCCCACCGCACCCCGGTTTCGAAGGTGGTCGCCACCACCGGGTCCAGCGGCGGGTCGTCGCCCAGCGCGAAGGGGAGGGGGCAGGGCTCCTCCGGGTCCGCGCAGGCGAGCTCGATCACCGCCGGCGCGCGGAAGCTCTGCCCGGCCGAGGCGTACAGCGACGCCCCCCGTCCCGCATCCACGCTCACCCCGGCGCGCGGGCTCAGCCGCAGGTACAGGCTGGCCGTGTCGCGCGCGGGGTCCAGCCGGTTGCGGAAGGGGATGTGCACGGCGTCCTGGCGCACCCCGCCGGACACGGACACGCGCCCCGCCTGGAAGTCCGCGATGGCGTAGGCGTCCGCCTTCCGGATGGGGCTTTCGACGTGGGTGGTCAGCCCCGGATCGATGCGCTCGGCCAGGATGCGGATGGCGGTGCGGTGAAGGGAGCCGCCCGCGCCCACCCGCACCCCCAGCGTCCCGCGCCCCAGAGGGCGGGCCGTCCTCCACCCCGCCTGCGCGCCGAGCGTGCGGTTGGCCGAGAAGCCGCGCACGTCGGGGTCGGCGGCCTGGTTCACGTTGAAGCGCTCCGCGTCGTGGCGGCGCAGGTAGGCCACCGCAGACCCGCGCCCGCTCCCCACCCGCGCGAAGCCGGAGAGGGCCAGGTGAAGCTGCGACAGGTCCTCGAAGTCGCCCGCCGTCAGGTTGCTGTCGGGGCGCACGGCGTACACGCTGCGCGGCAGCGATCCCGCCGTTTCCGCGCGCGAGTCGGCCGCCAGCGCCTGCAGGCGCACCCCGGAGCGCTCCCCCTCGCGCCCCAGCGAGACGAACAGGTTGCGGAGCCGCGCCCCGGTAAGCTGCCGCCACCCCCGCTCGTCCGCGTAGCCGCCGCCCAGGTAGTAGCTCCATCCCCCCGCCTCGCCCCCCGCCGACGCGTCGGCCGCGCGCGCGCCGAACGACCCGGCCGAGACGCTGGCCTCGGCGCCGCCGCGATCGCGGGTGACCAGGTTGATGGCGCCGCCCAGCGAGTTGGGGCCCAGCAGCGACGCGGTGCCGCTCAGCACCTCCACCCGCTCCACGTGGTCCAGCGGGAGGAGGTCGAAGTTGACCTGCCCCGCGTCCGGCTCGTTCACGGGGACGCCGTCCAGGAAGACGCTCACCCCCTGCGGAAGCCCCACCACCGGGCTCGCCGCGAAGCCGCGCGTGACCAGCGTGGTCTTGAAGGGACTCCCCAGGTCGTCGTACAGGCTGGCCCCCGTGCGCCCGGCCAGGACGTCGCCCAGCACGCGCGGCCGCCCGGCGCGGATCTCCTCCCGTCCCACCACCTCCACCCGCGCGGGCACCCCCGACCCCACCGCCGGCAGGATGGAGCCGATCGCCACGATCCCGGGGAGCTTCACCACCGGCGTGTCGCGGCGCAGCGTATCCCGCTGCTGCGCGCCGGCGGGGGCCGCGAGGAGGAGGACGAGCGCCGCCGCCCACGCGGCACGGGCGTTCATCGGCCGCCTCCTCCGACTGGGCGCTCACACAGAGGCACGGAGACACGGAGAGAAGCTCTTCTCCGTGCCTCTGTGTCTCCGTGTGAGATTGCTGTATTCGTCTTCATGGCGCGTTCATCCGATGGGACCGCGTAGTTCTCCCTGTTCCCGCGAGCTCTCTTCCCTAAGCGCGTGAGCAAGCTGCTCGCGAAGCGGAGGAGCTTTGTTCACTGCCGTGTCCCAGACCAGCGTGGGATCGACGCGGAAGTACGCATGCGAGAGAACGTCCCTGAATCCGGCGACGCGTCGCCAGTCAATCGCGGGATGGCGGGCGCGTACATCGGGCGGGATCTGCTTGGCGGCTTCACCGACGATCTCGAAGGCGCGCTGGACGGCGTAGAGCGTACGCAGGTCCTGCTGGAACTCCTGCTCCGAGATTCCAGAGCAGAATCCTTCGACGTGCTCGAGCGCGCGGATCATGTCATCAAGAAACGCCAGCCAGTCACGCGACACGGACGAACTCCTTCGTCACCGCCCGCTCTATGCGGGGGTGCAGCGTTCCCGGGGTGGCCACGTCCACCCTCGCCGCGAGGAGATCTTCCAGGAAGAACTTCAGGCCCATGTAATTGTCGAAGGTTAGATCGTTGCCGAAGTCGACCATCACGTCCAGATCGCTCCCCGTCCTCGCCTCGTCACGCGCCACGGAGCCGAAGATCGAGATGGAGCGTACGCCGAAACGGTCTATCTCGGCGCGATGCTCCTGGAGCAGCTGGACCACGCGGTCGCGGGAAAGCGGATTCGTTTCCATGGCTCGGGGACGGGTGTGGTGGCTCGAACAGCCGGGCTCACACAGAGGCACGGAGACACGTAGAGAAGCTCTTCTCCGTGCCTCTGTGTCTCTGTGTGCGATTGCTGTTCTCATATCCAGCGCGTCATCAGGTGCCGGTCGTGGGCCGTGAAGCCCAGGCGGGTGTAGAGGCGCTGGGCGCCGTGGTTCTCCCATGCCACCTCCAGGCGCAGCGCGCGCACGCCCCACTCCGCGCACGCCGCCGCGGCTTCCTCCATGGCGCGGGCGCCGATGCCGCCACGCCGGAAGCCCTCGCGCACGTACAGCTCGTCGACCAGGGCGTAGCGGCCAAAGAACTCCAGGCTGAAGCACATCGTCACCACCATGTACCCGGCGTCTTCGCCGATCCACCACACGCGGCCCAGCGCCGGGTCCGCGAGAAGGGCGGAGAGCGCGCCGCGGGCACGCGCCTCGTCCAGCTCGATGCGCTCGTGCACGTAGAACTCGCGCATCAGGGCGAGCAGGGCGTCCTCGTCGCCGGGGCGGGCGGGGCGCAGGGCGGTCACGGGCCCCCGCCCAGCCAGCCGCGCCGCCAGAAGAAGGCCAGGAGGCCCAGGGTGACGGCCGCCATCGTGGCTTCGGCCACGCCCAGGCTGCGCAGCCAGAACGGGGCCGCCGCCACGTTCATCCCGTACAGCCCCGTGATGAAGCCCAGGGGGATGAAGAGCGCCGCGAAGATGGTGAGCACCTTCATGATCTCGTTGGTGCGGTTCCCCACGCTGGACAGGTACAGGTCCGTGAGCGAGGAGCCCAGCTCGCGGCATCCCTCCACCAGGTCCAGGATCTGGACGAGGTGGTCCTGCACGTCGCGCAGGTACACCACCGTGCCGGGGTCCACCAGCGTGGCCGGGGGCTCGCGCACCAGCGAGGCCAGCGCGTCGCGCAGGGGCCACATCGCCCGGCGCAGCGCCACCAGGTCGCGGCGCACGCCGTGGAGCTGGTTCATGGCCTCGCGGTGCGGATGGCCCAGGATCTCGTCTTCCAGCAGGTCCAGCCGCTCCGCGTACGCCTCCACCACGGGAAAGCAGTGGTCCACGATGGCGTCCAGGATGGCGTACGCCAGGTAGTCCGGCCCCGCGGAGCGGATGCGCCCCCGCGAGCCGCGCAGCCGGGCGCGCACCGGGTCCAGCGGGTCGCCCGCGCGCTCCTGGAAGGAGACCACGTAGTCGCTCCCCACGAAGAGCGACACCTGCTCCAGGTCCAGCCCCGGCAGCAGCCGCGCCATGCGGGCCACCAGGAAGATGTGGTCCTCGAACAGCTCGCTCTTGGTCTGCTGGCCGATGTGCCCCACGTCCTCCAGGGCCAGGCGGTGCAGGCAGAAGATGTCGCCGATGCGCTGCACCGTGGGCCCGTGGCGCACCCCGTCCACGTTCACCCAGAGCACGGGATACTGCCCGCGCAGCCGGGTGAGCTGCTCCAGCTCCTCCACCTGGAACTCGGTGATCTCGTGCGGCCCGTACGCGATCACCGACACGTGCGGCGGGCGCGCGTCGGGGTCCGAGGGCAGGGTGCCGGGGGTGGAGCCGGGGGGCGTGCCGGGCCCGCGAAAGGCGCCCAGCGTGCCGCGCCGCCCCGCCGCCAGCGGCAGCCGCAGGAGGTCGCGGCGCTTCAGGGGGCCTCCCTCACCGGTTCGCGGGGAAGGTGCCGCCCGCCTCGGCCGCGGCGGCCAGCATCTCGCGTGCGGCGGAGGCGTACTTCGCCATCGCCATCAGGCTCCCCCGCTCCAGCCGCAGCTCGCCGCCCAGCACGGCGGAGATGGGCTCCAGGCGGCCGGAAAGGAGCCGGCGCCAGGTGGCGGCCTCCGCGCCGAGGACGAAGGGGGCGGCGGCGCGGTCATCCGCGGTGGCCAGGCGGGTGCCGCGGCAGGCACCCTCGTACAGGTCCAGGAACACGGCGCGTTCCTCCCTGATCCCCAGCGACGCGTCCGCGCCCATCACCAGCACCACGGCGTCGCGCCAGTCCGCGGCCACGGTGGCGTATGCGGCGCGCCCGTTGAGCGCCCGGCAGCAGGCGCGGCTCCATTCCTCGGTGAACACTTCGCTCGGCACGTCGGCTCCTGTAATGTGGTTGCAAGGCCCGCCAACGCTAGCGTCCCGCCCCGCCTTCGGCAACGTCGTGGGGAATTTCCCTACGCCGCCGGGGCGCCCGTGGGGAGGAAACCGCCACGGAACAGTGATTTCCCTATGTTTACGGGGGGCGCGGGGCTGTACATTATGGGCATTCCTGATGGACGAAGATGCAATGGGAAGATACAGGGAGACACTGATGCGCAACGCTTTCTACAAGCTGCCGGTTCTTGGGATGATCGTGCTCGCCGCGGCGTGCGGCGGCGGCGACAAGCCGGCCGAGACCACCAGCGACACCCCGCAGGGCAGCGCGGACGTGACGCCGCAGGGCTCCAGCGAGTCGGCCCCCATCACCACCGACGCACCCAACACCACGGCCACCACCGCGCCGGCGCAGGGCACCGTGCACACCGTGCGGATGACCACCACGCAGGGCGGCGCCTCCGGGACCTTCGAGCCGGCGACCCTCACCGTCAAGAAGGGTGACGTGATCAAGTTTGTCAGCGAGGGCAACGCGGCTCACAACGTGTCGTTCCCCGCGGACCAGAACGCCGGCAAGTCGAACCTCCCGGCCCCCAGCCAGTACCTGACCGCCGGGCAGAGCTACGAGCTGCAGGTCAACCTGGACCCGGGCTCGTACAACTACCAGTGCGACCCGCACGCGGCGATGGGGATGAATGGCGCCCTCACCGTCCAGTAAAAAAAACAGGGGCTCACACAGAGACACAGAGGCACAGAGAAAGATGCTTTTCTCTGTGCCTCTGTGTCTCTGTGTGAGCCCCGTTTTTCAGCCGGCGATGGGGCAGATGGGGATACCGAACAGGCGGGCCGTCTCGCGGCGCAGCACGCGCATGCGCACGTAGAGCGGCACCAGCGAGCCGAAGACGCCCACGCCGTCGCCGGCGACGCTGGAGATGCGCACCGGGCCCGACGGGTTGAAGCGCCCTCCCCGCACGGCATTGACGTAGTTGCGGTCCGCGGCGGCCACCATCAGCTCCACCAGCACACCCTCCGGGAAGCCCTGCTGCAACGCGGCCAGGGCTTCGCTGTCGTACTGGAAACGGTCGAACACGCCGAACTCGCTGGGGAGGATGATGTCCGTGTCCTCCTCCGAGATGGCGAGCCCCACCAGCTCCAGCGGGTCCGGGATCTCCGCGACGACGCTGTCGCGGGCCAGCGCCGCGCGGATGCCGAAGATGCGGATGGGGGCGATGTAGCTCCACGCGCTGTCCGCGCGCGACCACGAGAGACGCTGCAGGGTGCCGGGCGGCACCGCGCACTCCGCCACGCCGCGCATCCTCTGCGTCCGCACGAAGGGGAGCCCCGTCAGCGCAAAGGTGCCCGGGACGCGCGTGCGGCCCTGGATCACCCTGCCGTCCGGCAAGTCCACCCGCAGCCGGTACTCCTGGCCCGCCGTCAGCCAGAAGCCGTCCTCGCGCAGCGACTGGTAGCACGTCGCGTTCACCGACCCGGGCCGCTCGCGGAAGTAGGTGGCGGAGAAGTGGTAGCAGTCCGTCCCCTCCTCCTCGAAGACGAAGGTGCGCCCGTTCCCCGTCACCGTCACGTGCGCGCCCGTCACCCCCCGCACGTCGCGACCGTCCAGCGAGCTGTGCAGGATGATCCCCTGGATGTCCGTGTCGGTGCGGAGCACGGCCTCCACCGCCACCACCTCCTCACCCGGCTCGATGGTGACCTCGGTCAGCTCGCACCCGGCCAGGAGCGCGGGGAGGAGGAGGGCGGCGAAGCGGCGAAGTGGGTACACGTAGGTCTCGGGCTGGCGGAAGGGGAGCGGGCGCGCTCCGGGAGGTACCCGCGCGGGCGCCCCGAGGTCCGTCGTGGACGCCCCCGTCCACAGGGGAGGACGGGCGCGGGGGCGCGGCGCGCACCGGCCGGGGCCCGGCACGAACCGTTCCCCCTGTATCTGCAAGGGAAAACGCGATTCCACTGCTACCGTGGCAGAGTTGGCCTGGTCCATGCAACTGATCGAGCCCGGAACCAGACCAGCCGCCGCCCGGTTGCGAAAACGTAAGCTGTTGATTAGATTGCACTTACGTGATCTGCGCCGCTCGCGGGCACTTGGAATGAACAGCAGGAGTGAATCGAATGCGCGTCCTCAAAGCAGCAGTGCTGATGTCCGTTCTGGTGGGCGCCGCGGCGTGCGGCCGTGACGTGGAGCCGAGGGCGGCCGCGAGGTCGAGCGACCTCTCCTGGCTGGACAGCCTGGGCGTTTCGGACGCGCCGGCACGGGCCATCGCCCCCGCCGCGGCCTCGCCCACGGAGCTGGGGCTGGCCGCCAGCGACTCGGCCGCCAAGACGCTGGTGGCCGCCGCTCCCGCCAAGGAGCCGGAGGCGAAGGCCGCCTCCTCGTCCAGCACCCGCCGCAGCACCGCGCGCCGCTCGTCCAGCCGCCGCCGCTCGTCGGGGAACAGCTCGGGCACCTACGCGGGCAACTCGGGTGGCTACGAGAGCAGCGGCACCTACCGTGCTCCGCGGGCCGTGGTGAAGCGCAACACGCGCCGCGACGCCGTGATCGGCGCGGCCGGCGGGGCGGTGATCGGCGCGGTCGCGGGCGGACCCCGCCACCGCGTGCGCGGGGCCGTGATCGGCGCCGTCGCCGGGGGCGCCGCCGGTGCCATCATCGGCCACCACGTCGACAAGCGGACCGTGTACGTGCCCTGAACCACGGGGCCGGGACGGCGGCAGGGAGGCACGGAGACGGCATCGTCTCCGTGCCTCTTTTCGCGTAAGGTATGCTGATTGCGTAACTTGCCTCCAACTTCCCGGATTGGCCGGCGAACTTCTGGAGGCTTCGACGCATGCCCCATCGTGTGTACCGCGACGCGGACGGAGTGGAGTGGCAGGTGTGGAACGTGGTGCCGCACGTCCTGCAGGAGGGGAGCGAGCGGCGCCTCAAGATCCGCCGCGCCCCCGAGCCGCAGCCGCACGACCCGGACCGGCGCGAGCTGGAGGAACGGCGCGCGGCGTCGGACCGCCGCGCGCGCCTGCGCATGAACCTGAGCCCGTCGCTGCTGGGCGGATGGCTCGTCTTCGAGACGGAAACGGAGAAGCGGCGCATCACCCCCATCCCCGAGGGGTGGGACGCGATGCCCGACGACGAGCTGGACCGCATCCGCCAGCAGGCATCCCCCGTCCCCCGGCGTGGGTGACGAAACGGAGGCACGGAGACGGCTTCTTCTCCGTGCCTCCGTGCGAGCCCCTGCCGTCAGCGTGCCAGCACGCTCCACACCACGATCGCCCCGCAGGCCCGTAGCCGCTGCTCGTTGCGGTAGTGGGCGCCCACGTTGAACTCGCCGGGAACGTCGATCCCCTCGTAGATCTCCACGGCCGCGATCTCCTCCGGCCGCAGCGTGTTGAGGCGCGCGGCGGGGACGCGGATGCCGTCCAGGAAGACGGGCACCCAGCACCGGCCGCCGTCGCGGCGCTGCAGGAAGATGAACCCGTCGGTGCCGGCCGGCATGGCCAGGATGCGCCGCCTCCCGCTGATGTGGTCGGTGACGCGCCCGTCGCCCTGCTTGCGGAACTCGTCGCCCGTCCACAGCGTCCCCATCCCCCTGCGCTTGCGCTCGTAGAAGCCGTAGTCCCGCAGCACGCGCGACTCCGCGGCCGCCGTCCCCGTGACCCCCGCCAGGCGCACCACCTCCAGGGTGTCGCGGCGGGGCGCCACGCGCGCCAGGGCCCGCGCGGGGACGGCCAGGCTCACCGCTCCCGCGCCGCCCGCCGCCACCGTGACGTCCGCCCCGGCCGTCTTCCAGCGGAGCGAGTCCGCGCGCGGGTGGGTGAACTCCGCCCGGTAGCTCCCCGCCGGCACCCCCTCCATGGGGAACGCCCCCGAGGCGTCGGTGAGCGCGCCGTACGGCGTGCCGGCCAGCACCACGCGGGCGCCCGCCAGCGGGGCGGAGCGGGTGCTGTCGAATACGGTCCCCGCCACCATCCCCGCCGCTGCGGCCGGCCCGGCCGCCGCCGCGCTCCGCAGCACCTCGCCGCCCACCTCCGAGATCCCGATCACCCCCACCCGCGCGTTGGCCACGCTCACGCCCCGCGGATCCGACGCGCGCCCCATCATGGGCAGCCGCAGCGTCCAGCGCCGCACGACCCAGGCGCCCGTGTCCGTGCGGTCGAACTCCATCCTCCCGCCCCAATCGTCGCCCGTGGCGAAGCCGCGCAGCTCGGTGTAGCGGAAGTCCATGGAGCGCAGCTCGGCGCTCGCCGGGTCCAGCCACATCGTGCCGCGCACGTCGGGAAGGCGGCGCCCCCGCACCGGCTCGAAGGCCAGCCCGACCATCCCGGCCGTCTCGCCGGTGCCCGGGACCACGCGGAAGCAGTGGCCGTCCAGGAACTCGTCCGAGAGCAGCACCTTGGCGTCGGGCGCCAGGTAGACGTTCTCGCGCCCGTCGCGCCGCACGTAGCCGTTCTCGGCCAGGTCCGCAGGCGGCACGCTGCTGAACGGAGTCACGCGCCGCGCGGTGGTGGTGTCCTCCCTGAGCTGGCGTGTCATGGCGGTGGCGGCGTCCAGCTCGCGGCTGAAGCGGCGCACCGTGTAGGTGTCCGCCCCGCTCACCTCCGAGAAGCGCGTGGCGGAGAGCGCCTTGCGGGCCTCCTCCCACAGGGCGGCGGTGCGCGCGCCGCTGCGCGGGTTGACCACGCACCCCCGCTCCCCCGCCGACACCTGCAGCCCCTCCAGCTGCACCCCCTTCCCCGCCGCGGACGCCAGCCGCAGCGACGTCGTCTCGCCCGCGCGCAGTGCGAGAGGCGCGGAGAGGGTGGTGGCGTGGCCGATGCGCTCCGCCTTCACCCGGTACTCCCCGGCGGAGGGCGCCCGCAGCACGAAGCTCCCGTCGGGACGGCTGGAGGCGGTCGCCACGACCTTTCCGCCGCCGTCCAGCAGCGTCACCAGCGCGCCGCCGAGTGGCGTGCCGGATGCCTCCACCAGGGTGCCCGCGACGCCCTGGGCGGCGGCGGTCCCGGCGAGCAGCGAACCCGTGAGGGCCAGGACCAGGCTTCGGCGCATACCACACCTCCATGAAACGGTTGCCGGGAGCACTCGGGCAGGACGTTCATCATACAACGACAACGGTGGGACAGACATGGAGTCGCACAGGGGGGCCCTCACCCCCCGACCCCCTCTCCCGATAACAGGAGAGGCTGCGCCTCTCGTTATCGAGAGAGGGGGCGATTTCCACGCGCCTGCGCGGCGAGACGGCTGGCACAGCCCCGATGATGGGTTACAGATCAGACCGGGATGATAGGTAACACTTCCAGGATAGACGAAAGGTACGCTCATCCAGTCGTCCGACCTCCGTCTCGGCCCGCCGCTTATCGGCGCGGCGTTCCCAGACGCAGCGGCTGGCGCGCCCTCGCGGAGCGCGCGGATCACACGACCTCGGGACGGGGGCCCGCCACGGCCGCTCGCCGCCCGCGCACGGCCCCGATCTGCCCGGCGATGGTGCCGATCAGGGGGAAGAGGGGGACCACGAGGATGAGGCCCATCCCCGAGGAGTACGACATGGCGTTGGTGACGTAGCGGTTGGCGAACGGGCCCGCCGCCCACTCGATCCACGGGGGGATCAGGAGGAGGGTGAGCATGGCCGCCAGGGTCCAGGCCGTGGCCAGCCCCACGGTGACCGGGAGCTCCCACGCGGCACGGCGGCCACTCCGCCCCAGCGCCGCGCCCGCCCAGCGCCCGCCCCGCGCGCACAGCCACAGCCCCACCACGCAGAACCCCGCCCACAGGCCGTAGCGCCACCCCGCCCGCGGCGCGGGTGCCTGCGCGCTCAGCGCGAGGGCGTCCGCGGGAATGCCGCGCCAGCTTCCGACCAGCGCGTCTCCATCGCGGCGCAGTGCGGGGGTGGCGGCGGCGCTCCACCCGCGCGGCAGCTCCACGCGCACGTCCAGCCGGCCGAAGCCGCCCCACTCGCGGGCCGGCGCCAGCACGTAGCCGAGCTGCCACACCGGCATCAGCCCGGAGGTCTGGAAGACGGACGCCTGGGCCGGGTACCTCACCCGGATTTCGTGGCGCCCGGCCGCGAGCGGCACCTGGAAGGCGAGCGCCCCCGCGTGCTTCGCCTCGTACATCAGCGTCCCGCCGTCCAGCGCGGGCGTCTCGGGCGGCGCGCGCCAGCTCGCCGGGAGCGGCCCGGGCGCCACGCGCCGGGTGGCCACCGGGCGCCCGTCCAGCCACACCTCCCCCGCGCCCCGCAGCCCATCCGCCACGAACAGGAGCCGCAGCGTGCGCGCCGCCCCGTCGTTGCGCGTGCGGTAGGCCGCCTCCACCACCGCGGGCCTGCCCTTCGCCAGCGGGCGCAGGTCCATCGTCAGCCGCTCGTGCTCCACGACCACGGAGCCCAGCCCGCCCGCCGGCTCGCCCAGCACGTCGCCGGCGCGGACGGGCGCGGGCTCGGGCGGCTCGGCCATGTTGGCCCACAGGGCGACGGGGATGACGGCCAGCAGCGCGGCGAAGGGAAGGGAGCGCATCGTCGGGGAGGTAGAAGGGGCTTGCTGCCGCGGACGATAACAGCGAACACCCGCGCCTCGCCAGCTTCTTCCTCTCCTCCGTGCCTCCGTGCGAGGCTCCTTTTCCGTCCCCCGCGGCCTCCCTACTTTGTCCGTGGCCGTTCATCCTCCCCTCGAGACCAGCCGCCGCATGCGCCACGCACTCCTCGCGCTCCTCCTCGCCGCACCGCTCGCCGCGCAGGAGCGGCCGGCGCTCGCCCCCTCCGCCCGCGCGTTCGTGGCGGTGGACGCGCCGGTGGTGGCGCTGACCGGCGTGCGGCTCGTGGACGGCACCGGCGCGCCCGCCCGTGAAGGGCACACGGTGGTGGTGAGGGGGACGCGCATCGTGGCCGTGGGGCCGGCGCGCACCACGCCCGTCCCGCGGGGCGCGCGGGTGATGGACCTCGCCGGGCACACGCTGATGCCGGGGCTCGTGTCGCTCCACGAGCACACCTACTTCGGAGGGCTGCGCCAGACGGTGCCCATGAACGCGGGCGCGGCGCTCTACCTGGGCTCCGGCGTGACCACCGCGATGACCGCCGGAAGCCAGCTCCCGCACCAGGAGCTGAGCCTCAAGCGCATGATCGACAGCGGGACGCTCCCCGGCCCGCGCCTGCTCGTGACGGGTCCGTACTTCACGGGCGGGCCGGGGCGCGGCAGCGGCGGTTTCGTGGCCGTGCGCGATGCCGCGGACGCCAAGCGCCTCGTCGGCCTCTGGGCCGCCAAGGGCGCCACCTGGTTCAAGGTGCACAACGGGCCGACCAGCGTGCTGCGCGACGTCATCCAGGCCGCGCACGCGCGGGGGCTGCGCGTGTCCGCCCACCTGTGCTCCGTCACCTTCAGCGAGGCGGCGGCGCTGGGGATCGACGCGCTGCAGCACGGCTTCATCACCAACTCGGAGTACGTGCCCGGCAAGCAGCCCGACGTGTGCCCGCCCGAGAACATGCGCGCGCAGGCCGACGTGGACGTGGCGAGCCCGGCCGTGCAGGAGAGCATCCGGCGCATCGTGGCGGGGCGGGCGGCGGTCGTCTCCACGCTGGGCGTGTACGAGTCGTTCGTCCCCGGCCGGCCGCTGGACGCGCGCGCGCTGGAGATGCTGGCCCCCGCCACGCGGCGCGAGGTGGAGGCCAACCACGCCGGGCTCGCACAGCGGGGCTTCACCGTCCCCGAGCGCCTGCTCGCGAAGATGATGCAGTGGGAGCGCGCCTTCGTGGCCGCCGGCGGGCTGCTGGGCGCGGGCTCCGACCCGTGGGGGACGGGCTTCCTCCCCGGCTTCGGCAACCTGCGCAACTACGAGCTCCTGGTGCAGGCCGGCTTCCGCCCGGAGGAGGCGATCCAGATCCTGACCCTGAACGGCGCGCGCATCCTGGGCGAGGAGGCCCGCATCGGCTCCATCGCCCCGGGCAAGCAGGCCGACCTCGTCGTGGTGCGCGGCGACCCGCTCGCCGCCCCGGCGCGCATCTACGACGTCACCCTGGTCTTCCGCGACGGCATCGGCTACGACGCCGTGCGCCTGCGCGACTCGGCGAAAGGCCGTGTCGGGGTCTTCTGAAAAGCGGGGCTCACACAGAGACACAGAGGCACAGAGAAAAGCAGTTCTCTGTGCCTCTGTGTCTCTGTGTGAGCCCCGCTTTTCAAGGTGCCAGACTTCATGCGTTTTGCCGGACCACGCCCACGGACGCATCGTGGAGTCGCATTCGTAAGATGTTGGTGTGGGACTGTTTGTATCTGATCGATTTCCTGATGTGTTTCTGGTACGAAAGCCGCTTTGTTGACGAGGCACATCCCACCACCGCGCCCGTCCCACGGGCGTGACTGCCCGCCCCGCATTCACCTGGCGCACCCCCTGCGCCCGCGCGGCGAACCGGTCCCCAACACGAGCCAGACATGCGAAGCGCCCCCGAGCCACCTGGCCCGGGGGCGCTCTCGTCTGCCTCTGTGTGAACCCCGCTGTTGGCCTGCCCACGCAATCGCTCAGCGTACGCGGCGCCCCACCATCTGAGCCGTGCATTCCGGGGAGGGCAGGTCACGGACGTAGGTGGCGATTGCACCGTCCGACTCGTCGAAAGTGCCTTCGAGGGCGAACTGGCGGGTCCTCTGCGGTGGGGACTCATGGTCGCTGAAGACGAGGTTGAAGTGGCCCGTCCTGGGACTTACGCGCCCGTGGCCGATGGAGAGCGGTGGCCCCGGAGTGCCGATCTGCTGCCCGTCTCCCGAGATGAAGAAGGCGCCCCAGGTGCGGTTCCCGTCGCGAAGGCGCACGGACACCGAATCCACTCCGCACGCGGAAGCCGAGCCGCGATTGCGGAACGTCCACGTCCCCTCCACGTGTTGCGGCTGGATGCGGCCAAGGCCCACCAGCTCGCACCCGGCGAGCGCGAACGGCAGGACGTACAGGAGGATGTGCAGGCGGGGCCGGTGGTTCATGGCGGGTGTTCTTTTTCGAGTGTCAGAGTTGAACCGGGGCCAGCACCTCCAGCGCGGCCTCCGTCGCCAGGCCGAACACGAGGTGTCCGACGAACCCACGGGCGTGCGTCTGCCAGGGCAATGCGCCCGGGCCCGGGGCGAAGCCCAGCAGGGGAACGGCTCCTTCGTCCACCACCAGCGAGAACGCCGCCCCGTGGGCGAGCCCCCGTCCCGCGCGGGCGACGCGCACGTGGGGCCGGAGCACGCCGTACAGCATCCCCGCTCCGATCCCCACCACCACTGGAGCGCGGTTCCGGCCCTCTGCCGCTGCCGCGGCGTGAGTTCGGCGCCGGCCATCCTCGCTCCGGCCTCGGCCACCGCCTCCAGCGCGGGAACGCCGCCGCGGGCCCTGTCCTCCGCCGCACGGACGGACCGCTCCTCCCGATCATACATCCGCTGGAGGGCCTGGTCCATGGCCCACCACCCCACCGCGCCCGCGACCCCGCCGCGGAGCGCATCGGCGGCGAGGCCACGCGACGCCGGAGTCCCCCTCTCACCCCCGGGTCCGGAGCGTCCCCCGAGCACAGCGGGCGGAAGACGAAAGCAGCGGCGTGGTCTCATGGGGCCGGTTCAAAGCAGACTGCGTGCCCTTTTTGTGTCTCTGTGTCTCTGTGCCTCTGTGTGAGCCCCCGCCGTTCAGAACGTCATCTCCACCCCCACCGTCGGCAGCACGGGGAACATGCTGATGCCGGAGCGCGTGGCGGGGGCCTCGCTGAAGTTGTAGAAGTAGAACAGCACGTTGCGCCGGTTGTAGGTGTTCAGCACCTGCACGTAGGGGGTGAGCGTGCCCCAGCGCGGCTTGAAGGTGCGGCGCAGCGTCACGTCCAGGCGGTGGTAGGCGGGGTAGCGCTCCTGGTTGCGGCGGCCGGGGACCACGTAGATGGGGATGTCCGGATCATCGCTGGTGGGGCGGGGGAGGCGGTAGCCGCCGCCGGACACGTCCGTCTCAAAGGCGGTGATCTGCGCGATGGGGCGCGAGAACGGCACGCCGGAGCCGTAGTTGAAGCGCGCCCCCAGCTCCGTGCTCCGCCCCAGCCGGTACTGCGCCACCAGGTCCAGGTCCACACGGCGGTCGAAGATGGGCGGGTAGCTCACCGTCTGCGGCACGTCCTCCAGGCCCACGGCCGTGGGGTCGGGAAACGTGCGGGTGGCGCGCAGCAGGGAGAGCGTCGTCCACCCCGTGAGGCGCCCCGCGCTGCGCCGCAGCAGCAGGTCGAAGCCCACCGAGCGGCCCTCGCCCTCCACCAGGTCGTCGCCGGCGCGGTTGGGGTCGTCGGCCACGTTCAGCTCGGTGACGCCGCGGAAGCGCCGCGCGTACGCCTCGGCCGACGCGTACCAGCGGTCGCCCCAGAACTTCTCGATCCCCGCCTGCACCTGGTCCGAGACGACGGCGGGGACGTACTGGTCCGAGGTCACCCAGGTGTCGTTGGACACGGGGAGGCTCTCGTCGCGCAGGGAGTGGAGGAACTGCGTGTACCGCCCCGCGGACGCCTTGACCGCCCCGTCGCGCTCGGCGCCGAAAAAGCGCTTGGCGGCGATGCGGGGGGAGATGATGGGACGCGTGTGGCCGTCGGCCGTCCACACGTCGGCGCGCAGGCCGGGCTCCACGATCCACACGGGCGACGGCTCCCAGCGGAGCTGTCCGTAGCCGCTGGCCAGCGTCCCGCGCCGCCTTCCCTCGAAAAAGGTAGTGCCCCCCGCCTCTCCCAGGTTGCGGTAGCCCAGCAGCGACAGCTCCCCGCCCGTGCGCAGGGCGAGGCGCGGGCTCAGCGCGCGGCCGAAGTCCGAGCGCAGCGCCCACTGGCTGATCCCCGAAGCGAAGCGGACGTCGCCGAAGTCCACGAAGGAGAGCGACTCGGCGAAGCGCGAGTATCCGAAGCGCGTGTCCGAGCTCCAGCGCCCCAGCGGCTGGCTCCAGTGCACGCCCGCCACCTGGTTCCCCCATTTCCAGCGCACGCGCAGGATGTCGTCCGCCTCGTTCCCCCCCGTGCTGTCCGCCTCCGCGCCCGGGGCCTCGAAGTCGGAAAGGTCCAGCACGTCCTCGCCCGCGTACCCCGTGAAACGCAGGGTGCCGCCGCGGGGCAGGGGCACGGAGGCGCCCGCCTGCAGGTCGCTGAGGTGGTAGGGGAAGTCGACAAAGGAGGCCAGGAGCGCGTCGAAGTACGAGCGCCGCCCGGAGACCAGCCATCCGCCGCGGCGCCCCACCGAGTCGCGCACGGGGAGGTCGCCGCGCACCGCCAGGCGCGTGGCCAGCACCGACACGCCGGCCGCGCCCTGGATCCCCTTCCCCTTGGTCCCCGGATCCGTCTCCACGGCGAGCACGGACGACACGCGCCCGCCGTACTCCGCGCCGAAGCCGCCGGCCAGCAGCTCCGCCCGCGCGATCACGTCGCTGTTGAAGACGGAGAAGAGGCCGCCCAGGTGAAAGGGGTTGAAGATGGGGAAGCCGTCCAGCAGGATCAGGTTCTGGTCCGCCGAGCCGCCGCGCACGTTGAAGGCGCTGCTGAAGTCGGAGGTAGAGACCACGCCGGGGAGCACCTCCACCGCGCGCAGGATGTCCGCCTCGCCCAGCCCCGGGATGATCTTGAGCTCCGCCCCGGTGATCACGCGCGAGGTGACCCCCGCCTCCGTCTCGAAGCGCGTGCGCTCGCGCTGCTCGGCGGCGCCGGCGCGGGCCTGGATGGCTTCGAGGGTGAACGATTCCTCGGCCAGCGCGAGCTCCGCGCGCGCCTCGGCGCCGGCCGCCACCGTCACGGTGCGCTCGGCGGCGGCGTAGCCCAGCCGGACCGCGCGCACCCGGTACTGCCCCGCCGGGAGGTTGAGGAGGCGGAAGGTGCCCCCCTCACCCGTGACGGCGGAGCGCCGCGCCGCGCCCCCCGCCGCCGGCAGCGCGGAAACGCGCGCCCCGGAGATCGGCTGCCCCTCGGGGCCCGTCACGCGGCCCGCGACGGAGCCGGCCCCCTGCGCCCAGGCGGGCGTGCAGAGGGCGAAGAGGAGAAGGACGGTGCTCAGCAGTCGCATGTGCGTTTCGGCGGACGAGGGGGCGGCGTGGACGATGCCGGTGGCACGATGTACGCCGCGGCGCCCGCGGAGGTCCCTTCGCCCTTGACGCCCCCCGCCGGGGGGGAGAGGTTACGCCCCGGAAACGCGGTCTCACACAGAGGCACAGAGACACAGAGAAGAGGACTGAGCTTCATGGAAACGACGATGCAGCGCCGGCTGGTGAGCATCCGCCGGCGCGTGCCGATGGACCGGATCGAGGAGTACGTGCCGCTCTGGCTGCAGCTCCACGCCGCGGCCACGGCCAGGGGGGCGCACGCCTGGAACTTCATCTCCGCCGACGTGCCGGAGGTGTACCTGGAGTTCCTGGAGTTCGGCTCGGAGACGGACATCCGCGCGGACGAAGCCACGGTGGGAGCAATCCGCGCCCTCCACGAGGCGTTCCACGAGGCCTACCCCGCGCCGCAGACCATCGAAGAGTGGGTCGCCGTGCCCGCGCCCCCCCCCGCCGCATGAACGCCGACCGCGAACGGCTGGTCGCGCTCCTGCTGGAGCGGTCTTTCCGCGTGGGCGACTTCGTGCTGAGCAGCGGCGCGCGCAGCCGCTTCTACATCGACTGCCGCACCACCACCACGCACGCCGAGGGGCAGGCCGTGGTGGGCCGCCTGGGCCTCGCCGCCCTGCGCGCCGCGGGGCTGGCGCCGGACGCGGTGGGCGGCCTCACCCTGGGCGCGGACCCCGTCGCCTACTCCATCGCCCACGCCTCCTGGATCGCGGGCGACCCCGTGCACGCCTTTACCGTGCGCAAGGAGCCCAAGGCGCACGGCACGGGGAAGCGCGTGGAAGGGTGCTTCCAGGCCGGCGACCGCGTGGTGGTGGTGGAGGACGTGATCACCACGGGGGGCAGCGCCCTCAGGGCCATCGAGGCGGTGGAGGCGGAGGGCGGACAGGTGCTGGCCGTCCTCTCCCTGGTGGACCGCGAGGAGGGCGGCCGCGAAGCGATCGAAGCGCGCGGCTACCCGGTCCACGCGCTGGTCGGCGTCGGCGAGCTCCTGGAGTTTTCGAAGTAAACACGGAGGCACGGAGATGAAGCTCTTCTCTGTGCCTCCGGTCCCTCTGTGTGAGACTGGATCAGTATCCGTCGCGGCGCACAGTGGGGCCGTTGCCGCGGGTATAGACGAGCAGCGCTCCCTTGTCGGCGATGAAGCCGTAGACGCTGAATGCCTCGGTGGGCTTCAGGAAGATGACGCTCTCCACGTTGTCCATGGGAATCGCGGAGATGAAACTCGCCCCCTCGCCGATGGCCATGTCGTCCAGGAAGAGCTGCACGCCGTTGCACTCGGCCGCGTTGAGCATGGTACCCAGCAGGCGCACGGACTCGATGCAGATGTCCCCCGTCCCGCTGCCCTTGATGTTCACGTTGGGGAAGCGCCTCACCAGGTCGGCCACCGTGCTCGCGCCGGGCCGCCGGTCGATCTCGTCACGGGTGATGATGTCCAGACGGCGGCCGCGGCGGTCCTCGTTGAAGACCCCGGGGAGTACGCGTTTCGCCTGCACCACGATGGGCTCCAGCGTCACCGGACGCTTCGGCACCCGCACGTCCATTTCGGTGGGGATCCCGCCGCCCTGAACCGCGATGCGCGTGTTGATGGTGCCGTACGCCTCGTGCCGGATCTGCACGCCGTAGCTCCCGGCGGGCACCCGCTCGATGGTGGCCAGTCCCTGCCGGTCCGAGACGGCCTGCGGCACGCCACCGCCCAGCCGCACCACCGCCCCCGCGAGGGGACGCGAGTTGGCCGCGTCCACCAGCCGCAGCACCACGCGCCCGCGCCCGGTGGCGGCGTTCGCGGGCGGCGCGGGCGCGTCCAGCACCACGTCCCGCACGCCGGGCCGCCCCGCCTCCAGCCGCACCTCCGCCCGGTCGGTGTCCGGCACGGCCGCGCCCACCCGCACCGCCACGCCCACGGGCAGGTCGCAGAAGCGATAGACCCCCCCGTCGTCGGTCACGGCGAAGGCGCGCAGCGTGTCGCCGGACTCGCCGGGGCG
>CADCTW010000058.1 GCA_902805735.1 uncultured Gemmatimonadota bacterium | reverse complement strand
CTGGCGGCGCAGCGCCAGAGGGTGCGGGAGCTGGATGCGGCGCTGCTGGAGGCCGGCACCCGCAAGGCCTCGGGCGTGGCCGAGGCCCGGCGCGCCGCCATGGACGCGCTGCGCGAGGCCCGCCAGCGCGGCGCCGCGGCGGCGCAGGAGCTGTCCAAGGCGCAGCAGCGGGGCCGCCGCATGCGCCTTACGGCGCCGGTGGACGGCACGGTGCAGCAGCTGGCCGTGAACACGCTGGGCGGGGTGGTGACCCCCGCGCAGCCCCTGATGGTGATCGTGCCCGCCCACAACCCGCTGCAGGTGGAAGCCTTCGTGGAGAACCGCGATGTCGGCTTCGTGAGGGCGGGGCAGGCGGCCGAGGTCAAGGTGGAGACCTTCCCCTACACCCGCTACGGCACTCTGCACGCCCGCGTGCTGCACGTGTCCGACGACGCCATCGAGGACGAGAAGCGCGGCCTGGTGTACTCCGCGCGCGTGGCGCTGGACCGGGCCACCATGCAGGTGGAGGACAAGACGGTCCGCCTGACGCCGGGGATGGCGGTCACGGTGGAGATCAAAATGAGGAGGCGGCGCGTGATCGAGTACTTCCTCACGCCGCTGCTGCAGCACAAGAACGAGAGCCTGCGGGAGCGATAGCGCTCCCGCCACCTCCCCACACGGCGCCGGACGGTCCGGCGCCCCGCCCACCGGGCATCACTCGAAGGGAAACCCGATTATGCGCATCCGACTTCTTCCCACGGTCCTCGCCTCCGCCCTCGCCCTCGCCGGGTGCGGCGACGGCCCCACCGCCAGCGAGCAGTTCCCCTCGGTGCAGGGCACCTACGACGTGAGCGCCCCCATCCACGAGGCGCCGGGGGCCCGCTTCACCGGCACCATCACCGTGGTGGACGACAGCCGCACCACCTCGCAGTTCAGCGGCACCTACACGCTCACCCTGCTGGCCGCCGACGGCACCAAGCGTGGCGGCTACACGGGCGAGCTGGTGGAGGCCGGCATCTCCAGCAAGGGGAGCGTTCAGTTCGACCTGGGCACCAACTCCTTCCGCTGGCGCGGCACCCTGGGCGAGGTGGGGAACATGAACGGCACCTGGATCCTGGTGGACGGCGCGAGCAACTACACGGGAAGCTTCGTGGCCGTCGCGCGCTGAGACGGATGCGGCCTCGCACGGAGGCACGGAAAACGATCCTTCCGTGTCTCCCGTGCGAGGTTTCGGTCCAGCCCGGGGAAGGGGCTTGCCCCGGGCGCCCGGATGATGCAATTTCCGACAAGCAAGAAGAAGCACTCCGGGCCGCTCCCCCGGCCCGCAGCACGTTTCCACACGGCCGACAATAGCACACCCGCCGCGAGGCGGGGCCGCAAAGCCGGGCGCCTCACGCGGGTGAGGTAGGCCAGCTGCCGAAGCTGACGCATCCCTGCACCAGGGCGATCTTCGCCCCGGGGCTCCATGCGCGACGGCTTCCCGCCGTCGCCGGAGCACCGGGGCGTTTTCGTCGCCCGCCGTACCCCTCCCGCCGTCCACTCCATCTCGTCCAATCCGAATCATGCGTACACCACACCCCTCGCGTCCGGGAATCCCGGCTGCCGCCGCATTCCGCGCGCTCGGGCGCCGCGGGCTCCTCCTCGTCCTCCTGGCGCTCGCCGCGCTAGCGGGCGGCCTTTCCGCGGCGCGCGCCAGCGTCTCGCTCTTCTCCCGCGCGGCCGCGGCGGATTCGCTGGCGGTGTTCGGGCCGCGGCGGTTCGAGGCGGGCGGCGGCGGGGGCGC
>CADCTW010000057.1 GCA_902805735.1 uncultured Gemmatimonadota bacterium | reverse complement strand
CCATCCTCGACCGGCTCCTGGAGCGCGGCACGCACTACGTGCTCCGCGGCCGCTCCTACCGCACCCGCAACCATCGGGAGGAACTCACACCAGACGACATCTCTGACGCAGCGTAGCTCTCCCTGGCGCGCCAGAGTTTAGAGAAAAACCGCGACAGATTTCAGAGAACCCACAGGTCCATAAGCCCGCACCTCCCGTGCCCCGTGCCGAAGCAGAATCCAGATGTCCTCCGCCGAGAACGATTCGCCTCACGGATGGTTGTGCACGAACACGTTCCCGCGGATCAGGCCCGATTTCCCGAACGGAATCGTCACCCTGAATGGGTCCCCGGCCCGGCTGCGCGCGTAGAACAACGCCCTCCCTGCCCGCCCGTAGATCACCGCGTGCTCCACGGGTTCGTGGCGGATCAGCTCCGCCGCGTCTTCCAGCGAAACGCCCAGGAAGTCGTCGAGACTGAGCTTTCGCGTGCCGATCCGTTCCTCCCGACACTCCCTTGCAGGTGGATGAGGTGGAGGACGGCGCCCCCGAGTTTCGCGTACAATGCCGCACCAGGCGGGGTCGGTCAATCGTTTCGGCGCCTAAGGAGCGAACACGGCCGCGCGCCGTATCGCCCGTTCGGCGGGTGGCGTGAACGGGCTAGGTGAAGCCGAGGATCTCGCGGCCGCGGAGCACGTCCGCGTGCATGGCCTGCACGAGGGCGTCCACGGAGGTGAAGGGGAGGATGTCGCGGATGCGCTCGACGAACTCCACGCGCACGCGGTCGCCGTAGATGTCGCCGCTCCAGTCCATCAGCCAGAGCTCCACGGTGGGGGCGAAGCCGGCGAAGGTAGGGCGCGGGCCCAGGTGCAGGAGGCCGGGGATGCGCTCGCCGCGCACCCAGCCGTGGACGGCGTAGATCCCCTCGCGGGGGAGCATCTTCTCCGGGTCGCCCACCTGGATGTTGGCCGTGGGGAAGCCCAGCTCGCGCCCCTTGCGCTCCCCGCGCACCACCACGCCCTCCAGCGTGTAGGCGCGCCCCAGCAGGCGCCCCGCGTCCGCCACCGCGCCCTCGCCCAGCAGGCGGCGGATGCGCGAAGAGGAGATGGGCTCGCCATCCACCTCCACGGCTTTCACCACGTCCACCGCGAAGCCCAGCTCCTCGCCGATCTGCCGCAGGGTGCCCACGCTCCCCTCGCGGTCGCGGCCGAAGCCGTGGTCGTAGCCGATCACCAGCTCGCGCATCCCCAGGCGCTGCACGAGGATCTCCTCCACGAAGCGGCGCGCGGGGTAGCGCTGCAGGGTGCGGGTGAAGGGAACGAAGACGGCGTACTCCAGCCCGCTCTGCGCCAGCACCTCGCGCTTTTCCGCGACGGTGGTGAGCAGGGGCGGCGCGTGCTCGGGGCGCACGATGCGCAGCGGGTGCGGGTGGAAGGTGACCAGGATGCTGCGCCCGTTCACCCTCTCCGCGCGCCTGCCGATCTCCTCCAGCACCTCTCGGTGGCCGCGGTGCACGCCGTCGAAGGTCCCCACCGTGACCACGGCGGGGCGCCCGTCGCGCGGAAGCGCGGGGGGGAGCGCGGGGTCGATGGCGAACTCGTCCGGGCCCGCGGGGTCGTCGATGCGCCGCCGGTGCGTCACCCCGCCACCTCCGCCGGGAAGACCTTGCGCGGCTTCACCGCGTCGCCCGCGCGCTCCCCGATGGCCAGCAGGCGCCCGTCCGCGCCGGCCAGGACGAGCGGCACACCCGCGGGCGCGTCCGGCGGCGCGGGGATGGTGCGGCCGAAGCCCAGCGCGGCG
>CADCTW010000056.1 GCA_902805735.1 uncultured Gemmatimonadota bacterium | reverse complement strand
TCTTCCGATCTGAGGGGGCGGCGGGCGCGGCGTCCGCGACGGGCGCGGCGGCGGGGGCCGGGGGCGCGGGGGCGCGGAAGACGGGCGGCGCGAACGGGGGAAACACGAAGGCGTTGGGCGTGGAACCGCCCGGCTGTTCGCTCATGGGGTGCTGTGGAAAGAGGATGCGGCGGGACGTGTATGCGGGTGTATGCACGGAACGTACGTGCGGCCACCTGCCGCTGTCAACGACGGGAGCGTGCCCCGGGGCGCGCTCCCGCCTGCATTCAGCCGCCCGGGCGCTCGTCCGCCCACCCGAAGCGGCCCAGCAGCGGCACAAAGGTGCAGTCCAGCACCTCCTCGCTCGTCACCGCCCCGCCCTGCTTGCGCACCAGCACCAGCCGCTGCGCCTGGAGGGAGCCCACGGGCACCAGCATGCGCCCGCCCTCGGCGAGCTGGTCCACCAGCGGATGGGGGATGTCGGGGGCGGCGGCGGCCACCAGGATGGCGTCGTAGGGGGCGTAGCGGCTCCACCCGATGGTGCCGTCGCCCACCAGGATGGCCACGTTGGACACCCGCATGGCGTCCAGCGCCTCGCGGGCCCGCGAGGCCAGCTCGGAGATGCGCTCCACCGAGTATACGCGGTCCGCGAGCTGGGCCAGCACCGCCGTCTGGTGGCCGGAGCCGGTGCCGATCTCCAGCACCTTGTCGCGCGGGCCGATCTCCAGGAGCTGCATGTACATGGCCTGCAGCGACGGCTGCGACGCCGTTTGCCCGAAGCCGATGGGAACGGGCGCGTCCTCGTAGGCGCGGTGCGACACGGCGTGGGGCACGAAGGCGTGCCGGGGGATCTGGTCGAAGGCGCGCAGCACCTCCAGGTTGCGGATCCCCTTCTCCTGCATGCGCCCGATCAGGGCGCGGCGCTGCGTGTTGAAGCGCTCCGTGCTCATGCCGAAAGCTCCCACTCCGCCACGCTGCGCAGGAGCGAGTGGTTGGTGAGGTCCAGGTGCAGCGGCGTCACCGACACGTACCCCGCGTCCACCGCGTGGTAGTCCGTTCCCTCGTGCGACGCCCACTCGATGCTCCCTCCGCCGATCCAGTAGTACGGCTTGCCGCTGGGGTCGGTGCCCTGCGTGAGCGAGTCGGTGAAGACGCGCCGCCCCAGCCGCGTGACGCGCACCCCCTGCACCCGCTCCGCCGGGATGGCGGGGAGGTTGACGTTGAGCAGCGTCTCCGGCGGAAAGTCGCCGCGCTTCACGAGCTGCGGGAGGAGGCGGGCCAGGAGCGGCGCGTACGAGGCCAGGTGCGCGTCGTCCGCGCGGCCCGCGTACGAGATGGCGACGGCGGGGATGCCGAAGATGGTGGCCTCCATCGCCGCGGACACGGTGCCCGAGTAGAGGACGTCCTCGCCCATGTTCATCCCGTGGTTCACGCCGGAGAGCACCACGTCCGGCCGGCGCGGGAGGATGGCCTGCGTACCCAGCATCACGCAGTCGGTGGGGGTGCCGGTCACGGAGTGCCACCCCTCGCGCACCCTGCGCGCGCGCAGGGGAAGGTGCATGGTGAGCGAGTGGCTGGTGGCGCTCTGCTCGCGGTCCGGCGCCACCACGTGCACCTCGCCCAGCGTGCGCGCCGCCTCCACCAGGACCTCCAGCCCCGGCGCCATGTACCCGTCGTCGTTGGTGCAAAGGATCAGCATTTAGCCCGGCAACCCCTTCAGCGTGTGGGGACACACTCTCTGTGTCTCTGTGCCTCTGTGTGAGCCCAATCCGTTCTCAGCCCGGCCCCAGGAGCTCCAGGATCTCCTCCAGCTCGCCGCGCACGGAGCGCAGGAAGCTCTGCTCCAGCGCCTGCCCGGCCGTGGCGGCCGCGGCACCCTCCTGGCGCAGCTCGTCGATGCGGGCGCGGGCGCCTTCCAGCGTGTAGCGCTCGTCGCGCACCAGGTGCTGGATGAGGGCGATGAGGTCCAGGTCGCGCTGGCGGTACACGCGGTTGCCGGCGCGGTTCTTGGGGGGCGAGAGCGCGGGGAACTGCGTTTCCCAGTAGCGGAGCACGTGCGGCTTGATCCCGAACAGCTCGCACACCTCGCCGATGGCGTAGAACTCCCGCGCCGGGCGCTTCATCACCCCCACGTCTCGGGGCGCGGCTCGCGCAGCATCAGCATCTCCAGCGCGCGGGGCGCCGGCAGGCCCTCGTAGAGCAGCGCGTACACCGCCTCCACGATGGGCATCTCGATCCCCAGCTTGTGGCTGAGGTCGCGGGCGGAGCGGGCGGTGCGCACCCCCTCGGCCACGGCCACCATGCCCCCCAGGATCTCGTCGATAGGCCGCCCGCGCCCCAGCTCCACCCCCACCTGCCGGTTGCGGGAGAGGGCGCCGGTGCAGGTGAGGATCAGGTCGCCCATCCCCGCCAGCCCCGCGAAGGTCCCCGCCTCCGCCCCGCCGGCCACCCCCAGCCGCGTGATCTCGGCCAGGCCGCGGGTGATGAGGGCCGCGCGCGTGTTGTTGCCGTAGCCCAGCCCTTCCACCACGCCGGCGGCGATGGCGATCACGTTCTTGAGCGACCCGCCCAGCTCCACCCCGCGCACGTCGCTGCTGGTGTAGACGCGGAAGTAGGGCGTCTGGAAGAGGGCCTGCGCCCGCGCCGCCGCCTCGCGCGAGCGCGAGGCGATGGTCACCGCCGTCGGCTGCTCCTGTCCCACCTCCAGCGCGAACGAGGGGCCGGAGAGGAATGCGCACCCCGCCCCCGCCTCGCCGGGAAGGACGTCGGCCAGCACCTCGTCCATGGTCTTCAGCGACTCGTTCTCGATCCCCTTGGAGGCGCTCACCACCAGCGCCCCGGGGGCCATGTAGCGCGCGGCCTGCTCCATCACCGGCCGCACCACGTGCGACGGCGACACGGAAAGGACGACGGCCGCCCCTTCCACCGCCTCGCGCATGTCCGTGCTCACGCGCAGGCGCGGGTCCAGCGCCACGCCGTCCAGGTAGCGGCGGTTGACCTGCTCGGCGCGGATGGACTCGGCCACCTCGGGCTCGAACGACCAGAGGATGGTCTCGCCTCCCTTCTTGGCGAGGAGGTTGGCGAGGGCGGTGCCCCAGCTCCCCGCGCCCACCACGGCGGTGCGCTCGGCGCTCATCGGATCTCCTCCGCGTCGGCGACGATGGCGGCGGCGGCCACGGTGGCCTCGGGCTCCTTCCCCCGCCCGAAGCGGGCCTCCTCGCCGCGCAGGATGCGGCCCACGTTGCCGCGGTGGGCAAAGATGACGAAGGCGGCGATGGCCCACCCCAGCCAGCGGATCTCGCCGTGCCCGCCCGGCGCCGGCGCCACGGCCAGCACCACGGAGAGCGCCACGGCTCCCGCCAGCGACGCCGCGGAGACCATGCGCGTGCCCTTGAGCACCGCCAGCCACACCGCGATCGCCACGCCGATGGCGAGCGGCGCCAGCGCCAGGAAGACCCCCGCCGCCGTGGCGACCCCCTTGCCCCCCTTGAAGCCCATGTACACGGGGAAAACGTGCCCCACGATGGCCGCCGCCCCGTAGGCCAGCTCCCAGCGCCAGTCCGCCGCGCCGTCCCACTGGCGGAAGAGGAGCACGGGGAGGAAGCCCTTGAGGATGTCGAACACCATCACGGGGGCGGCGACCTTTGCGCCCAGCACGCGAAAGGTGTTGGTGGCGCCCAGGTTGCCGCTCCCGTGGAGGCGCAGGTCGATGCCGCGCGACCTGCCAGCGAGGTAGCTGGCCGGGATCGCCCCCCACAGGTACGCCGCCGCCAGCAGCAGCCAGGGGCTCATGACCGCTCCGCGGGGGCCGGGCGCTGGCGTCGCGGTCGACTGAAGTCGCGGCAACAACCGCACGAAGTCCCCCTGCGGGGACTGTACGGTCTCGGCGGGTCCTGAAGATCCAGTCCGCGGAGGCGGACTTGGTGCTGTCGTTGCCGCGAGTTCACTCGCCCGGCGGCGTCGGGTTCTCCCGGATTCCGTGTCATACCAGATCCGCGCGGGTCGGGTGGATCGTCGTAGGGGCGCCGGAAGCAGGCATCACTCCGCCTCCTCCCCGCGCTGGCGGAGGTTGATGCGGATGGGGACGCCGCTGAAGCCCCACGCGTCGCGGAAGCCGTTCTGCAGGTAGCGCTCGTAGCTTTCCATCACCCCGTCCGGGTGGTTGACCCAGAGCACCATGGTGGGCGGCGCCACGGACACCTGCGTGCCGTACAGGAACTTGACCGGGTGCCCGTGGTGGTGGGGCGGCTTGGCCTTCATGGTCAGCGCGCGCAGCACCTCGTTGACCTCGTGCGTGGCGATGCGCCGCGTCCGCTGCTCCTGCACGGCGAGGATCAGGTCCAGCGTCTTGTACACGCGCTGCCCCGTCACCGTGCTGGTGAAGAGGATGGGAACCCACTTCAGGAAGGGCGCGCGGTTGCGGATCTCCTTCTCGTAGTTGGGCGCGCTCTGCGTCTCCTTCTCCACCAGGTCCCACTTGTTGGCGACCAGCACCAGCCCGCACCCCGCCTCCCACGCCTTCTCCGCGATCTTCAGGTCCTGCACGGCGATGGGCTCGGTGGCGTCGATCATCAGCACGCAGACGTCCGCCCGGCCGATGGCGCGCTCGGTGCGGATGGAGGAGTAGAACTCCACCCCGTCGTCGATCTTGCTCTGGCGCCGCAGCCCCGCGGTGTCCACGAAGATCATGGTGCGCCCGTGGTACTGCATGGGCGTGTCGATGGCGTCGCGGGTGGTGCCCGCCACGTCGCTCACCACCAGCCGCTCTTCCCCCAGCAGGCGGTTGACGAAGGACGACTTCCCCACGTTGGGCTTGCCGATGACGGCCACCCGCAGCGCCTCCTCCTCCTCGCCCTCCACCTCGGGCAGGTGGGCGACCATGGCGTCCAGGATGTCGCCGCTCCCCTTGCCGCTGAGCGACGACATGGGCAGCGGCTCGCCCAGCCCCAGGTCCCAGAAGTCGTGGTGCCCCACGGCGTTGGGGTTGCCCAGGTTGTCCACCTTGTTGACGAGGAGGATGGCGGGCTTCTGCGTCTTGCGCAGGATCTCGGCGATGGCGTAGTCCAGGGGGTGGGCGCCGGTCTTGACGTCCACCACCAGCACCAGCACGTCGGCCTCGTCGATGGCGGTGAGCACCTGGGCGCGGATCAGGCGGTCCATGGGCTCGTCGGAGCCCTCCACCATCCCCCCGGTGTCCACCAGGTAGAACTGCCGCCCGTTCCAGTCCGTGCGGTAGAAGTTGCGGTCGCGGGTCACCCCCGGCCGGTCTTCCACGATCGCCACCCGCTCGCCGATGACGCGGTTGAAAAAGGTGGACTTGCCCACGTTGGGACGGCCTACGACGGCGACTACGGGAAGCTTCACGGGTATACCAGTGCTGGGGAATCGGGAACGGGGGACGGGGAACGGTAGAAGCGAACAGCCCTGCCTGCCGCGGGCGTCGCCGTTTTGCAGTCACCGTTCCCCGTTCCCCATTCCCCTCTGTTCATCGCGTACAAAAAAGCGGCTCCGGCGTCTGCTCCGGGAACCGCTCGCGGCCGGCGCGGCCGGGACCGGCGAATATGGCGCCCGGCACCGGCCGCGTCAACGAAGGGCGTCGCTACGCGGCGGAGAGCGCGGCGCCGCACGAGGCGCACGTGGTCTGCCCCGGCTCGTACACCTCGCCGCACGACGGGCAGGCGAAGCCCACCTCGCCCTCGCCGTCCATGTGCGCCTGGATCAGCTCCAGCGCGGCGCCGTACTCCCACACCGGCACCAATACCCGGTCGATGCTCAGCTCCCCCAGGTCCACCGGGAACGAGCGGTCCGACTGGCTGTAGAGCTGGGCGTCGATCTCTTCCGCGCGCAGGTTCTCCACGATGAGCTGGGCCTCGATCTCGGAGGCGGTGGTGTACACCTGGGCCCACCCCTCGATCACGGGCACCGTGCGGTGCTCCTCGCACAGCGCGGGGTGGTTGTCGTCCGGGAGGTGCTCGCACACCGTCCGCCTGCAGATCACGCAGCGGAAGCTGGCGCTCCGCGCGGCGTCTTCATCGCAGGGCGCCTCCGCCCGCATCCTCCCGCAGCGGGGGCAGCTGTCGTCGCTCGCGAACTCCTGCCCGCACCGCTCGCAGCGGAAGCCCTCTTCCGCGATCTCGTTGACGGTCGTCAATCCGGCTCCTCTCCGCGTGTGAAAATATCGGCGCCGAGCGCAAGAAGCGTGCTCTCACACAGAGACACAGAGGCACAGAGAAAAGATCTCTGTGCCTCTGTGTCTCTGTGTGAGATCCAGTCAGTTCAGCTGCCGACGCGGTAGCTCCACCCGGTGACGGGCGACGTCGTGGTCAGCGTGGCCTCGATCGGCGTGGTGGCGCTCTTGGCCGGAGCGTTTACCGTCACCGTCTGCGTGCCCACCGGGCCCGTGGGGCCGAAGAAGGTGAACTCCAGGCGGATGGGCGTGCCCGCCGCCGCGTTGCCGCCGGTGACGGTGCCGGCCAGCCGCGCGCCGCCCTCGCGGGTGGTGAGCTGCAGCTCGTTGATCTGCACCGGGAGCGCGTCCGCGGCCGTCAGCGTGCTCAGCGCGAGCTGGCGGTTGGTGTTGTCCACCGCCGTGTTGTTCGCCCGCCGGGCCGCGTCCGAAAGCCCCTTGTACGCGTTGAACAGGATGATGCGCCCGTTGTAGTTGAGCGGGTCGATCTGCACCAGCCGCGTGGCCACGGGGATCAGGTCCTGCCAGCGCTCCATCTTGTACAGCGCCAGCGCGTGGTTGTACCAGGCGTCGCGGTTGTTGGGGTCGATGCGGTGCACCTCGTTGAACACCTCCGCCGCCCCCGCGAAGTTGTTGGCGGCGTAGAGCTGCGCACCCACCGCCACCATCCCCGTGAGGCTGGAGGCGCGCATCTCGGCCATCTCCGCGGCGGTCGCCGTGTCGGCCGGGGCGCGGTCCAGCGCGGCCAGCGTGGCGCGGTACGCCGCCGAGGCGCGCGCCGCGTCGTTGCGGATGGAGTAGACCACGGCCTGGTTGAACGCGGCCTGCGGGAAGCGGTCGTAGAGCGTGGCCGACGTGGCCCACTGCGCGAGCGCGGCGGCCGTGTCCTGGCGGTTGAGCGCTTCCACCCCGGCGTTGAACACCGTCTGCGCCGTGCGCTGGCGGAGCGGGTCCACCTCGCCGGCGAACTGCGGGCACAGCTCCACCGTGCGGCGGAAGGCGCTGTCGGCCGCCGCGTAGTTGTTGGTGCCGAGCGCCGCCTGCCCCAGCAGGAAGTAGTGGAGCGGGTTGTTCGGCTCGGCCGCGATCCCCTGGCGCGCCTGCTCCTGCGCGGTGTTGTAGAAGGGGTTCGCCGCCTCGCCGCGCACCACCAGCGTGCGGTTGAGCGCGGCCTGCGACGCCGTGGCGAACGCCGTCCGGGTCGGCGCGCCGGAAGCGCACTGCACCTCGGGGAACGCGGACGCGGCGGACGCGTCGGGAACGGCGGCCCCTGCACCCGCGCCGGCGCCCGTCCCGGCG
>CADCTW010000055.1 GCA_902805735.1 uncultured Gemmatimonadota bacterium | reverse complement strand
GCCCAGCGTGGTGCCCAGCAGCCCCACGAAGGGCGCGGTGGCGCCGATGGTGGCCAGCAGGCCCAGCCCGCTCTTCAGGTCGTTGGCGAGCAGGATCTGCTCGCGCTCCACGGAGCGCTCGGCGGAGTTGATGGCGGCGCCGGCGGCGCGCGGGTCGTCCAGCAGCGGCGCCACTTCGCGCAGCGACTCGCCGAGCACGCGGGCCACGTGCGAGTTGGGGTACTGGTCGGCCGCGGCGAGCGCCTCGGCGATGTTGTCCTGCTCCAGCGCCTGCGAGAAGGCCGGGGCGAAGGCGCGCGTCGCCGCGGACATCTTGCGGAAGCGGAGCCACTTGGCCACGGCCACCGAGAGCGACAGGATGCTCATGAGGATGAGCAGGATCACGATGCCCCGGTTCAACCAGCCGGTATCGGCCCAGATCTCAGCAATCGAGAAAGACATTGGCTTGGCTTCTCCTCCGCGCGGGTCGCGCTTCACAAAGAGTGTGTCGGTTGACTTCTGTCACGGCGCAGCCCGCGCGGCGCCGCCCTCGTCCCTCGCCCTGCATCCGGCCGCCCGGGGCGGGCGGCCGTTTCCATCACCATCACCCGCGCCGCTCAGGTCTGCGGCTGGAAGGTCACGGGGAGCTGCACCAGCACCTTCACCGGCCGGTCGTTCACCTTGGCGGGGCGGAAGCGCATGCGCTCCACCACCTTCTTGGCCGCGTCGGAGAACTGCTCGTTGTCGCTGGAGACCACGGTGATGCTCGTGGGGTCCACCCGGCCGTCCTCGTTGACGCGGAAGCTGAGCATCACCGTGCCGCCGACGCCCGCGTCGCGCAGGAGGGGCGGGTAGTTCCGCTCCAGTGCGCGGCCCACGTCGCTGCGGTTGCTGAGCTCCGGCTTCACTTCCACGGCCGAGATGTCGTACACGCCCTCGTCCGGGGGAGTCTCGCGCTCCACGGTGCTCTGCGCAACGCCCTTGTCCACGCCGTCCGACACGCCGCCGGCCTTGCCCTGGCCCGTGAAGTCCTCGGCCTTGACCGCGACTTCGTTGGGGTTCACCGCCGGGATGTCCTTGGGCGGCTCCATCGGGGGCTGCAGCTCCTGGAAGCCCTTCACCACGGGGGGCGGGGCCTTCTCCGGCTCCGGCTCGGGCGGCTTCGGCTCTTCGGGCTTCGGCTCCTCCGGCTTCGGCTCCTCCTTCTGCTCGTCCTTCATCTCCATGAAGTCGACGAGCTCCTCGTCCTTCTTCGCCGTGGGGTCGTACCCCGTGCTTGCCGCGACGGCGGCGGCGACCAGCACGCCGTGGAGCACGACCGACGTGGCGATGGTCTTGGCCGTCCAGAAGCTCTTCCTGGCCCCGCCGGATGCGACCAGCTTGTTGAACATTACCGTCCCTCCCTGTGGATCGCCGTGGCGCCGCCCACCGCGCCGGGGGCCTCGCGGCCCCGTGTCACTCTCTGAACGAACCGCCCTGCGGATTTCTGACCGCGAAGCGAACGTTAGATCGAAACTCCGCCTCGTGCCGCCGGAGGGGGCACGGGACGGAGGCCGCGGGTGCTCAGAGGGTGCAAACTCCAGTCACGGGCTGTATTTCAGGATGCCCAAAGGTGCACGGCGTCTCCACCGCTGTCAAGCACCGATCCCTGATTTCTCCCGCATCCGGCACCTCTCCGCCCGGCCCCGCATCTTCAATCTAATGGATGAATAAAAATCCATCCAGTCGCCGGACTTGACTACCCGTCCCGCCGGCGCTTGTTCCGCGGATCACGTTGCGGCGGGATAGGTTAGGCCCCGCCCTCCCCGCTCCGTGCCGGGTGCGGGCGGCGCGCGTTTCCACCCGCTCTGCGGCAAGATACACGCGCTCGCCCATTTCACAACCATCCTGACGACGTTTGAGCGCTTCCCGCATCAAACGCGCCGTGGCGGACGGGGGAACGCGGGGCTCATACAGGCACGGAGACACGGCAAGGAAAGCACCGGGTCGTGTCTCTCATTGCCGGAGGGCGGTTTCCAGCGCGGCGAAGCTCTCGGGGCAGAGGCCGGGGCCCACCATGCCGCGCATGATCTCCAGCACGCGCTCGCGGGGGAGGGCGGCGCGGTAGGGGCGCTCGGCGGAGAGGGCCTCGCACACGTCGGCCACGGCCAGGACGCGGGCGGCGGCGGGGAGGGTGCCCGCGGGGACGCCGCGATGGTAGCCGGCGCCGTCCATCCGCTCGTGGTGCGCGCCGGCCACCCCGGCCAGGTGGCGGAAGCGGGCCACGCGGGCCAGGATGCGCTCCGTGTACTCGGGGTGGCGGCGGACGGTTTCCATTTCCGCGTCGGTGAGCTTCCCCGGCTTGTTCAGGATGCGGTTGGATACGCCCAGCTTGCCGATGTCGTGCAGCAGCGCCGCGCGGTTCAGCTCGCGCAGCTCCCCCGCGCCGAAGCCCAGCACGCGCGCGGCCGCCGCCGCGTACTCCGCCACCCCTTCGGAGTGGTGGTAGGTGTAGGGGCTCTTGGCGTCGATCACGCGCGCGAATGCGGCGGCGATCAGGTCCAGGCGGTCGTCGTCGGCCACCAGCGCGCGGTCGGCGGGCTCCACGGCGGCCACGGCGGCGCGCAGGTCGGGCTGCTGGAGGAGCTCCCAGAAGGCGCCGTCGGTGCGCGTGGTCTCGAGCGCGCGCACCAGCTCGGGATCGAACCAGCGGCCGGCGCGCTCGGTGGCCGTGTCCAGCGCCGCTTCACGCCCGTACGCGGTGAAGAACACGTCGGTGGTCTGCGCCAGCGAGGCGATGCGGGCCAGCAGGGGGATGGCATCGCCGCGCACCCCGTCCGGCTTGCCGCTGCCGTCCCAGTGCTCGTCCAGTGCGCGGATGGCGGCGGCCGTGGGCTCGGCCAGCTCCAGCATCCGCGCGATGTCGGCGCCGCGCTCGCAGCGGGTCTGCACCAGCTCCGTGCCCACTTCGCCCGCGACGGCGAAGGAGAGGACGCGCCGCGCCCGCGCCAGCGGCGAGCCGCCCGCCTCCGCGTTGCGGGCCACGTGCAGGAACGACTCCCAGCCGCTGGACCAGTCCGTCGTCTTCCAGCTCCGCTTGACCTGCAGGTCGTCCGCGCCGAAGAGGGCGCAGGTGCGGGCGGCGTTGCTGCTGCACCCCAGGTCTTTGAGGAGCAGGGTGTAGAAGAGGTGCGACCGGTCCTCCGCACCCAGCCCGATCTCGTGCGCCACCCGCATCCCGATCAGGCAGCTGCGCACGGCGTGGCCCTCCGGCTGCCCCTCCGTGATGTCCAGGGCGTACGAGAGAGCGGAGATTACCTCGCTGAGCGGGATTTCGTGGGCGTCTTCCATGAACGGGGCCTCACACAGAGACACGGAGGCACAGAGAAAAGATCAACTGCGCACCTGGTGGAAGCGGAGGAGGCCGGCGGCCATCATCTCCGTGGGGACGGCGGCCTCGTAGGCGAGGGCCGCGCCGTCGGTTCCGCCGGCGGCGAGCACTTCGGCGTGGGCCCTGGCGCGCAGCTTCTTCGTGAGCAGCGCGAGATCCGCGCCCGCGGCCAGCTCGCCCGCGGACCAACCGGCCCAATCCACCAGGCGCGACTCCAGGTCGTCCAGGTGCCAGGCCACGTCCGCCGCCCCGCCGAAGTGCGTGGGAAGGATGCGGGCCGCGCCGAGGGCGCGCATGCGGGCGATGCTGGCGCGCCACGCGGGGACGTCGATGTCCGGCGGCGGGGTGGGCGGACGCACATAGGGAGAGCCGTCCAGCCGGATGCCGCCCGCGTCGCCGCTGAAGAGGAGCTCGCCGTCGTGGTAGGCGTGGTGATGGACCGCGTGCCCCGGCGTATCCAGCGCGCGCAGCACGCGCCTGCCCACGCGCACCTCGTCCCCGTCGTGCAGCACCCGCACGCGCTCGGCGGGCACGGGGAGCATCGGTCCCCACAGCGCGTCCATCTGGTCGCCGTAGATGCGCGCGGCGCTGGTGAGGAGGCGCGACGGGTCCTGAAGGTGCCGCGCGCCGCGCGGATGCACGTACAGGCGGGCACGCGGCGCCGCCCGCAGCAGCGCGCCGGCCGCGCCCGCGTGGTCCAGGTGCACGTGGGTGACCAGCAGGTGCGTGAGCGAGGCCGGATCGTGCCCCGCGGCGCCCATCGCGCCGAGGAGCGCATCCAGCGTGCTCCCCGGCCCGCAGTCGATCACGGCCAGATCGCCGCCGCCGGCCACCAGGTACGCCGCCACCTGTCCCGCCAGCCCGCGCCAGCGCAGGTCCACCCGCGTCACGCCGGGTGCTTCGATGATGTCCGTCGCCAATCGTTACTCCGTCGTCGTTGCGGGGGTGCGGCGGGAGCGGCAGGTTGAAGCGGACTGCGGGTCTCACACAGAGGCACAGAGACACGGAGTCAGACCTTCGCCGCTGAATCTATGTCCACGCACGCATCTTCCCAAACCACCCTCGCCCGCACGCTGGGCCTGGCCGACGCCGTGGCCATCGGCGTGGGTGCGGTGGTGGGGGCGGGGATCTTCGTGGTCACGGGGGTGGCGGCGGGGATCGCGGGGCCGGCGTTCCTGCTGTCGCTGGCCATCGCGGGGGTGGCGGCGGCGTGCAACGCGCTCAGCTCCGCGCAGCTCGCCGCCGAGTACCCGCAGGCCGGCGGGACGTACGAGTACGGCTACCGCGTGCTGCACCCGTGGGCGGGGTTCGCGGCGGGGTGGCTGTTCCTGGCGAGCAAGACCGCCGCGGCCGGCACCGTGGGGCTGGGCCTGGGCGCGTACCTGAACGTGCTGGCTCCCGGGGTGCCCGCGCGGGGCGTGGCCGTGGCCGCCGTGGTGGTGTTCACCGCGCTGAACGCGTGGGGCGTGAAGAAGTCGTCCGCCGCCAACTTCGCCATCGTGGCGGTGGCGGTGGGCTCGCTACTGGTGTTCGCGGCCGTGGCCGCGGCGTCGTTCGACCCCGCCAAGCTGCGGCCCTTCGCGCCGGAGGGCGCCGGCGGCGTGCTGCGGGGGGCGGCCATCATCTTCTTCGCGTACACGGGGTATGCGCGCGTGGCCACGCTGGGCGAGGAGGTGCGCGACCCGCGGACCACCATCCCCCGCGCCATCGTGATCACCATCACCTGCGCCCTCCTGCTCTACGCCGTGGTGGCGCTGGCGGCGGTGGGCGCGGTGGGGGCGCCTGTGCTGGCCGCCAGCGCCGCGCCGCTAGCCGAGGCGGCGCGGCGGCTGCCGGTGGCGGGGCTGGAGCGCTTGGTGGCGGCGGGCGCGGTGGCGGCGATGCTGGGGGTGCTCCTTTCGCAGATCCTGGGGCTCAGCCGCATGGTGTTCGCCATGGCGCGCCGCGGGGACCTGCCGGAGGGGCTGGCGAGGGTGCACCCCCGTTCGGGCGCGCCGCTGCGCGCGGTGCTCGTGGTGGGGGCGGTGGCGGCGTGCCTGGCCGCGTGGGGCTCGCTGAGCGGAATCGCCGCCTCGGCGTCGTTCGCCATCCTGGTGTACTACGGCATCGCCAACCTGGCCGCGCTGCGCATGCCGCGCTCCGCCAAGCGCTTCCCCGATTTCGTCCCCGCCATCGGGCTGGCCTCGTGCGCGGTGCTGGCGGTGTCGCTGGCGCCGGGGACCGTGGGCGCCGGCGTAGCGACGCTGGCCGCAGGGTTCGTGGTGCGGGCGGCTGTGCGGGGGCTCGCAAGGCGGTCGGTGGACGGGTAGATTGGGACGGTCTGCGGCCCTCACCCCCCGACCCCCTCTCCCGATAACAGGAGAGGGTGCCCCTCTCTTTATCGGGAGAGGGGGCGATTTCCACGGGGCGCCGCGACGGGGCGGCCCCTCCATGGGGCGGGGGGAATGTCCCAGCCGGCGCCGTACGCAGCGGGCGCGACGTACCAGATCGCCGCGCCAGCACTGAAGATGCGCCCCCTCTCCCGTTATCGGGAGAGGGGGACGGGGGGTGAGGGCCTCCCTCCGCACGCTCCAGATCCCACCACACGCACCTCCCCATGCCCACCACCGCCGCGCACGTACTACAGGACAGGCAGGTAGACGTCGAGACGCCGGAGCACGTCGCCATCGGATACGAGCTCGCGGACCTGGGGTCGCGCTTCACGGCCATGCTGCTGGACTACCTGCTGCTGGTGGCGGCGCAGATCGGGATCGTGCTGGCGGTGTTCGCCGTAGGGGGGATGGTGGGCACGGCGGCGGGCACCCTGCGGGGGGTGGGGATCGCGATCGCCATCGCGGGGATGTTCCTGATGCAGTGGGGGTACTTCGTGCTGTACGAGGGGCTGCGCGACGGGCAGACGCCCGGGAAGCGGCGGATGGGGATCCGCGTGGTGCAGGACGGCGGATACCCGGTGACGCTGCAGGGCTCGGCGGTGCGCAACCTGATCCGCGTCATCGACATCCAACCCATGCCCTCGTGCATGCTGGGCGGGCTGTGCATGACGCTGCACCCGCAGACCAAGCGGCTGGGCGACCTGGCCGCGGGCACGGTGGTGGTGCGCGACCGCTCCGGGCAGCGCATCCCGGAGGAGGAGGCGCCGGTGGCCCGGGCCGCCGCGCACGGGCCGCCGCGCCTCTCCGACGAGGAGTTCGCCGCCCTCTCCATGTTCGTGGACCGCCGGCGCGACCTGGACCCGCCGGTGCGCGGGCAGCTCGCGCGAACGCTTCTGGCTCGCATGGCCCGCCCCTTCGCCGAGGACCCCCGCCGCAACCAGCTCGCCGCCGAAGACTTCCTGCTGGCCGCGCACGCGGACGAGACCGCGCGGCGCCAGGCGTCCGGCGCCGGCGGGCGGGCGGGGACGGCGCAGGCCACGGCGCTGGTGCGCCGCCAGCGCCCCGAGTGGGACGAGTACACCCGGCTGCTGGACGGCGCGCAGAAGGATGGGCTGCGCAAGCTGGACGAGGGGACGGTGTCGCGCTTCGCGGCGCTGTACCGCGGGGTGGCGGCGGACCTCGCGCGCGCCCGCACCTACGGCGGCTCCCCCGAGCTGCTGTACACGCTGGAGCGCAGCGTGGGCGCGGGGCACAACCTCCTGTACCGGGCCCCGGCGCGCTCGTGGCAGCGCTTCCGCGCGTGGGTGGCGGGGGGCTTCCCCGCCCTGGTGCGCCGCCTGTGGAGGCCCATCGCCGTGGCCTCCGTCCTCTTCTACCTCCCGGGCGTCCTGGCCTTCGCCTACATCCGCATGGAGCCGGCGCGCGCCCGCGAGATGGTGCCCGCCGAGATGATGGCGCGCGCCGAGGAGGCCGCGCGCAAGGAGGCGCGCGGCGAGGGGTACGTGGAGGTCACCGAGCTGATGATGCCGGCGTTCGCCAGCACCATCATCTCCAACAACGTCCAGGTGTCGTTCCTCGCCTTCGCGGGCGGCATCCTGGCGGGGATCGGGACGCTGTGGGTGCTGGTGTTCAACGGGGTGAGCCTGGGCTCGGTGGCGGCCGTGTTCGCCAACCACGGCCAGAGCCTGCACCTGTGGATCTTCGTGCTGCCGCACGGCATCATCGAGCTCACGGCCATCTGCATCGCCGGGGGCGCGGGGCTGTGGCTGGGCTCCGCGTTCCTCCTCCCCGGCCGCATGACGCGGCGCGAGGCGCTGGTGGTGCGCGGCCGCGAAGCCGTGGCGCTCATCGGCGGCACCGCGCTCCTCCTGCTCGTGGCGGGGACCATCGAGGGCTTCATCTCCCCCTCCGACCTGCCACGCGCCGTGAAGCTGGGCTTCGCGGCGGTGGCCGCCCTCGGGCTGGCCGTCTACCTCCTCACCGCGGGCTCACAGGGAGACACGGAGGCGCAGAGATAATCAGGGGAGCGGCGGCGGGGTCGCGGGGAAGAGGCTGGCGAGCTCCGGGACCGCGGCGGCGGCGGTCCAGGCGGGCATCCCCTGCTTCCACACCAGCGTCTCGCGCGTGAGCGTGCCGGCGGCGGCGTGGGCGCGCAGGGCTTCCATGTCGTGCGGGCCCGTCTGCGCACCGCCCACGGCCACGAAGTACGTGGTCTGCGCGGGGAGCGGCGGGGGGCCGCCCGTGTGGGCGCCGCTCATGGAGGCGGCCATGCGCTGGGCCATCGCCAGCCCCATCGCCAACCCCATGGCGTCCGACGCGCCCCCGCCGGGGTTGCCGGCGGCCGTCTCCATGGCCTGCGCCGTCTGGAATTGCGTGTAGGTGTTGAGGTCGCCCAGCACGCCCATGCTGGTGCGGCGGTCCAGCATCTTCTCCACCTCTTCGGGGAGGGAGATGTTCTCCACCAGCAGCTTGGTGAGCTCCAGCCCGTAGGCGGCGAACTCGGGCTGCATGCGTGAGATCAGCCGGTCGCCGATCTCGTCCTGGTTGCTGGCCAGATCCAGCGCGGGGACTTTGGCCTCGCCCAGCGCGTCGGTGAAGCGCGCCGTCACCATGTCGCGGAGCTGGTCGCCGATCTCGTCCACCGTGAAGTGGCCGCTCGTCCCCACGATCTCGGCGATCAGCTTGCCGGGCTCGGTCACCCGGATGGAGTACGACCCGAAGGCGCGCAGCCGCAGGGGACCGAAATCCGCGTCGCGCATCATCACCGGATTCTTCGTGCCCCACTTGCGGTTGGTGATCTGCCGCGTGGTGACGAAGTACACCTCCGCCTTGAAGGGCGAGTCGAACCCGTACTTCCAACCGCGCAGGGTGGAGAGGATGGGGAGGTTTTCCGTGCGCAGCTCGTAGCGGCCGGGGGCGAAGACGTCCGCGATGCGCCCCTGGTCCACGAAGACGGCGGCCTGGCCGGGGCGCACGATGAGCTGCGCGCCGTTCTTGATCTCGTTCTCGTGCCGTACGAAGCGGTGGACGAGCGTGTCGCCGCTGTCGTCCAGCCACTCGACGATGTCGATCAGCTCGGTCCTGATGAAGTCCTTCCAGAAGGCCATGGGAGGGCGCTCCGTGCGTGGGGGGCGGGAAATCGCGGCGGGCCTTGTTATCTACAAGCACGGACGGCGGCTCCGCAACCCGTCCGGCGGCGGGTGGTACGGCGCGCGGCGCGCGAGGGTTTCCGAGGCGGCGTTTCTCGTCCATTGTGGACGCGCGTCGTGCACTGAGCCCGTCCTATGGGCACCGGCCTGTGACCTCAGTTTGGTTGATCCAACACTTCCATCTTGCTCCGTTAACGGTAAATTGATGATACACCAGAACAGGAGAAGGGTATATGATAATCACTGGGTTTGAGAAGCTCAGCCGGCAACTGCAGGAAGCTCAGAAGGCCTTGCGTGAAATCGACGGCATCATTGGAACGGTTAGTTTTGATCCAACAAATCCACAGAGCATAGAAGCTGCAATGCAGCACGTGGACATGTTAGTCGATGAACGGCTAGCCCAATATTCATCAAACCCAATCATTGGCCCATTGGCAAAGCAAACAAAGGAACACTTTCGCCAAGCCATCCTGGAACGTGCGGCAACATTGCGACTGAGCGGGGGGCAAGGCTGATGGTCGCCAATGACATCTTTGAACAAATCAACAATGCCGTGCTCGACCTTCAGGCTTCCCAGTACCAGACGTATGAGCGTCCGCTCAAGACGCTGGGTAGGTTACTGCATAGCCCGGAGCTCCGACCCTTCACCGAAACGTTGACTCAAGGGGTGGACCTTGACCTGTTCTTAGGGCAGAACCCCGGCTCCGGAGGGATGGTCGGCAGCACCCGTCTCAACTGGCCGGACGATCCGAAGCAGACGCTTGGGCTGGTGCTTCTGCTGATTGATCGTTTCGCTGCCGATCCTAACACAATGAGGGACTTCGCACACTTATATTACTATGCTGGGAGCAAACTGATCCACAATATTCGCGCGGTAACGGGTCAAATGATCATCCCATTTGTCCGTGATTACAAACTTTACGTTCTTACTAATGGCCAGCCTGTTCCCGTGCTCATCATGCCGCAATCGAACAAAATCTTCATCGTGCATGGTCACGACGGTGAGGCCCGAGAATCCGTTGCGCGGTACCTTGGCATGATTGGATTTGATCCGATCATTTTGCACGAGCAGGCGAATCGTGGCCGTACAATCATTGAGAAGGTTGAGGCGAACAGCGACGTAGGCTTTGCCGTCGTGCTCCTCACGCCCGATGACGAAGGGAACAAGAAAGGGGAACCGGCTGAGCCACGTGTTCGTCAGAACGTTCTTCTTGAACTTGGATACTTCATCGGCAAGCTCGGCCGTGATCGCGTATGTGCCCTCCGCCGCGGCACCGTAGATATTCCTGGCGACTTCGCAGGGGTGGTTTGGACGCCAATGGACGCTGGGAATGGCTGGAAGCAGGAGTTGGCGCGCGAGTTGGCTGCTGCTGGCTACGAGATCGAATGGAAGAAAGTTATGAGGTGAGCCAGGGAGGCTGAACTACCCGGGAAGCAAGCCTTGCACCTCCGTCGGGCCGCCACGTGGGTGTTACCCCTGGCCCATGCAGGCTGTACGCGACGGGAGCACCACCCACACGCCAACGGAAGCACACGCATGATCCGCTACGGGCCCGCCGGCTGGTCGTACAAGGACTGGGCTGGGATCGTTTACCCGGAAAAGAAGCCGCGCGGTTTCGACCCTCTGCAGTACATGGCGGAGTACTTCGCGACGGTGGAGGTCAACTCCACCTTTTACCGCCCCGCCACGGCCAAGACGGCGCGGAGCTGGGTGTCGCGCGTGGAGCACAGGCCCGACTTCCGCTTCACGGCCAAGCTCTACCAGCGCTTCACCCACCAGCGCGCGACGGCGTGGACGGCGGACGAGGTACGCGAGGTGCGCGAGGGGATGGACCCCATCCTGGAGGCGGGGCTGATGGGCGCGCTCCTCCTGCAGTTCCCCTGGTCGTTCCGGCGCACGGACGAGAACCGCGAGTGGCTGGACGACCTGGCGACCACCTTCGGGGACTTCCCGCTGGTGCTGGAGGTGAGGCACGAGAGCTGGAACACGCCCGCCTTCTTCGCGGCGCTGGCGGACCGCGGCATCGGCTTCGTGAACATCGACCAGCCGCTCTTCGGCGACTCCATCGCCCCCAGCGCGCACGCCACGTCGCGCGTGGGCTACGTGCGGGTGCACGGCCGCAACTACCAGGACTGGTTCCGCGCCAAAGCCGAGCCCCACGAGCGCTACGACTACCTTTACCCCGCCTCCGAGCTGCAGCCCTGGGCCGAGCGCGTGCGCGACATCGCCGGGCAGAAGGCCACCGAGGACGTGTACGTGGTCACCAACAACCACTACCGCGGCAAGGGCGTCACCAACGCGCTGATGCTGCAGTCCATGGTGGAGGGGAAGAAGGTGCCCGCCCCCTCCGGCATCTTTCCCGAGTACGGCGAGGTGCTGGAGCCGTACGCGGTGCCGCACGAGCCCGGGAACGGCTAGGGCTCACACAGAGGCACAGAGGCACAGAGAAAACACCTTTACACCAGCACGTCCGCGGCGACGCCGCGGAGGAGGGAGTCGCGGCCGTCGGTGAGGGCCTCGCGGGCGGTGCGGAAGCGGAGGCCGGAGCGCTGGCAGGCCAGGTCGCAGAGGCGCAGGACGCGGGTGACGGAGGGCTCGTCCAGGGAAACGCGGGTGCTGGTGAGCGGGGGGGCCTGCGCGGCGCCGGCGGCGTGCGCGGCCAGGAGCGCCTGGGTGCGGGAGAGGAGGGCGGCGCGCACGTACAGCTCGATGGCCATGTCCGCGATGCGCGAGACGACGAACTGGCGGTCCACGATGTCGCGGCCGTGGCGGCGGATCATGCGCTCGGTGGCGACGCGCAGGTCGCGGGTGTGGTCCACCAGGTAGTCGAAGTGGCGGCGGAGGGAGGGGTGCACCTCGCCCTCGATGGCCGGCTCGCCGCCGCCGAGGGCCAGCCGCACCCGGTCCGTGGCGAACTCGCTGAGGAGTCCGAACTGCTTCACCGGCTCGCGCAACGCCTTGCCGATGGCCTTGAGGTACTCGCCGGGCTCCTGCATCCCGCTGAGGCCCACGAAAAGGCGCAGGATCTCGTTGGTGCCCTCGAAGATGCGGGTGATGCGCGCGTCGCGGTACATCCGCTCGTACGGGTAGCCTTTCACGAAGCCGCGCCCTCCCGCGATCTGCACCAGGTCGTCCACGGCGCGGTCCAGCGCGTCGCTGTTCCACACCTTGGCGGCGGCCGATTCCAGCGCATAGTCCACGTCGCCGCGGTCGGCGAGGCCGGTGGTGAAGTAGGCCACGCTCTCGGCCGAGTACGCGTCCGCGGCCATGGCGGCGAGCTTCCCCTGGATCATCTCGTACTGCGCGATGGGCTTGCCGAACTGCTCCCTCTCGCGCGCGAACTCGCTGGCCATGCGCAGGCACTGCTTGACGCCCCCGGCCGCCCCCGCGCTCAGCCCCTGGCGCCCCGAGTTGAGGATCTTCATCGCCAGCTTGAAGCCCTCCCCCACCTCGCCCAGCACGTTCTCCACCGGCACGCGGACGTCGCGGAAGTGCAGCTCGGTCTGGTTGGAGCCGCGCGCGCCCATCTTGCGCAGCACGGCGCCGCGCTCGTACCCCGGCATGTCCGGGCGCAGGATGAACGCCGTCACCCGGTCCACCGTCTTGCCGCCGCGCTCCACCGGCGTCTGCGCGAAGGCCACGATGACCTCGCTGAACGAGCCGTTGCCGATCCAGATCTTGTCCCCATTCAGCACCCAGTGCCGCCCGTCGTCCGAGAGCACGGCGCGGGTGCGGATGCCGTTGGCGTCGCTCCCCGCCTCCGGCTCCGTGAGCGCAAAGGATGCGAACCACTCGCCCGTGGCCGCTTTCGGGAGGTAGAGGCGCTTCTGCTCGCCGGTGCCCGCGAGCTGGATCCCCTTGATGCCGATGGAAAGGTGCACGCCCAGCACGATCGCCAGCCCCACGTCGTACCCCGTCACGAACTCGAAGACGCGGCAGTACGCGCTCTGCGAGAACCCCATCCCGCCGTACTCCGCGGGAATGGAGATGCCGAAGAGCCCGATCCGCCGCAGCCCCTCCATCACCTGGTCGGGGATGCGCTCGTTCTCGTCGATCCACTCGCGGTCCAAGTTGGCGTCCAGGTACGCGCGCAGCTCTTCCAGGAAGGCGGTGACGCGCCGGTCCTCTTCTTCGGTGATGCGGGGGTACGGGAAGAGGATGGAATCGTCGAGGTCCCCGGTGAAGAGCTGCCGGGTGAACGATGGCGTGGCGTCGGGCATGGCTTCCTTCGTGCGGCGCACAGGGTTTGTACGAGTCGATGTCGTTGAGTCTATCCCGCGCGCGAGCGGGGGGGAAGGCTGTGCCGGGGCACGCGCGCTTCTTGCAGCGGCCCCGCGCCCCGATTCGGCCGTCCCTTTCCCTGCAAGAGATCATGGCACCTGCGACCATCCTCCTGGTGGAGGACAACCCGGACAACCGCGCCATCTACGGCACCATCCTCCGCCACTTCGGCTACACGGTGGTGGAAGCGGAGACGGGCGAGGAGGGGGTGCGCACGGCCCGCGAGATCCTCCCCTCGCTGATCCTGATGGACGTGGCGATGCCCGGGATGGACGGCTGGGAGGCCACCTCCATCCTCAAGGGGGACCCGGCGACGGCCGCGATCCCCGTGATCGCGCTGACCGCGCACGCCATGGCCGAAGACCGCAAGCGGGCCGCAGAGGTGGGGTGCGACGGATACCTGAGCAAGCCCGTGGAGCCGCGGCGCGTGGTGCAGGAGGTGGAGCGGCTGCTGGCGCCGGCGACTGCTTGATCACACAGAGGCACAGAGAAGACCAATCTCTGTGCCTCTGTGTCTCCGTGTGATCCCTGTTTTCAGGGGAGGGCGAAGACGAACAGGGCGCTTCCCCGCGGCGCGCCGTACATCTCCGGCGCGTAGCCCTCCAGCCAGCCGCCCCAGCCGGTGGGGACGGCGATGTACTGCTTGCCGCGCACGCTGTAGGTGACGGGGTTGCTGTGGATGCCGTTGCCCGTCTGGTAGCTCCACACCATGGCGCCCGTGCGCGCATCCCACGCGTTGAAGCGGCCGTTGGGCTCGCCGGTGAAGACCAGGCCGCCCGCGGTGCTCAGCACCGAGGCCACCATGGGGTGCTGGCCGCGCCACGACCACACCTCGCGCCCCGTGGCGGGGTCGATCGCCTTGACGTACCCCGTCTGCTCGTAGCTGCGCACGTCCGCTTCGCCGCCCAGGTAGAACATGCTCTCGCGGTACACCACCGGGCCGCGCTTGAAGCGGGCGCACGCGTCGATCACGGGGACGTAGAAGAGCCCCGTCTGCGGGCTGTACGAGGCGTGCGGCCACTCCTTGGCGCCCGCGGGGCCCGGGCAGATCTCCGTGCCTTGCGGGGTGGGGATCAGGCGCGGCGTCACGCGGCCCGTGGCGCCGTCGATCTCGCCCCAGGTGGCGCGGGCGAAGGGAGCCGCGCGCACCAGTGCGCCGTTGGTGCGGTCCAGCACGAAGAAGTAGCCGTTGCGGTCGAAGTGGCCCAGCAGGCGGCGGCCGTTCTGCTCGAACAGGATGTTCTCGTTGACGCCGTCGTAGTCCCACACGTCGTGCGGCGTCCACTGGTAGTGCCAGCGGAGCGCGCCGTCGTCCGGGTCCAGGGCGACCACGGAGCTGGTGTAGAGGTTGGTGCCGGGGCGCGGGCCGCCGTCGAACACGGGGCCGGGGTTGCCGGTGCCCCAGTAGAGCAGGTCCAGCTCGGGGTCGTAGGTGCCGGTGATCCAGGCGGTGCCGCCGCCGCGCGCCCACGCCTCGGCGGGCCACGACTCGGAGCCCGGCTCCCCCGGCTTGGGCACGTTGTAGCGGCGCCACACGCGGTTGCCCGTGGCCTGGTCGAAGGCGTCGATGTGGCCGCGCACGCCGTACTCCGCGCCCGAGCTCCCCACGATCACCAGGTTCTTGACGGCGAGCGGCGCCAGCGTGGCGCTCTCGCCCGCGCGCACGTCGGCGAAGGCCTTCTGCCACACCAGGCGCCCGTTGGTGGCATCCAGCGCCACCAGGTAGCCGTTGACGGTGGCGAAGTACACCCGCCCGTTGGCCACCGCCACGCCCCGGTTCACGTGGCCGCAGCAGAGGGGCACGTCCAGCGGGATCTCGTGCTTGTACTGCCAGAGCATCTCGCCCGTGGCCGCGTCCAGCGCCCACACGTAGCCGTCGTAGCCGGAGATGAACATCACCCCGTCCACCACGATGGGCGCCGCTTCCCACGAAAAGGTGGCGGGCGCGGCGATCAGCCCCAGCGGCGCGAACTGGAAGTTCCAGGCGGGGCGCAGCCCCCGCACGGTGTTCGTGTTGATCTGGTCCAGCGTGCTGTAGCGCTGCCCGTCGTACGCGCCGTAGTAGGTGAGCCAGTTCTGCGGCTCGGAGCGGGCGGCGCGGATGCGGGCCGCGTCCACCCCCTGCGCCACGGGCGGGGCGAGGCCGCGCATGGCCTCGTTGTAGGCCGTCATCGGCTTGCTGACTTCGGTGACCGGCCAGTTGGGCGGGCGGCTCGCGCAGGCGCCGCAGAGTACGAGGAGCGCGGGTACGAGGCGGATGTGCATGTCGGCTCTCAGTGACGGGGCTGCCGGGGACGGTCCAGCTTCGCTTCCGCGGGTACTTCGCCGCTCACCATGATCAGGCCCAGCATGCCGCGCTGCACGTGGTTGGCCACGGGGCACCCGAACCAGTAGAGCCCCGGCTGGTCCAGCCGCACGCGGGCGCGCCCGCGCGTGCCCACCGGAAGGAAGAGCGCGTGGCGGTTCCCCACGTTGGGGAGGAAGGCCGCGTGATACGAGAACGGGTCCTCGTTGTAGAAGTCCAGCTCCAGCTCGCCCCCGCGCGGCATCACGATGATGGCCGGGTACCACATGTACTCGCCCTTGGGGATGCGCACCGTTGCGCGCAGGACCCCGTCGGCCCCCGCTTTGGCGTGCCCCAGCCCGCCATGCGCGAAGAGCCGCGCCACGACCTCCTCGTTGGGATCGTCCACGCGCGGCAGCTCGTTCACCAGCCTCACCACCCGCGGGTTGAGCTGCTTGAGGACGCTGGGCCGCAACAGCTTGGCGTACTCGCACGATGAAAGGGCCACGGCCGCCAGCAGGGGCAGCAGCAGGCGTGGGCGGAAGCGCGGCATGGAGCGGCCTCGCGGTGCAGGGGCGGATACGACGGTGCGCCAGGGGCGCCCGTCCGTTGTCGAGGGCTTTGCGCGGGCGCATTTCACGTGCCGGGACCCTCACCCGGCAGCTTACAGCTGCCACCCTCTCCCGCAAACAGCGCGGGAGAGGGGACTACTTCGCGGGCGGTCCCCCCGAGCTCCGCTCGTGGCGATTGGGCCTGTAGGGGCGCGGTTCATCGCGCCCGCCCTGTCGGCGCGCTGGGTGGCCGCTCGCGCCGCACGATCATGTCCCCTCTCCCAGGGCAGTTTCTGGGAGAGGGTGGCGGCTCTCAGGCCGCCGGGTGAGGGCCCTCAGTCCACCGGCACCGCGATGTTGGACCGCAGCGACCAGCGGACCCGGGTGACGCCGCCGAGGGCAAAGGGGTTGGAGACGATGTCGCGGCCGCCGTTGGGGCGCGCCAGCAGGCGGAACTGCCCGCCGACCGTGGCGCCGTCGTAGTTCAGGGTGACGGTGCGGTTGGGGGGCACCGAGCCGAGGATCTGGCGGCCTCCGCTCGGGCTCACCATGTACACCGTCAGGTCGCCGGACGGGGTGTTGTCGTTCTCCACCTGGATCGATACACCCGCCCGGTCGCCCCTGGCCCCGCTCTGCCCGCCGGAGGTGGTGGAGCAGGCGGCCACCGCCAGCGCCAGGACGAGTGCGAGCAGCGTGCGGATGGGGCGCAGCGCGAAGTGCGGCTTCATGGCGGCCTCCTGTTGGATGAACCTCCCCGCATGGCGCGGGGACGGCCCGGGACGCGGTTGCGAATCGCGCGCCAGGGTGGGGCAGTTGGCGCCGCCCGTCCCGGCGACTGAAGTCGCGGCTACGACGGCACGAAGTCCCCCTGCGGGGACTGGAAGGCTCCCATCGATCTCTGAGTACGAGTCCGCGCAGGCGGACTTCGTGCTTTCGTTGCAGCGACTTCAGTCGCCAGCAGCCAGCCGGCGCGACGCGCCTACCGCAGCGACAACGCCAGGCCGGTGTACAGCGCGCGGCCCGGCCCCGGCTCGTAGAAGCGGCGGCCGAAGGCGTTCACGACCACGGACGCGTTGTAGCGCGCGCCGAACAGGTTGGTGATGCCGGCGGAGGGGGTCACGCGCGCCCGCCCCACCCGCAGCTCCTCCCACCCGGCGCGCACGTCCACCAGCGAGTACGCGGGGGAGCGGAAGGCGCCGGCCCGGTCGTCGTCGCGCACGGGGATGGAGGAGACGCGGCGCGCGTCCAGCCCTGCGAAGGGCCCGCGGGGGCTCGCCAGGTTCAGCGTCGCCTCCCAGCGATGCGGGGCGATGCCGGGGACGCGGATGCCGGACAGGTCCGCGGTGCCCGCGGTGTACTCGGTGAAGCGCGCGTCCGTGTAGCTGTACGCGGCCCGGGCGGACACGCCGGGGCGCGGCTGGACCGCGGCGCTCACCTCGGCGCCGCGGCGGCGGGAGCGGCCCGCGTTGCGGAAAAAGGTGCGGTCCGGCGCAGACGGCACCTGGAAGCCGATCAGCTCGTCGCGGATGCGCGCCGTGTACACGGCCGCCTCCACGCGAACGGGTCCCAGCGCGGCCTTGCTCCCCGCCTCGTACGAGTCGGTCACCTGCGGGTCGAGCTCCGGGTTGAAGCCGCCGGCGCCCTCCGGACGGTTGGCCAGCTCGGTGGTGGTGGGGGTCTCGAAGGCGTGCGCGTAGTTGGCGTACAGCGACACGCCGGGAAGTGCGGCCACCGACACGCCCAGGGTGGGGCTCCAGTGGCCGAGCCGGCGCGACCCGGAGTCGTCCGGGTTGGCGGCCGTCACCAGCCGGTCGTCGGCGGAGAAGCGGAAGGCGTCGTGGCGAAGGGCGCCCAGCACGTCCACCCGGCCGCCCAGCGACAGGGTGGCGAGCCCGAACACCGCGCGCGACCTCACCCGCTCCCGCTGGTCCAGCACCAGCACGCCGCGCTCTCCCGCCTGGTTCCTGTGATTGCGCCGGTCGTCGCTCTGCACCTCCGTCTCCCCCCCCGCCGTCCAGCGCAGCGACGCGAAGCCCGTCCCCGTGCGCCCCGAGAGCGAGGCGCGCACCCCGCCCACGCGGCGGTCCAGGTCGATGATGCGGTCGGGGATGGGGTTGTCCAGGGAGCGGGTGAGGGCGTATCCGGCCACCTCCAGCGCACCCGCGCCGATCGCGTGCTCCCAGGTGGCGCCCACCTGCGCCTGGCGCCCCTCCTCGCCGGTGCGCTGCCGCACGTTGTTGGCGAAGGCCTGGGTGCGGTCCAGCCGCAGCAGCGAGTCGCTGAGCGAGCCCGGGTTCAGCGCGTCGTAGCGCACGAAGCGGCCCGTCAGCCGCACCTCGTCTCCCCCATGGCGGTACGCCAGCACCCCGCCCCCCAGCAGGTTGTCCGCGGCCGAGTGCGTACGGAACCCCTCGTAGCGCAGCCGTGACGCGTCGGCGCGGTACCAGAAGCGCCCCGACCGGCCTCCCGCGCTCCCCTGCGTGCGCAGGAGGCCGTCGCTGCCGGCCACCGCGCGGCCGTCGGCGGAGAGGGGCGCGTCGGGAGGCGGGAGGGTGGCGAGGCGGATGACGCCGCCCGACGCGTTGCCGTACAGCGCCGCCGCGGGCCCGCGGATCACCTCGGCGGAGCCCAGGAGGGCGGGGTCCACGTGGTTGAGAGTGGTCTGCCCGTCGGGGAGGGTGGCGGGGATGCCGTCCACCAGCACGCGCACCCCGCGCACCCCGAACTGCGCCCGCGCCCCGAAGCCTCGGATGGAGATGCGCTCGCCCAGCGCGTAGTTGTAGCGGTTGTCCACCTGCACGCCGGGCACGGCCACCAGTGTCTCGTTGAGCGCCAGCCCGGGCCTGGCGCGCGTCAGCTCCGGCCCGCTCACGGCCGTCACCGCGTACGGCGCGCGCCGCAGGGGGAGGGGCACGCGCAGCACGCGCACGGCCAGCGTGTCCAGCGCCACGGGCACCGTGTCACGCTGCGGCGAAGCAGCCGCCAGGGCGCACATCAGGAAAATCGGGTTCATGCGAGCGCTCCTCCGCAATCTTTGGGCAACAGCGATCTCACTCAGAGACACAGAGGCACAGAGACGACTTCATCTCTGTGCCTCCGTGGCTCTGTGGGATCGTCAGCCCAGGCCCCGCACGTGCTCAGGGCCCAGGAGGCGGGCGGTGTGAAAGACGGTGACGATGGACACGGCGTCGCGGCCCACGGGGTACACGACACGGTAGCTTCCGCGGGTCAGCTCGCGCAGGTCAGGCCGCGAGAACTCGGGAACCGCTCGTCCGGACTCCGGGAAGCTCGTGAGATGCTCCACCGACTCGACTACGCGGTCAATGAAGAGCTCGGCGAAGACCGGGGCGTCCCGAGCGATGAAGGCGTGGATCTCCTGCACGTCGGAGAGCGCCTGCTCCGACCAGTCGACCCGCATCAGCGGCCAAGGCGGCTCCTGGCTTCCTCGTGCGAGACCACCTGCCCCGCTTCGATCTGCGCGAGGCCGCGGCGCACCTTGGTGAGAAAGTAAAGATTCTCCATCACCTCCTCGATACTGGCGTCCTGCGGGAGGCGCTCGATGACCTCCATCGCCTGCTGCTTCGCGTTCGCGGCCATACGTTCACCCGTTCGAGAGGGAATGCCGGGTCACCCCGGCGTGGGGAGCGCTACCAGGACGGCGGTGACCAGGACGGCGGCGCCGCCCACCAGGAGCTCCACGCGCGCGGACCGGCGGAGGCGGAGGGCGGCCGCTTCGTCGCCCAGGACGGGGCGGACGCGGCGCCAGTTGTAGAAGCCGGTGGCGGCCACCACGGAAAGGAGCGCCAGCTTGGCCAGGAGGAACTGGCCGTACGAGGTGGTCCAGAGCTGCGCCGGGGCTGTCAGGTGAAACAGGGCGTTGATCACACCCGTGGCGGCCACCAGCGCGGCGCTGGCCAGCGCCACCGGTGAGAAGCGGTTCACCATCGCCGCGAAGGCGGCCGTGCCGCCGCCGTCGCGCGCCCAGAGCGCCGCGGGGAGGCCGGCGGCGATCAGCACGGAAAGGGTGCCCAGCCACAAACCCGCGCCAAGCACGTGCACCGTGTCGCTGAGGATGGCGATGCCGGTGCGCCCCTCCACCGCCGCCGCGTGGCCCGACAACGCCGGGACGGCGCAGAGGATCACCGCGCCCACGGCGGCGCCCATCCACCCGATGGTGCGGCCGTGCGGCGCGCGCGCCACCAGGAGGCCCACGAAGAAGGCGACGGTTGCGAGCGCCTGCAGCACCCACGCGTTCCCCCACACGGTGTTCACCAGGAGCGAGCGGAGCCGCCCGCCGTCCAGCGCCTCCGCGGGGCCGAACGCCTGCGCCGCCTGCATCCAGAGCCGCACCACCAGGAGCAGCACCGAGAGCGCCGCCGCCCCCGCGGCCAGGAACCACGCCCCGTACGCCGCGCGCGACGTCACCAGGTCGTGCGCGTGCAGGCGGCGCAGCGGGAGGATGACGCCCAGCTCGAACCCCGCGGCGCCCACCATCCCCAGCAGCGCCAGGTACCCGGCCCAGCGCACCAGCACCGCCAGCGCCGAGTCCGACGACGACGACTCGTCCAGGTCCGGGCCCGGCTGGCCGGCGGGCGCCTCCGGCATGGGCGCGACGGCGGCGGGGACGCCGGCGCCCGTGGCCGCAGGGCTCACCACGAATGCAAAGGTGCCGTGGATCACGTGCCCGTCCGCACCCGCGGTGCGCCACGCCACCGTGTAGCCGCCCGCCCGCAGCCCCGCCGCCAGCCCCAGGGTGAACTCCCGCCCCTCCGACCCCGCCACCAGCGCCGCCTGCCCGGCCGCCACGGTGTCGCTCCCGGCGAGCACCGTCAGCGAGGTGAGCTCCGCCTCCACCGGGCGGGTGAAGCGCACGCCCACGCGCGACAGCCCCGCGGCCACCGTGTCGCCCTGCGCGGGGGACGAGGAGGCGAGGCGGGTGTGCGCGGCGAGGGGCGCGGGGAGTCCGGTCGCCGCCAGCAGGGCGGCGAGTACGAGGGCCGCGCGGAGGCGGCGGAAGATCGGCTGTGGCACGCGTGGGCGTCGCAGGATGTGGGCGCCCCGGGTGCGGAGCGCCGCGTCTCGTAACACTATCCACCACGCCGTGTTGCTGCAACCTCGCGCCGTGCGCCCCGCCGCCCCATCTTTCCCGGGCCGGCAGGCGCCGGGCGCGACCAACCAGAGCGGGCGGGCGATGAGCGGCGAATCGGGCAGCAGGGTGACGGACCGGGTGTACGGGGTGGTGGGAGCGGCGCTGGCCGTGCTCGCCCTCTTCTTCCTGCTGCGCGGCGGCGAAGCGGACACGGGCGCGGCGGCCCCCGCCGTCCCGCCGCTCACCGTGCTCGAGCCGCGCGAGGGCGCCGAGGTCTCCCTGCCGCTGGGCGTGGTCTTCGACGCGGGCGTGCCGCTCACGGCTGGGCCCATGGGGTGGAACGCCACCGGCCGCCACGTGCACCTGCGCGTGGGCGGCACCGAGCTGATGGCCGCCAACCGCGACATCCAGCCGCTGGGCGGCACCCGCTACCGCTGGACCGTCGCCGCCCTCCCCCGCGGCGACCAGGCGCTGCAGCTGGCGTGGTCCGACGAGCAGCACCGCCCGCTGGCCGAGGGGGCCTCGCGGCCCCTGCGCGTGCGGGTCCGCTGAGGCGCCATCTGTTCGGACGGATATTGACACGGGAAGCGCGCCCTGCCTAGCTTTTCGTCCGCCCCCGCGGCGCCCGCCGCACTCGCGCGTCCCCACGCGCTCCCCTTCCCCACCGGAGTTCCCCCCATGCAGCACATCCGCCCCATGTCGTTCGGGGAGATCCTGGACGGCGCGTTCAAGATCTACCGCAGCCACTTCGTCCCGCTCTTCCTCTCGGCCCTCATCTCGTACGCGCCGTTCGTGCTGATCGGCGCGGCCGTCGCCATGGTGGTGGGCGCGGGCCAGACCACCGCCGGGCTGGCGGCCGCCGGAATGACCATGGTCATCTCCATCCCGCTCATGGTGCTGGGCTTCGCCGTGTCGTGGGGGAGCGTCACCTACCTTGCCTCCGAGGCGTACCTTGGGCGCCCGGTGACGCTGGGCGCGGGGCTCGGCCGCGGCCTGTCGCGGGCGATTCCGCTCTTCGTGGCGCTGCTCATGGCGGGCTTCCTGATCGTCCTGGGCTTCATCTTCTTCATCATCCCCGGCTTCATCGTCATGGCGATGTTCTTCGCCGCGGTCCCGGCGGTGGTGGTGGAGAGCCGTGGGCCGGTGGAGGCGCTGGGCCGCTCGCGCGAGCTGGCGCGCGGGTCGCTGGGTCGCATCCTGGGGATCGTGATCGTGGCGGCGCTGATCGCCTCGCTCCCCAACTACGCCGTGAGCGCGTTCTCGATGGCGAACACGGCGGCCAGCGGCGGCGAGCCGTCGATGGCGGCGCTGATCGGCACGCAGGGGCTCAGCCTGCTCCTGTCGGCCCTGGCGGCGCCGTTCTCCACCACGGTCGCGGTGCTGCTGTACTACGACCGCCGCATCCGCTCCGAAGGGCTGGACGTGCAGATGATGGCCGAGGGGATCCCGGCTTACGCCTGATTGGACTCCGGTGCATAGGAACAGCATGGCTCACACAGAGGCACGGAGACACGGAGAGGAACCCTCCTCCGTGTCTCTGTGCCTCTGTGTGAGATCATTGTTCGGCTTCCCCGCGCCTGCCCGCGGCTGGGTGACGTGATGCAGACGCTTCCCGACGTGGCAAAGGTGGAGCGCGCGCTGGAGCAGGTGTACAACCAGCCCGAGTTCCGCAAGCAGGCCGCCCCGCCCGACGTGTGGGCCTGGATCTACGGCAAGATCGGCGAGGGCATCCTGCTCGTGCTGCGCTGGCTGGACTCCTTCCGCGCCATGGAGGCGACACGTCCGATCCTGTACTGGCTGATCGTGGCGTGGCTGGTGATCACGGCGGTGGCCCTTCTCGCGCACCTGATCTACTCCAGCGTCTCCGCGTTCTCCGGCGGCCGCTCCGCCCGGCCCCGCGGCGCGGCGGAGCAGGCCCAGCGTGGTCCGCGCGGGGCGGCGGAGTGGGAGGCCGAGGCGCGCCGGGCGGCGGCGGAAGGGCGGTTGCGCGAGGCTTCGCTGGCGCTCTACCACGCCCTTCTGCTGCGGCTGGACGGTCGCGGCGCCGTGCGCTTCGACCCCTCCAAGACCCCCGGCGACTACCGCCGCGAGCTGCGCGCGCACCCCGAGGTGGCGCGCCCCTTCGCTGCGTTCCTGCGCGGGTTCGAGCCGGTGGCCTTCGGCGGGCGGCCGCTGGACGCCGCCGGGTACGAGCGGCTGCGCGGCGCGGCCGGCGAGGCGGGCGCCCGTGGGTAGCCGCCGCGACCTGATCGCGCTGGGGATGCTGATCCTGGTGATCGTCCTCCTCGCCACCCTTGCCACCCCGGACGAGGGCGCATCCAGCGACCCGCGCCCCTCCTCCTTTCTCGCCACACCGGGCGGCACGCAGGCGCTCCACGACGTGTTGCGGGCGCTCAAGCTGCGCCCCGAGCGGCGCCTGACGCCCTACGCGGACGCGGACTCGTTGCGTGGGACGCTGGTGCTCCTGGCCCCCACCGAGGCGCACTCGCCGGCCGAGCTGCACGCGCTGGCGGAGTGGCTGCGCCGCGGCGGCACGCTGGTGTACGCCGCGGGGATGTGGGAAGACGGCCTGCGCGACACGCTGGGGCTGAAGCTGCAGACCTTCAAGGGCGACTCGCTGCGTATCTGGCACATGAACGACAGCGCGCGCGCCGCCCACCCCTCCGCCCACCCCTGGACGGCGGGGGTGCGCGAGGTGCGGGGCTTCCGGCGCGGCTTCGATCCGAAGTCCCCCGCCCTGCGGAGCCCGGGAGCGGCTCCGCTCCTCGCGGTGCGCGGGCGGCCGGTGGCGGCGGTCTTCCACGTGGGGCGCGGGCGGGTGGTGGCGTGGAGCGACCCGCGTCCCCTGACGAACGACGAGCTGCGGAAGAGCGGGGCGGCGCACCTGTTCGCGCGCTCGGTGGTGGAGCTGTCGGGCGGGCGGCGCATGGTGCACTTCGACGAGTACCACCACGGCTACCGGGGCGGCGGCAGCGCCGTGGCGGGGACGCTGCGCTTCCTGCGCGACCGGCCCTGGGGGCACGCGGCGGTGCAGTGGATGGTGGTGGCGCTGGGGCTGCTGCTGCTGGCGGGGCGGCGTTTCGGCGCGCCGATCGCGCCGCAGCCGGCCCGCCGCCGCTCGCCGCTGGAGCACGTGGAGGCGCTGGCGGGGGCCTACCGGCAGGGGGGCGCGCGGCGCACG
>CADCTW010000054.1 GCA_902805735.1 uncultured Gemmatimonadota bacterium | reverse complement strand
TGCTCGTGCGCCAGGGCGTCCACATCCTCGAGTACCAGAACCAGGAGGGGCTGGCCAGGGACGAGGTGTACAAGTTCGCGTACGTGCTGGGGGTCAACAAGATCGAGGGCACGGCCGCCGGCACGGTGCTCCGCCCGATGGGCCTGGCCTGAGCCGACGGACAGACGTCCCCAGGGTAGGCCCGGCTCGCGGGCCACCGGTACGACGGAGGACACATGCCCACCCCCAAACGCATCACGCCCTGGCTCACCCTCACCACCGCCCAGGGCAACGCCGTCCAGATCGGCGGCCTGCTCGGCGCGGCCATCCTCGCGTGGTATGCGGGCAGGGAAGGGCCCCGCGGCACGCGCCTGATGGTGGCGAGCCGGCTCCTGGCCTACTTCACCGAGCACGCCTTCTCCCACTGGCTCGTCGGGCGGGCCTTCGGCATCCGCTTCACCGGATACGGGCTCCACGGCACGAGCCATCCGGGGTCCTACCCGCCGGGGGCGCGCTGGGTGTTCTCGCACCTCCCCCTGCTGAGCGCGCGCGTCGACCCCGCGTCCCTCGGGGCGGCGTCGCCCGCGGCGCGCGCGGCGATGTACTCCGCCGGCACGGTGGGGACCGTGATCCCCAGCGTCGCGATCCCGGGCTACTGCTGGATGCGCGGCGTCCCGAGGGCGCGGGGTTTCTTTATCGGCGCTAACCTGTGGAGCGTGCCGCTGCTCCTCAGCGAGTCGCTGCGTCCCGGCGGGGACCTGCGCCGGGCGTGGCGGGCGCTGAGGAAATAGAAGCAGGAGACGCCGGGACGCGAGCACCACGCGCGTCCCGAGATGCGAAGACCCTCTTCCACCACGGCGGTCCTGTTCGGAGTAGATCCCGCCCCGCGGGGTACGAACGTTCGAGAGGTGCATCGGGGGCCCGTTTGGCCCGCGCGGTGAGCTTCGGCGACAAGCAGGCGGAGACGGAGGTTGCGGAGATGACGCTCGGTGCGGCGGTACGGGGTCTGGCAGCGGGGCTCGTGGGGGTCGCGGCGATGACCGCCGCGGAGAAGGTGGAGCAGCGGTTTACCGGCAGGCCCAACTCGTTCGTGCCGGCCCACACGATGGAGCGGCTGATGCGGCGCCCGCGCAGGCCCGACGAGGAGCGGCTGTGGATGAACTGGGCGATGCACTGGGGCCAGGGCGTGCTGCTCGGCGCGGTCCGCGGGCTCATGGCCGAGCGCGGGCTACGCGGCCCGGTCGGGTCTTTCGGGTTCATGAACCTGCGCCTGCTCAACGACCAGACCCTGGAGAACGCCACGGGCGTCGGCGCGCCACCCTGGACCTGGCCGGTTGACGAGCAGGCCGTAGACCTGCTGCACAAGGCGATCTACGCGTTCGCCACCGGCGCGGTTGCCGACCGGCTCGTCGCCGGTCCTGCGGGCGTCCCGGAGCCCCGCAAGCGCTGGACGGCGCGGTAGTCCGGCGAAGGCCCGGGGAGCCTAGCGGTCCAGCCGGCGGGCGAGCAGGAAGCTAAGAATGGCGAAGCCCGTGGCGCTAGCGAGGCCTACGGGGGCTCGACTCTTCGGGAAGGCGCCGAGGGAGAGGCCGCCCAGGATTAGCGCCGCGTCCAGGGCATCCGCCACCCCCCGGGCCCTCAGCCAGGTGGCCTCGCTCCCGCCGCGCAGCAGCCCGGCGCCGAGGACGAGGTCCCGAACGCCCAGGAGACGCCCGAGGTTGGGACGCTCGCCCATGCCCAGCCGCCTGACGGTGCGCGCGGGCGACGCGACCAGCGCCAGCCCGAGCCCCAGGCTCACCCAACCCACCGCCCGCGCCAGCCC
>CADCTW010000053.1 GCA_902805735.1 uncultured Gemmatimonadota bacterium | reverse complement strand
GGCCGGCGGTGGGCAGCAGCCCTGCACGGAACGGCGAAAAAGATAGGGTCAGTGATCCTGAATCGCGCCAGAGTTTAGAGAGGATCGGCGACAGAGTTTGGGGAACTCACAGCCTGAACGAGATCGAGCGCGTAGCCTAGATCGTCCTGCACTTCGCGGGGGAACTCGGCATAGTCCTTCTTGGATGATCCCGCCCAGAACAGATCCTTCCGCTTCGACGTTGCCATACAAACGTGGTTGAACTCGATGCGTGTCCAGGGTCGTGAGATATACCAGAATCAGTATATCCTGTCAACCGTTCCGTTTCGGCAGCCGGCGTCATCACCTACAAGATTGCCGCCCACGCCGCCGGCCTCGCCAAGCGCCACCCTCGCGCCCAGGAGTGGGACGACGCCCTCAGCAAGGCCCGCTTCGAGTTTCGCTGGCGCGACCAGTTCAACCTGTCGCTCGACCCGGTCACGGCCCTGTCGTACCACGACGAGACCCTCCCGGCGGAGGGCGCCAAGATCGCCCACTTCTGCTCCATGTGCGGCCCCAAGTTCTGCTCCACGAAGATCACGCAGGACGTGCGCGACTACGCCGCCAAGCAGGCCGCCGCGGAGGCGGGAATGGCGGAGAAGTCCGTGGAGTTCAGGGAGAAGGGGGCGGAGATCTACCTGCCGGAGCCGGCGGTGCCCTGACGGGACGGCGGTCTCACACAGAGACACAGAGACACAGAGTGAAGAACGGCCGCACCCTGCTCGTGGGTGCGGCCGTTCTAGTGCGCCATGGCGGCGGGCGTCCGCTCCAGCACGGCCTGCTCGTCGCGGCGTGCGGCCGAGGCCGGTTTCCGCCTCCGTGGTGCGAACCTCGATTCATCGACGGTGAGGCTGCCGTGCATAGTGCCGTCTCAGCAGGTCACCTCCGAAGTCGTTCTCCAGATCACGCCAGACGGTGTGGATGTGGTTCGCGCCACCCCCCGTGTTGTCGTACTCCATCAGCACGGTAGGCCCGTGGATGCGGTAGTAGTGCGGCTCGCGTGGCCGGTGCGCACCGGCCCAGGCGAAGTGCAGGCGCCCAAAGCCGGCCTCGTCGATCCGCCGGAGCTGCCTGGCCGCCGAGGAGTCTGCCATCCGTCCGGCGTACAGTTCGAGCAGCCGGCGAAGCTGCCGCTGCTGCGCAATCCCCATTTCGGCCGCGGGCAGGCCGGCCAGTGCCATGGGCCTCACCTCGGGCACGCTGCGGGTGAGAATGTCCCCGGGTGACTGGGTGGCGATCGTGGCGCGAGCGCGTTGGCGGAGATCGAGCATGTGTAGCAGCTCGAATGCGAGGTCCTCTTCCGCGGCGAGCAGCCGGGTCCCTGCTTGCGGACCGCTGGGGACGCGCGCAGGGTTGGCACCCATGAAGAGCGGTGCGACGATCTGTCCGTGTGGTCCGAGATCCGTGACGTTCACCGAGAGGTGGTGACCCTCGAAGCGCCAGCCCCAGGGGTGCGTGCCACCTGGCCCGGCGAAGAGTGCCAGGTAGTAGAGCTCCGGATCGCGCACGGGGCCCCAGAGACTGCCCGCCGCCCCCTCCAGCTCGCGGAGAGTGCCCTCCAGTTGAATGATGCCACGCGCGAGCTGGGTGCCGCGCTCACTCAAGCCGGTGCCCAGCAGCTCGAACGCCGCTGCACGCTCCCCGGCATCCATCGCCTGAAGAGGGATGCCGATGCGCTTCTGCGGCACGTACGCCCACCTGGCCCGCTCGGGATCATCGAAGGCGAACGAGGCGACGGCACGCTGCCTGTCGTCCAGCGTCGAAAGGAACGTCCGTGCGGTCCCGTCCATCGCGGATGGGAGGGAGCCGGACGCCCCACCCGCAGGCGGAGACGGGGGGGCAGCGCAGCCGAGAAGCGCCACGGTGAGGAGCGCAGGCAACAGACCCGCCGATCTGAACCAGACGTACGTGTCAGGACTCACCATGGATCTCGACCGGAAGGAGAGGCGCTCCAATCCTCCCAAGTGCGGACGCGTGCGGTTCGCCCGTGCACCCGCCCAGGGCCGCGGCACCCGGGGCAAGAACCTCATCGAAAAGGACAAGCGGCCGCACGGCGCCCGCGGCGCTCCGATCAGAGCGGCTTGCGCCCCGCTTCGAAGGCTCGGCATCCGCTCCACGCTCAATACTTCACATCGCAGCCGTAGGGCTGTGTCTGGGCCGTCTCGATGGGCCGGCCCGCCAGCCCCGCGTCGAGGGCGGCACGAGCATAGTTCGTGGCTCCCGCGACGTCCCTGGCGCTCGGCGTGGGCCGGTCGTCGATCGCGCCACTGTAGCGAAGCACGCCTTGGGGGTCGATGATCGCGTATTGCGGCGTCGTGCGGGCTCCGTAGAGCCGTCCGAGCACGCCTGCCGTGTCACGGATGATGGCGGTCGGCGCCGCGCCCCGGTCCCGGGCCATGTCCTCGGCCTTCTCCGCTGTCGTGTAGCCCTGCCTTCCCGGGCTGGACGATATGATCGAGAGCCAGATCACCCCGCGCCGGGTGTACTCCTGCTGCATCGCCTGCGTGTTCCCGATCCCGTTCACCCGCTGGTAGTGCTTCTTGGTGTACGGGCATCCATGGTTGAACCACTCCAGGACGACCCACTTGCCGGCGTACCCGGCGAGCGAGTGGGATCTGCCGCGTGTGTCGGTCGCCGTGAACGCCGGCGCGGGGCCGCCGGCCGTCACGAGGTCCGGCAGGCTCACGGGGTCCGACATCGCGGAGATCTGGCGTGCGGCAATGCCGCCGAGCAGCAGGACGCCGCCGGCAACCGCGGCGAGGATGAAAAGCTTGCGGGAGCGTCGCGGGCGCGTAGCCGTGGAATTCATGGGGTCGCCTTGGGGAGTGAGGGTGATGGTACAACTCGGCCGCTCGTCAGCGCGGCCGACTTCGGGACTCCGGGTGGAGACTCCGCGGCGCGTGCGAGCGCGCCCGTGACGATGCCGGAGGTAAGCAGTGTGGGCATCAGGATGGGCGCCGCCTCGCGCGCCCGGGGGTAGATGACGACGAACGGCACGCTGTTGCGCCCGAACGAGGCGAGGGCGCGCGTCACGGCGGGGTCACGCGTGGTCCAGTCGGCACGCAGCAGCGCGACGTCGTGATCGCGAATCGCCACGCCAACCGCCTCCGATCCCAACGCGACGCGCTCGTTGACCTTGCACGTGAGGCACCAGTCGGCCGTGAAGTCCAGCAGGACGATGCGTCCGCTGTCGCGCTGCGCTTCCAGCAGCTCCGCGCTGTACGGCCGCCAGGCCAGCGCGCCCTCGGCCGCGTCACCTGGTGTCGCGCTCCCCGCCTGCGCGGCGCCCGGCGCACCCTGCGCGGATGCACCCGAGACGAGCGCGAGTGCGCCGGCGGCGGACGCCATCGCGAGCACCTGTGCCAGCCGTCGCCTGCCCGTCGGCGCCGCGATGGTGCCGAACCGGCCGAGCACCCATAGACCCAACGAGAGCAGGGTGCACGCGCCGAGCAGGGCGACCATCGCATTCACGCCGGCCTGCCGGCCGAGCACCCAGGCAAGCCACACGACGGTGGCGAAAAGCGGGAAGGCGAGCACCTGGCGGAGCGTGACCATCCAGGCGCCTGGCTTGGGCAGCCACGTGCGCAGGCGTGGCACCGCGGCTACCAGCGCAAGTGGCCAGATCAACCCGAGCCCCAGCGCCGTGAACACGACGAACGACTCGACTGCGCCTGCCGTGACTGCGTACGCGACTCCCGCGGCGAGGAACGGGGCGGAGCAAGGTGTCGCCAGCGCGGTGATGAGCACACCGCCCAGGAACGCTTCCACGCCCCGGGGCGCATGGCGCGCCGCCGCCGAGAGACTCCCGCCGACGGGCACCAGGTCGAACACGCCGGCCATGTTGAGCCCCGCCGCGAAGATGAGGAGCGCGAGCGCACCGACCACCGCGGGGTTCTGCAGCTGGTAGCCCCATCCGGCTTGGGTGCCCGCGGCGCGGAGGGCCAGCAGTACCGCCACGAGCGCCCACATAGAGACGAGGACCCCGGTCCCGAACAACACCACGTGCCGCCGCGCCGTTCGCGCGTCGTGCGCGGCCGCTTCCGCGATTCCGAGCATCTTGATGGAGAGCACGGGCAGCACGCACGGCATCAGGTTGAGCAGCGTCCCCCCGAGCAGAGCCAGCAGCCCCGCGGTCGCGAGCGCGACCCAGCTACCCGCCGTGCCCAGAGTGGGTGGCGCGGCGGCGGCAAGCTGCGCCATGGCGACGACCGGCGCATCGACTTCGAGCGTCACCTGGGGCGCGAAGGCGCCCGCCCGGGCCGCGGTGTCGATCGCGAGCACCCCGGTGATGCGGGATGGCGACCCGGCCGCGAACGCGGAGCGGCCCATCTGCAGCTCGATGCCGGCCGGCACCGTACGAACCCGGGGCTGCGCGGCGTGGTCGATCACCCCCGCCGAGTCGATGAAAAACTGCACGCGCGGCCGGGTCCGCCCGGTGGCGATTTCGGATTCACCGGGCGGGTACACGTGCAGCAGCACGTTCTCGGAATCCGTCGCTGCGCGGAACGTCCAGCCGTCACGCCGCGCGGGGATGCGCGCGGCCTCCGCGGAGAACGCGCGGGCGACCGCCTCATCGATGATCGTCCGGGAGGCCACGGGCACGGTGAGCGCGACATCCACGTCCCCGGCGACGCACTCCACCTCGCACACGACCCACGTGAGGGTCGCCCCGAGCTTCGCCGTCGATCCCACGCGCGCGGACGACGGCACGTGCACCGCACCCAGGAGGTGCACCTCGTGCTCATACCCATAGGACGCGAGCGGTGGCGCTTCGATGCGTTCCGGCGTGGGCCAGCGGAGCGGGGCCGCGGTGAAGCCGTCCGGAAGACGCCAGGTGACGGCGGGCGGGCTGCCGACGTCGCCCGCGTGGCGCCAGTAGGTGTGCCACCCGCGGTTTGGGAGCAGCCGGATCGCCACCGGAACCGTGTCACCCGGTGCCACCGCCCGCGCCGCGCTCCGCAGCTCGACCTCCACCGGACGCCCGGCCGCGGCGGGCACCAGCGCTCCCGGGCCCGGCGGTGACTGCGCCAGAGCCGGAACGGGGAGCAGCGCCGCCGCGAGGAGAGCGAGGACAATGCGACAGTGGATCATTGGGATGGACGACCTCCATTCAAGTGCATCTGAAAGCTCACGGCAGCGGTCGACGACTGGCCCAACACTTCACCCGTTGCATGGTGTCTCGGCAGACGCGGCTGAGGCTCCTGTAGCCGCCATCGATACTACAAAACGTAGTATTTCTGGGCACTGGCATTCTCCTGCACGGCGTCAGCCCGCGGATGCTGCTACCGCTGCGGCGGCCGGACGAACTCGCGCACGTTGTCGGCATTCTGGACGCGCACGTCGGATGCGTGGTAGGTCCAGAGGAACAGGGAGGTCCAGAGGAGCACCGCGGCGGCCAGCGTCCAGCGCGCCATGGTGAGCCACACGCGGTGCGAGGCGGGCCGATAATCGATCAGGCGGCGCACCCTCTCCTCCACGCTGGGCCCGCTCCTGAGCAGGGGGTGGGCATGGACCAGGCGCGCCCCGCGCCGGCGGGGGAGCGCTCTCTGGAGGCGCCACACCTGCACGAGCGAAGCGGCGACCAGCAGCGGGTTCTGCAGCACATCCACCACGTGGTCGTCGCAGGAGAGCTCCCGCCGGAAAACCGCCCTCGGCCAGGCGATGGACCGGAAGGTCCACAGCAGGGTGAGCACCGCCACGGCGATCAGACCGGCGTGGGCGAAGCCGAGCCGCGGCTCCACCTGGGACAGCACGTGGAGCGCCGCGACTTGCAGGACCAGCACCAGGGCGCCAAGGGGAAGCAAGCTGCCGAGCAGGGCGCGCAGGTTGTCGCGCCGCCGCACGTGGACCAGCTCGTGCACCAGCACGGCGCGAAGCTCGTCCGCCCCCAGCGAGCGGACCAGGATGGGCGCCAGGAAGACGGCGGGCCGGAAGCATCCCGTGGTGAACGCCAGCGGATCCTCGTCCAGGTGCCGGTGCAGCGGCGGCAGGCGCCGCAGCCCGACCAACGCTCCGGCCTGGCGGTAAAGGTCGTGCAGCGCCGAGAACTCTTCCGGGCCGTAAACCGGGGACCGGCGGCGCAGGCGTCGATCGGCGACGCAGTGGGCCCGGATCCGCGCGCCCGCGGCGGCGAAGAGGAGAAGCGTGAGCGCGCGGAGCACGTCCACGGGCGCCCCGCAGGTCCCCGGGATGACCAGCAGGGCCGGCGCGCCCGCGAGGAGCCGGGCGTATGGCGCAAAGAACCACTCAAACATCGGTATCCTCCCGCTTCCGCTTTTCCTCGATCGCCTTGGCCAGGGCCTCCATCGCCGCTTCGTCGCCCACGAGGTCGACGAACTGGCTCATCGCGGGGGCGGTGAAGTCGTCCAGGAGCTCGCTCAGCACCGTACCGACCGTGCGCCTGGTAAATTCCTCCTTGCTGGCGGCCGGCACATACACGTACGCCGCGCCATCCTTCCGCTTCTCGAGCAGGCCCTTGTCCGCCAGCCGCGACATCACCGTCATGACGGTCGTGTACGCGAGCTCCCGGTCCGCGTCGGTGAGCCGCTTGTGTACATCGTGAACCGTGGCATGGCCGCGGGTCCAGATTGCTTCCATCACGTCCGCCTCGAGATCCCCGAGGATCTTGCGCAACCCCTTCTTCCGCGGATCGAACGTGAACTGGTACCGGTCCATGAGATCGGAGGAAGATGAGTGATTACGACGCGCCGTAGTAGGCTAGCGCCGTCGCGGAGTTCCGTCAAGGATGTTGATCCTGGTCCCCGAAGCGGAGCCTCCGAAGACCAGGGGCATCACTTGGAGGGTGAGGAGGCGTGCCACGCCCACGGGAAACTCAGGATCACACCCTCGCGGGCGGGGCGGCCCAGCGCGGCGGGGTGCTCGGGGCGGCGGCCGAGCGCCTCGATGTAGCCCTCGTTTCAGATGAGGACGAGCTCGGGGCCCGGCGAACACGCACATGGCGAAGCCGGAGTCGAGGCAGAGCCGCACGGAGTTGCGGAGGGCCGCCGCCCAACCCTCGACTGCCCCGAGCGGCGTCGCCTCCCGGTCCAGCGCCCGGCAGAGCGCCCGCATCTCGCCAGAACCCGCGAACAGCCGCGCCGCCGCCGACTCTCTCATGAGGCCCTGCCCACTAATTCGCTCTTCCTACGTCATGCTGATCACGAAGGACGTGCGCGACTACGCCGCCAGGCAGGCCGCCGCGGAGGCTGGGATGGCGGAGAAGCCGGTGGAGTTCAGGGAGAAGGGGACGGAGATCTACCTGCCGGAACCGCCGGTGCCCTGACGGGGCGGCGGTCTCACACAGAGACACAGAGGCACAGAGGTGAGAATCATCTTTGTGCCTCTCGTGTCACGTCCTCCTCAGCACCTCACCGCGGGCGTCGTACGTTTGCAGCCGAGGCTCCTCGCGACGAGGCGGAGGCGAGCAACAGGACGGTTCAGTCCGAGTCGGTGCTCATCGCGTTGATGATGCAGAACAGGTGGATGAGCAGACCCGGGAAGATCAGCATGGCGTACCCGATCAGGGCCGCGCAGAACCATAGAATCCCGCGGCCGATCTGGCCCTTGTAAAGCTGGCCTAGCCCGGGGAGCAGGAAGCTCAGGACCGCCGCGATGCCTCCGCTCGGACCCTGGCGCTGGACGTAGACGACCTGCGGCCCCGCGGGCTGCTGCGCCTCCCACTGCCGGGCGTTGAACGGGGGCGGCTCAGTGGACGGGTTGGGAACGCCGCATGACGGGCACGCAACCGCTTCGTTGCTGACCTGGTGGCCGCATTCGCGGCAGAGGGAGAGCGGCATCAGCGAGGATCAGGTTCATGGTTGGTTTTCCCGCTATCGCGTCGGTGCGGAAGCGAGATTTACATGATCAATTGCGCGGGGCGGATGGCCGACGCCGTCTTCCTGGTATATGACCACCGAGCAGGGCGCCGGCCGCTGCCTTCTTCCTCGCGTTATCCTAGTCGGCATCGCCGACGCGTTTTCCCGGCTCTGCGTGCACGGCGGCGAGCTCATCCTGCAGCCTGAGGTCGCGTCGGCGTTAGGCGCTTGCAAGGGCGGTTCGTCGTGCCGCTCCTGCAGGCGGACAGGATCACCTGGTGTCTGGTCCGGGCCGTAATGGGCTCCGCATCTCGTCGAGAGTACGGCGGATCGCCACCGTGTTCTCGGCCGCGCACCCCGGTGCACGCGCTCTCCCGCCTCGCCGAGCGGGCGGAGACGCTGGCGGCGTACGAGGCGGAGCGCGTGGCGATCTTCGGCGGCGAGGTGCGCGCACTCACCGACAGGATCGAGCGGATGGAGACGCGCCGGCCTGGCTGCGCAACCTGGCGTTCGCGGGGATCGGCCTGGCGCGGGCCGCCGGGGTGGAGGCGCGGGTGGGCCGGCGGCTGTCCATGCTGGCCCCGCGGTGATCCCCCCGAGGAGCCCACGGGATGCCCGTCCGGGGCGACGGATGGGGTGAGCGAACGCACGGTCACCCCGCGGCGCCTCCGGCACCGGCATCACACGCCTGCTCCCTCCAACCATGTGAGCGCACCGTCCCACAGGGGCTCCGCGCCGCGGCGGAAGTAGCCCATGTGGCCGATGGCCCCTATCGCCGCGTGGTGTGGGTCGATGTCGAACGGGGTGACGGGGGCGTTCCTGTATCCGGCCATGAACGCATCGCGTGAGGCCGGGGGTGCCCAGCGGTCATCGGTGGCGTTGGCGGCGGCGATGGGAGTGCGGACACGCGCGAAAGCTTCGGCCACTTCCGAGCCGAAAGCGGGATCGTCGAAGAAGTAATGTGGGAACTGGCACCAGTGCTTCCACTGCCGGTACACGCCGAGAGGCAGGTCCTCGCCCATCCCGACAAGGCTCCACGGCAGGTATCCCTTCCACCCCGTGAGGGCGGGGCCCAGCACGTTCCACAGCGCCCACACGCGCGCACGCTCCAGCGGTGGCATCCACCCGTGCCACCCCGCGCCCGTGGCGAAGGTGTAGAACGCGCGCACCTCGCCGTGGTTGGGGAGGAGGCCGAATGCGTGCCCGCCGAACGAGTGCCCCACCATCCACAGCGGTGCGTCCCCGCGCGCGGACTCCACCGCGGCGGCGAGGTCCAGGCGGGCCCAGTCCAGGTAGTCCATGCGGAAGCCGCGCAGCGTGTGCGGCGCCGATCCGCCGATCCCGCGGTAGTCCAGAGTCAGAGTGTCCACTCCCCGGGACGCGGCGAACACGGCGAAGCGCCGGTAGAAGCGCTGGGGCACTCCGGTGGCCCCAGCTACCACGAGCCGCGCGCGGAGAGACCCGGAGGCGGGGTAGCGGGTGGCGGCCAGCTCGTACCCGTCCGCGGCGCGGAGGGTAAACGATTCCGCTGTTCCGTCCGGGCTCATACGCCCGTGCGCCTTGCCGGGCGGCGAGTGCGAACGTCCGGTCCCGCGACGGCGGACGTGGTCAGGATCGGCGCCGCCGGTGCAGGCGCCGCCCAGCTCAGGCCCAGCTTGCGCGCCCCAGACGCGCCCGACGGAGGAAGACGGCCAACGAGATCGAGCGGAGTGGGCATGGTGGGTTCCGGCTGGAGTGGCGGCAGGTCACCAGCGGCGCTACCATGGATTCCGCTAGACCGTTCACCATAGTAGACCGGTCACCATAACGCAGCTGGCGCTGTGGTGTCAAGCTTTCGTGGAGCCCTGCTCATGAATTCCCCCGACGCACGAACCCGCCTGGTGCTGACTGCCGTGCGCCTCTTCCAGAAGCAGGGCTTTCACGGTACCGGACTCACCCAGCTCCTGAGCGAGAGCGAAACGCCCAAGGGTTCCTTCTATCACTACTTCCCGCGGGGCAAGGAGGAGGTGGCGGCCGTGGCCGTGGCGGCCGCGGCGGGAGACATCGCGCGGCGCATCGACCGGGAGTTCAACGAGGCGGAGGGCTTTGCCGACGGCGCGCTTCGAGCCGCGCGGGTGCTGGCCGGGTGGTTCGAGGCCAGCGGGTACGCCGCCGGGTGTCCCGTGACCACGGTGCTGCTGGAGACGGTACCCGCGTCGCCGCGGCTGGCCGCGGCCACCGCGGCGGCGTTCGGCGACTGGGTGGAGCGCGTAGCCACACATGCGCAACGGCTCGGTGTGGCGAACCCGCGCGAATCCGCCGAGGCGCTGGTGATCGCGCTGGAGGGGGCCTGGATTCTTTCGCGGGCTCAGCGGTCCACCGCGCCGTTCGAGATGGCGGCGCGCATGGCGGCGGGTGTGGCGCGATGACCCGAGCACCTCGATGTGCTGTCGCGACGTCTTCTCTTCCTGCACCGGGATTCCGCCGGGATGGCCTCTCCGGAATCCCGGGGCATCGTGGCGCGGACGGAGACACGGAGGGAACAGCGAGGAAAGGGAGAAAGGCACTCCCGTCGCTCTCGTGATCTCCCCCGTGTCTCCGTGCGATCACCGCGCTTCGTAGCGTCGCCGTGCCCGCCTCGCACCCGGGTCCGTGCCGCGCGGGAAAGGAGCCCTCAGATGCTGGCCCAGCCACCGTCGACCAGAAGGTCGTGCGCGGTGATGTAGCGGCTCTCGTCGCCGGCCAGGAACACGACCGCCGCGGCGATCTCCTCCGGCGTCCCGACCCGGCCGAGAGGCGCGGTGCTCATCACCTGCCCGGCAAAGGCGTCGAGCGCCTCCTGGGGCAGCCCCATCTTGCCGACGAACGGCGTCGGCACCAGCCCCGGGCTCACGGCGTTGACCCGGATCCCCTGCGGCGCCAGCTCCGCCGCCAGCGTGCGCGCCAGCGACCGCACGGCGGACTTGGTGGCGAAGTACACGCTCCCTCCGGCCATCCCCTTCGCGTTCACGGCGGAAGCGTTGAGAATGATGCTGGCGCCGGGACGCAGCAGGGGAAGGAGCCGCTGCACCGTGAAGTACACGCCCCGCACGTTAGTGGCGAACAGCTCGTCGAAGTGCTCCGCGCTCGCCTGGCTCAGCGGCGCGAAGGTGCCCACCCCGGCGTTGGCGAACACCACGTCGATCCCCCCGGCGGGCGGAGCTCCGAACTCGCTCCGGGCGCGCTCGGCCAGCGCGTCCAGATCGGCGAGGTCGCACACATCTGCCCGCGCCGCGCTCGCGCCGGCACCCAGAGAGGCTCCCGCGGCCTCCACGCGCGCTGCGTTCCGCCCCGTGATCAGCACGCGCGCGCCCTCGGCCAGCAGGCGCTGCGCCGCGGCGAAGCCCAGCCCCGTGGTGCCCCCCGTGACGACGGCGTTCTTCCCCGCGAAGCGTCCCGCTCCCGGCGTGGGGGTGGATGGATCGAATGCGGCGATGTGGCTCATGTCTGTCCCCTTTCTGTGGATCGAGCGCCGCCCGAGCGGACTCGAAGTGCGCCCTCGGCGGGCGCGTGGACGGGGCGCGGAACACGCCTCCGTGGTTCTCACTCGTTTTCTATGGACCGGTCACTAGATACAGTAGGCGCAAGAACCTGTCGCGGAAGCTTGCCTCAGGCCGCGAGCAGAATCCGGAACGTCACATCGAGGAAGTGATCCACCGGCAGCCGGCTTTTCGTCACCTTGGCCCGCAGGATCGTTCCCTGCCAGGCATTCAGGAGGAAGCCGGCGGTCGCCTCGGGGTCCATGGACGCCGGCACTTCGCCGCGATCACGCGCCTCCCGCAGGGTGTCCGCGATCACGGCCTGCCACCTGTCGAACGAGCCGTCGAGCGCCTCGCGAAAGCATTCGCTGCTGTCGGCCAGCTCCTGCGCGAAGTTGCCCAGCATGCACCCTCCCGCGAAACCCGCCCCGCAAAACATCTCCCCCATGTCCTCGAAGTACCGCCTGAGACGCTCGATGGGGGGACGGGCCGGATCCTGGAGCAGCGCGCGGGTACGCTCGTCGGATTCGCGGGCGTAGCGGCCGAGCACTTCCAGACCCAGCGCTTCCTTGCTTGGGAAGTGGTAGTAGAACACCCCTTTCGGGGCGCCGACCTCCCCCCGAAGCGCTTCCACACCCGTGCTGTGGTAGCCATGGGTGAGAAACAGCTTCCGGCCGGCCTCGATCAGGCTCTCCCGAGTGTCTCGCTTCGCGTTCATGCCGAACAATAGACCGGTCGCTAGATTTCCGCAACCCTCGCGATGCACACCGCTCGGCCGCTCGGCTTCACACCCGGTCCAGCGAGTACCGCCCCCTCCGATCCGCGCCAGCTCCGGCGCGGCGACCGTGGCAATCCGGAAGGCCCGAAGTGCTCCTCCTCCGCTCAGAGGGGCAGCGCGTGGTCCAGCCCCAGGATCCAGCGCTGCGCCCGCTGGCGGATGGCCGGCACCAGGACGGGGACCAGCCACGGCGCGGCGCGGACGATCTTGCCGGGGAGGGTGACGGGGCGCGGGGGCCCCAAGCAATCCGTGCACCCACCGAAGCCGTGGAATGGAGTTCGCAACGCGCGTATCCTCCAAGGACTTGCCACTCGCCCGTTCCGACAAGCACCGGCGCCCATCATGCTCTTCATCATCGATCCAGAAGCGCAGACGGCTCGCGAGGTCTCGGCCGCGACACTTGCGGGGCTGAAATACCGGGAGAGATACGACCTCCAGGAGTGGGTGCTCGCCAATCCACGGCTTCTGGGCGAAGATCTCCTCGTGATCACGAGTGAATTCGACCGCTTCGACCGGACATCGGAGCGATTGGACGTGCTGGCGCTCGACACGCGCGGAAAGCTCGTAGTCGTGGAGCTCAAACGGAGCGCCGTCGGCACGCACGCTGAGCTACAAGCACTTCGATACGCGGCGTACTGCTCGAACCTCTCTCTAGATGACGTGGCCGATCTCCACGGGGAGTACCTCAGGCGACGTGGTGATGATGTCTCGCACGCGGAAGCACTGTCCCGAGTTCGCGACTTCGTCGAGGAACCGGGTTTCGAAATTTTGGACAACAAGCCACGCATCATCCTCGCTGCGGAGGAGTTTCCACCCGAAATCACCGCAACGGTGATGTGGCTGCGAACCTTCGAGCTCGACGTAACGTGCGTACGACTGCGGCCCCACCTCGTCGGGGAGCATCTCGTGCTCGATTCTTCCGTCTTGATCCCACTCCCCGAAGCTCGCAATTTCCTGATCGGCCGTGAGCGCAAGGAGGTCGAGCAAACGATTCGGACGCGTTCCGCTCCGGTCAACGCGGACGAGTACGCGGCGCGCCTCACGTCCCAGGCACGACCCCTCTTCCAAGATCTTCGCGAGCGGATTCTGGGGAGTGCCGAGCTAGTCGAGCGCACTTACCAGAACGGCATCAGTTACCGGCGCCGTGATGACGGAACCTGGCTGACGTGGATCGAGGCAACGGCGAACGAGGTGCGGATCGCGATCCCGCCGGAGGCTGAGAACGAAAGGCTTTTGGGGGTGAAAACCTTTGGTTCATGGCCGGTGGTGTCTGTACGTGATGGGGACGAGGCCGCGGAGGCAGCACGGCTCGTGCTCACTGATTACGGGGTCCGGCACAAGGCTCTTGGATCGCCGCAGACCGTACGTGATTACTACGTCTCGTTCGGCGAAGGCCCACACCGCCGTTGGGAGGACGCGGTCCGCTACGGCTTCGTCTCCGCGGGGCAGGGGACGTGGTACAGCCAAACACTGCGGAAGCTCGAGCCGGGCACCCGAATTTTCGCGTACATTCCGGCAAAAGGGTACGTGGGTGTGGGGATCGTACGCGAACGCGCCGTCCCGGTCCGCGACTTCATGGTCGATGCCAATGGGAAGCACTTGTCGATCCTCGAAGCCGACGTCCTGGCACCTGAAATGGGGGAGAACGCCGATGATCCGGAGAAGCGAGAATACCTCGTTCGCGTCGAGTGGATACAAACACTGACGCGGGAGACTGCGTACCGCTTCGAGAAGATGTTCGCCAACCAGAACTCGGCGTGCCGTCTAACGCACCGGCCTACGCTTGATGCCTTGATCCAAAAGTTCGCGCTCAGCGAGTAACCGTTCTGCCGCCGCCGTTGGACCATGGCGGCAGTCTCTGCATCCCGCAGGATACGGCTGGAATACGTGACGCAGAAATCTCACCCAGAGACACAGAGGCACGGAGATTACTTCATCTCCGTGCCTCTGTGTCTCTGGGTGAGCCCATCGCCTACTCCACCCGCAACGCCTCCGTCGGCTCGATGCCGAGGGCGCGGCGGGTGGGGACGATGCAGGCGAGGAGGCACACGCCGAACATGACGGCGGCGTAGCCCACGAGGGCGGCGACTCCACCGAAGGAAGGCTCCTGGCCCGGGTCCGAGAGGCCGGTGCGCAGGATCAGGATGACGGCCGCGCCCGTGGCGACGCCCAGGGCGACCTGGGTGAGCGGGCGGCGGAAGATGGCGAGCACCACGCGGCGCGCGTCGGCGCCCATGGCCACGCGGATGCCGATCTCGCGCGTGCGGCGCGCGACGGTGAACGACATCACCGCGTAGATCCCGGCCCAGGACAGGACCAGCACCACCAGCGTGAGCAGCGCCGTGATCCGGATCCAGAAGGCGTAGAACTCCAGCTCGGAAGCCTCCACCTGGTCCAGCGGGAGGATGTCGTGCAGCCGCAGCGTGGGGTCCACGCTCGCGGCGAGGCGCTGCAGGGCGGGCGCGAACTCCGCCGGCTCCCCGCGCACCCGCACCAGCAGGTAGTCGGCGTGCACCCCGTCCGCGGGCACAGGGTGGTAGAGCCCGCCCACGCCGTAGCCGGAGGTCATCCCCAGGTCGGGCGCCACGCCTACGATCTCGTACCACGGACGCGCCTCGTCCTCGCTCGCGGCCCCCTCGCCGGCCAGGTAGCGCACGCGCCGGCCCACCGGGTTCTTCCCCCCCAGCACCACGTCCACGAAGCGCTCGTTGACGATCACCACGCGCGCGCCGGACTGCACGTCGCCGGCGTAGAAGCCGCGCCCGGAGAGCACCCGCCGGCCCAGCACCTCGAAGTAGTCGGGCTCGATGTGCGCGGAGCCCACGCGGTGGCCGCGTACGGTGTCCAGCGGGACCACGGCCCCGCCGTCCAGCTCGATCTGGTTCCAGCCGTGGTAGCGGCGCGGGATGTTGCTGGCGAAGGTGACGCCCGCCACCGAGGGCTCTTCCAGCAGCCGCCGCTCCAGCCCGGCGCGCGTGGCCTTCATCCGCGCCAGGTACGCGGCGCGCGTGGTGTCGCCGGCGGGGCCGGGCGGCTCCCGGTCCATCGCCAGCCGGGCGGAAAGGTACTGCACCGCCGCGAAGCCGTCCTTCTGGGCCTCGATCTGCCGCGCGTCCTTTTGCACGAAGTAGGTGATGAGCGGGAACACGACCGTGACCGCCACCTGGGCGACGATCACGGCGGTCCACAGGCCGCCGAAGCGCAGCCCCCCGCCCCCCGCCCCGCTCTCGCGCAGGCGCCCCTGCAGCGCCGTGCCCGTCATCTTGAGCGCGGGCAAGACCCCGGAGATCAGCGCGGCCAGCACGGTGAGGGCGACCGCGTACGCGATGCTCGCGGGCGAAAGGCTGCTGTGGAACCAGAAGGGGAGCCGCGCGCCGTCCATGATCTCGGCGATCAGGCTGTCCATGGCCCAGCGCAGGCCGAAGCTGGCGGCCGCCAGCCCCACGACCCCCGCCACGGCCGACAGCACCAGCGCCTCCGCGAACATCTGGGCCACGATGCGCCTGCGGCTGGCGCCCAGCGCGCTCCGCACCACGATCTCGCTCTCGCGCGTGGCCGCCCGCGCGAACATCAGCAGCGCCACGTTGCCGCACACCAGCACCAGCAGCACGACCACGAAGCCGTTGAGCGAAAGCAGGCCCACGGACAGGGCCAGGGGCAGGTTGATGATGCTGCGGGCGTACGGCATCACGCGCGGGCGCAGGTGCCGGTGCGTGGCCGCGAAGTCGGCGGAGGCGCGCCGGCCCAGCGCGTCCAGCTCGGCCTGCGCCTCGCCCAGCGAGACGCCCGGGGCGAGACGGCCGAACACCTCCACGCGCGGCTCCTCTCCCCGCGCGTAGTGCAGCGGGTCTAGGCGCAGCGGCGTCCACACGCTCTGGGCCACGGGGAAGCCGAAGCCCTCCGGCATCACGCCCACCACGGTGGCGCGCTGCCGCCCCAGGAGCACGGTGCGCCCCAGCACGCCCGGATCGCCCGCGAAGCGGCGCCGCCACACGTCGTGGCCGATCACCACCACCGGCGGCGCGCCCGGGGCCTCGTCGTCCGCCGTGAGCGTGCGGCCGAGGAGCGCGGGAACCCGCGCCACCCCGAAGCCCGTCGCGGTGATCTCGGCGACGTCGATCGGCTCGCCCCGCCCGTCGCCGGTGATCAGGTTCCGCTCCGCCGCGCGGTACGCGCCCAGCTCCCGCACCGAGCGCAGCTCCCCGCGCCACGCGGCGAAATCGTGGAGCCCCGCCGGCCTGGCCCTGCTCCTCTCCACGTCCCAGTTGCGGATGGCCACCACGCGGCTGCCCTGCTCGAAGGGAAGCGTGGGAAAGACCACCTGCGACAGGAACTCGAAGGTCGCGACGCCCACCCAGATGGCGAAGGTGATCGCCAGCGTGCCCACCAGCGTCAGCCCGGGGTACTTCACCAGCATGCGCGCGCCCAGCCGGAAGTCGAGCGCCATCCCGCTGACCCACGCCAGGCCGCGCGCGTCGCGCACCTCTTCCTTGAAGCGCTCCACGCCTCCAAACTGGAGCCGCGCCTGCCGCCGCGCCTCCGCGGGGCTCATCCCGGCCCGCAGGTTCTCCCGGGTCGCCATCTCCAGGTGGAACGCGAGCTCCTCGTCCAGCTCGCGCTCCACCGCGTCTTTGTGCAACAGCGCCCGCAGGCGCCTCTTCCAGCGCTTGGTCCAGCCCATGAAGCTTCCCCCGGGTCAGGTGGTGCGGAGGATCAGGTCGACCATCTCCACGTAGCGGCGCCACTGCTCGGACTCGGCACCCAGCACGCGGCGGCCGGCGGAGGTCAGCTCGTAGTACCTGGCGCGGCGGTTCTGGTCGGTGGATCGCCACTCGCTGTCGATCCACCCCTTCTCCTCCAGCCGCTGGAGGGCGGGGTAGAGCGAGCCCTGCCCTACCTGGAGCGCGTCGCGTGAAAGCTGCTCCAGGCGCTGGCTGATCGCCCAGCCGTGCATCGGCTCCAGCGAGAGCGCCTTCAGGATCAACAGGTCGAGTGTCCCGCGGACGACCTCGTGGGGCGGGGTGCGGCGCTCGGCCGGGCTCATGACGTTTGCTGGGGAGGGTGCGTGTCGAACTCCGACACAAGGTGGTGCGCCTGTTGTCGGAAGTCAACACCAGCGGACGATGGGTCCGCGTGGCGAACCCGGCTGGAGCGGCACCCCGGGCAGCGTGACGCCGCCCATCGCCCCGGGGGACTCGTTCGTGGTGCGCATCGCCCCGCCGCGGCTGCACGAGGTCCGGGTGCCGGTGCGGCTGGCTGCGCCCTGATTGGCCGGCCCCTCTCTCCCCGGCATACACCAGGAATGACGACCGGCTCCGTTCTCTGTGCCTCTGTGTCTCTGTGTGAGCCCCCGTTTTCAGCCGCGCAGCCGTGCGTACGCCGCGTCGTACCGGGCCGCCACCAGGCTGAAGTGCTCCGCGAGCTCGCCCCAGTGCCCTTCCAGCTGCGAGCGCATGCGGCGCACCTCCTCCGCCTCTTCGCCGCGCCGCGCCCGCCGCAGCGCGGGCCACACGTTGCGCGCGCTGGCCACCACCTGGCGCGCCACCTGGGGAAGCGGGCCGGAGGTGGACGCGAGCACCTCGTCCATGGCCCGGTGCGCCACGCGCGCGGAGTCGGCGCTCTCCAGGTGCCCGGCGGCCAGCATGTGGTCCACCAGCGACGCGCGGTACCAGTAGTAGCTCAGGCGGTCGGTGGCCGTCTTGACGGTGAGAAAGTAGAGCAGCTTCCTGGACAGGCGCTTCAGCAGCCCCAGCGTGAGGCGCAGCGGGAGCGTGGCGCACCCGCCCCGCCTGGCCGCGTCCTCCTCGTCCAGCGCCGCGCGCACCTCTCCGGGCAGCGTGCGCCCGCGCGAGCGCGCCACCGCGCCGGGGATGCGCCTGCGAAAGAACGCCTCGAAGGCGTCGTCCACGAACGGCACCGGGATCAGCACGGAGAGCCCGGCCAGGGTGGCGTCGGCATACCGGGCCCACTCGAAGGGAGTCGTCCGCTCGGGCATCGTCGTCCAGGGTTGGGGGATCGTTCCCGCGGGGCGATTGCACGACGCGCGCCGAACGGCGGGGTCACACAGAGACACAGAGGCACGGAGAAGGACCGATCTCTGTGCCTCTGTGTCTCTGTGTGAGATTATTTTACCTGAGCACCGCCGGGTCGTACCCCGTCTCGATGCGCAGGCGCAGCGGGATGCGGTGCTCGCGGGTGAGGTAGCACCCCTCCGCCATGGGGGCGTCCATGGGCGGCTCGCATTCGGGGCGCTTGCTGCGGCCCGCTACGGCGTAGAGCGGGGTCTCGATGGAGATCCGCACCCGCCCCGGAGCCGGCACTTCGAGCGTGACGCCCTCGCTGAAGGAGCTGCTCGGGGTCAGGACGTCGAAGCGCCACCCGGGAGACCGGATGCCGTGGGGAAGGCGGTGGAGCGCCACGTGCGACAGCGCGGCCCGCAGCTCCCGCACATCCCGCGGGTCGCCCACGGGGCACCGGAAGAACAGGTCCACCTCCGTCTCGTCCGCCACGAAGCGCAGCGCCGCGAAGCCGCTCGGCGGGTTCTGCGCGCAGGGCCGCGACCAGGGCGTGAGCGCGAGCGGCTCACCGCTCAGCTCCAGGCTCCACTCCCGCGGGTGCCGCGCGGTCCACCGCTCCGCCGCGCGGCGGGCGCTGTGGTATTCAGCTCCGCTGTCCACGATTCCAAAGGAGCATCCCGCGGCCAGGAGGAGCGGAAGGACGAGTCGTTTCTTCATCGCGCGGCGTGTCGTTGGAGGCGGACGCAGGTGAGCCCGTAGAACGATCGAGCCCCGCGGAACGGACAGCCCCCTTCCCGGCGGGCGCCGACGGTGGATGGGGCGGACGACGGACTCGCGAGTGCCGGATGACCGCGGATCAGCGCAGACTGACCTCCCAGGGTTCGACCGGGCGAATCGGCGTGAACCCCTTGGTCCGCTTGAAGTCCATCCGGTGGTGGAAGTTGCGAAGCGAGTCCGAGGGGTCGATCGTGTCGAAGTTGAGGCCGAGGAGGGTCCGGCGCGGAATCGCGACGGACAGGATCGGCTGACGCTCGACGTACCCGGTGGCGCTGTTCAGGAGCTCGCCTTCGGCGGTGACGATCACCGCTTCCACCGGCAGCAGCGCGAACAGCTCGCGCCCGATCCGCAGGACGCAACTGCACACGTAGTCCTGATAGATCTCGAAAAACTGGCCGGCCGGCATCTTCTTGGCCGAAAGCTTCCCGCTTTGCAGCAGGCTTTTGACCTGGGAGGGGATCACGTGCTCGCCGTTGACGAGGATCTGCGCCATGATGGGGCCCTCTTCGGGTACCTGGAACGCGATCTCCGAGCCCAGGTCGGAGAGTTCGCCGAAGGGATCCATCTGCTCGATCGCCGCCAGTCGCGCTTCGTGGTCCCCCGCGAGGATCCGCTGCGCCAGCTCGCGCGTGTCGCGCCACGTCTCCAGCGCCCCCATGTGCGCCGCGGCCGCACGCCCGGTTTCCTTGCGGTCCAGCTCCCTCCCGCGTTCCACCCCCGCCTGGAGATCACGCGTGCGCTGCTCCACCCTGCGGAACAGACGGTCGCCGAATCCGGGCCGGTAACCCGCGAGCTCCTGCGCCGCCCGCTGTTCGTGGTCCCGGGAGGGCGCCGGAGCGGCCGGCTCGGGCTGGTTCGCCAGCGACCGCCAGTCGATCACCGGTCCGCAGTCGCGGTGCACCGAGCGCAGAACGGCCAGGTAGTTCTCGAACTCCTCCACCTCCAGCGCGTCGAGCTCGCGCTGCTGCATCTTCATGGCGTGCGCGTGCTGCCGCTGAAGCTCGTTCTGCCGCCGGACGGCGGCGCGCTGGGCCCGCCGGTTCGCTGCATTGAATGAGCGAAGAGCGCCTTTCCATCCCATGGTTCAAAGGCCGAGGTTGGACGTGAACGGATCGCCGGCGCGCCGGATCAATTGCAGTAGGCGCGGTCCACGTACCGCTTCCGCCCGGACGCGGAATACGTGTAGCATCCCCCCCGCGGCCCCGTGTAGTAGCCCCGGTCCGCGGCGCTACGTGCCCGCGATGAGCCGCCGCTGAGCGCGCGAGGCACCGGCATCTCGTCGAGCGGGGCGGAGGCGCGCACGTTTCCGCTGGCGCGATAGAGATAGCCGACCGGCTGATCGGAGGCTCCGTCGTACAGGGGAGCCCACCCCCCTAAGTCCCCCGGCCCCAACAGGACCTTCTCACCACGCGGAACGGTCCGCACCAGGCTCGCCTTCTGGCTCGGCCCGCTCCGGACGTTGAGGGACCCGTGCAGGTACAGGGTGTCGCGCGGCGCTTGAGGCGGGGGCTCCGGAGCGGTCGCGGCGGAATAATCCGTGTCGAGCGCTCGCTGCACGCGATAGGAATCATCCGTCTCCGCGCACGCGCTCACGAGCAGGGCGAACGCGGCCATCCGAGGGGGTAGTCTCATGGGAGGTGTCCTGCTGCAGGTGTATTTTGCGAACTCCATACGTAGGGTCGGACGGCGGACACGCGTTTCCCAGCAGGGCTCACACAGAGACACAGAGGCACAGAGATGAAGGTCTCTGTGCCTCTGTGTCTCTGTGTGAGCCCGGTTGTTTTCTATCCCCTTCAGGCCGGTAGGCGTTCTCTCAATGGCGCATTCCTGACGAAATGCAGCGGCGGAGCAGGCGAAAGGCTACAGTGTGAACACCGAAACCCATCCACGCTACGCAAGGCGACGCGCGAATGACACTGGCTGCGGCGATCTCTCAATTTCTGCTTCACTGCCGGCACGAGAAGAACCTCAGCCCCAAGACCTTGAAGGCGTACACGACCGACCTGCGCCAGATGACCGAGTTCCTGGCGCGCGACCACAGCCTGGACCTGGTCGCCAACATCGGCAAGGCGGAACTGCGGACCTACATCCACCACCTGCATGCGTTGCTGGCACCGCGCAGCCTGGTGCGCAAGATCGCGACGATGAAGTCGCTCTTCCACTTCCTGGAGCGTGAGGACCTCATCCCGGTCAGCCCCTTCCGGAAGATGGAGGTTCGCATCCGCGAGCCTCGCCGCCTGCCCCGCACCATCCCGCTGGACCAGATCGCCCGCCTGTTCAAGCACGTATACGCCGCCTGCGCCACGGCGCGCGAGGGCTCGCCGGAGCACAACACCCTCCGCCGCGACCTCGCCCTGCTGGAAACCCTGTTCGCCACCGGAGCCCGCGTCGCTGAAATCTGCAGCCTCACCCCCGACGACGTAGACCTGGGCCGCGACCGCATCCGGATCATCGGCAAAGGCGCGCGGGAGCGCATGGTCCAGCTCTGCCACGCCCAGACGGTCGCCGCGCTGCACGAGTACCGCCTCCGCACCCTGGATCGCCGCTCCCGCTGGTTCTTCTCGACTCCATCGGGAGGGCGCCTCTCCGAGCAGTCCGTCCGTACGATGCTCCGCCGCCACGCGTCCGGCTCGGGCCTCCTTCTGCACATCACCCCCCACATGTTCCGCCACTCCGTCGCGACCCTGCTCCACGAAGACGGCGCCGACATCCGTTACATCCAGCATCTCCTCGGCCACCGCTCCCTCGCCACCACGCAGATCTATACCGAAATTGGAGAGACCAGCCAACGCCAGATGCTTGTCCGGCATCACCCTCGTAGGAACGTACCCGTATAAACTACACGCTTCCGCGTAGTGCAGAGTGGCACTATCTTAGCGACCTTCCTGTGACCGGTTCCTCGTCCGGCACCCAGCAGATAACTAGAGATTCTCGACCTCAAAATGGAAGCCTCACCTTCAGACCTTATCCGCGCGTACGCAGGGAGCTTTGTAGAAGATGATTACGATGTTGTAAACGAAGAGTATTTCGCGGAATTGAGAGCGACGCGCGACATCGTTTCAGACCCATCAGGCTGGCTCGACACCTATTCCCGGGTGCAGGATAGCTTCTCCGTCCGCTGGCCTGAGGGTCTGGATCTGCAGACTTATCGGGTCGACGACGGCGGAGCCCTGCGGAAAAGCAAAGAGCCAATCCGCAAGCTGCTTTCCGCGTGGGAAGAACGGGACGTTCACTACGACGAGTTCACTCTCTGCGGATCGGCAACCGCAGGTTCGCTGATGGCGCTCGCGATGATTCGCGGGCTAGGGATTCGTACGGTCGTCTTTGAATCTCCGGCGTATTACGCAACCCTGGACCAGGCCCGACTTCTGGACATGCGGTGCGTGCGCATCCCCACGTACGTGGCCGATGGGTTCCGCTTCGATTTCGCTCGCACCTGGCTAGCGTCCGATCCGTTGGCCCTGTGGATCACTCACCCCCGAGTTTCGCTGGGACTGGACCAAGATCCGGCGCGCTGCCGAGAGCTCCTCGGTTCACTTGCCCCCCACGACTTCCTGGTAGTAGACGAGGCCACTGAACAGCGTTTTCCGTCGCTGCTGCGCCATGTCGCGCATCACGATCAGGTAATCCGAATTCGCAACCTCTTCAAGCCTATGGGGCTCAACGGCCCCCGGCTCTGCGTGATTATGCACTCGAGGACCATGCGCAATGCCGCAGAGTTCGCCGCGGCAACGTTCGGAGGACCACTCGACTGCTTCAGCCTGGAACTCGCGGCGCAGTCTGCAGCGGATATCGAATCATTCCGCGGCTTCCTGTCCATTGCCAATGCGCAGACGACCGAGGCACGACGCGAAGCCCAGCGGCTGCTCCGGGGTTCCGGGGCAACGCTGAGCGAGCTGGTGAATGGTTATATTGGTTGCGCAATCCTGGATCTTCAGCACCGACCAGGCACTCGGGAAGATAATCGGCGCTCGTTCCTAGAATACTGCAGGTCTGTGCGGATGCCAGTCATTCTCGGCTCGCAGATGTCATTTGCGTTCGATCCCCGCTACGAGCACGTGCGGGTCAACTATTTCACACGGCGGGAAAACCTCAAGACGGGTTTGCTGTTAATTCGAGATTTCCTGAGCTGAAAGCAGCTTTAGAAGGATGCGGCGGAATGGGCGCAAGATGCCGGTGCTGATCTCCAGCCGCAGCTCCAGCAGCAGCGAGCCGGGAAGAAGCGCGCGCGCCTTTAGCTCGTATGCGCGGGATTTTCCGGATGTGAACCCCATGCTGTAGGAGAACAGCTCTATGGAGTCGCGGCTCACACCTGCGACCCGTCGTAGGCCAGGAGCCTTCTTGCTCTGTCGGCTCCCAACGCGTTTCCGCCCCCCTTTCTCCTGAACCTCCTCCTCCCTGGGCGGCGGCAGGAGCGCGCTCAGCTGGTGGAGCTCGGCCTGCACACGGCTCGCGGCAAAAGCTGCCAGCAAGCAAAGTAGGCTGTGCTGGCTGACCCACTCGAACACGAGCTCGACCGGCGAGTTATGCGGCTTCACCTCAACCAGCCGTACCTCGTCGCCGACGAACACATGCGCAAGCTCGAGATGGTAGTACGCCGGCTCGAGCGGTCCGTTCGCCACGAAGCGCACGCGATCCCCTGCGTCCAGCGCGAGACCCGAGAGCACGCCAAGGAACTCCTCGACGCTGCGGCTGAGCTGCATGTGAACGCCCATGATGGCCCGCGAAACCCTCGGGTTCACACCCGCATCGCCGCCGAAACGCGCCGAGAGCTGGCTGGTGACCGTGTGCAGTAACAGCAGGGGGTGAACCGTGAGTTCATTCCGGTCGTAGACCCAGAGCAGGAACTCCGAGAAATCCTGGAGGATGATGGCGAACGTGCTGGGGATGCGGCAAAGTTGCAGCCAGCCACGCGCATCGAGTGCCGCGTCGAGTGCATCGGAGCCCCAGAGCACATCTCTCGAGAGAAAGTAGGCCACACGCAGATGCTCGACGGGAGCCAGCCGAGTCTTTGCGGTGGCGATCTCATCGAGAGAGGCCAAGTCGACGTAATCGAACGCCACCTTAGGATCGTGACTGCGGATCGGGCAGTCCCATAGCTGGTCCGCGGAGATCCCGAAGTTGCCGGTGATCGTCTGCACCTGAAGTTCGGTACGCTCAAACCTGCAGTCCAGCACCAAACAGGTTTCAAACAGCTTGTTCGTAGTCACGCAATCCACGAAGGCACAACGGACGAAACGGCATCCTTTTATCAGCAGGTTCCAGTAGCGTCCGGTTACAAGTCGAAGAGCCGTAACTGGTTGCATGTTGATTCCTCCGACTTTTGCGACTTTGCGGCTGAGAATGCCTGTGAAAGCTCGACTTTCTGAAAGAGGCTGACGCT
>CADCTW010000052.1 GCA_902805735.1 uncultured Gemmatimonadota bacterium | reverse complement strand
AGACGTGCGCCGTGGTGTCCAGGCCCGCGTAGGTGCGGATGCGCTGGGTCTCGCTGCGCATCGTGCCGTTCACGTTGTACTCGCGCCGCACCACCGCGTCCTGGTTGATGGCCGCCGTCATGTTCCCGGCCGCGTCGTACGCAAACGTGGCGGTGTCGCCGCGGATCCTCAGCCCCGCGCTTCCCGTGGAGTTCGCGAGCGTGAAGTTGCCCTCGCCATCCTGTGCGAAGAGGGGGAAGTGGAGAGTACGGCGTAGTGTGTCGCCGACCACGAGCGTGCGCGGTCCGTACGGCGCCGCGTCGCCCCTGCGCGCCTTCAGGCGGTTGAGCGCGTCGTACTCCATGCGCGTCCACAGCCCGCGGCGGCTGCGCACCTCGATCGCGTTGCCCGCCGGATCGAAGACCGTGCTGTCGCGGGGGTTGTCCGCCAGATTGCCCGGCGTGGCGTCGGGCGCGATCTCCTGCACCTGGCGCCCCAGCACGTCGTAGCGCCACCGCGTCACGATCCTGCCGATCGCCGCGGGGTCGGGGCTCTGCCAGCGCGCCGTGCTGTCGGGCCGCCCTTCCGCGTCCAGATACGAGCGCACCCAGAGCCGCTGCTCCGGGATCTCGATGAAGTTGCCGCTGATCCGGTTGGTGTACTCCGTCGCCGGCCCGATGCTGAGCGTCTCCACCACGCGGCCGGCCGCGTCGTAGCGGGTGATGGAGCGCGCGCCGCTGGCACCCAGCACCAGGGTATCGCGGCCGACGGCGTCGCGCTGGTGCTGCGTGCGAAGCTCGGTGCCGCGGTCCGTGGTGGAGCTCTCCCGCAGGTTGCCCAGCGCGTCGTACGCCATGCGCTCGGCCGTGGCCAGCGGGCCCTTCACGGAGCTGGGAAGGCCGCCGCCGTTCACGCCCATCGGATAGTAGTAGACGCGCGTCCGGCGCAACGTGTCGTTCCCCTGCTGCACCCAGGTGAGGCGGGCGTTGTCGTCGTACTGTGAGATGGTGACCTCGCCCTCGGGCAGCGTCACGCGGGTGACGGCGTCCCAGCGCGCGTCGTACTCGTAGCGCGTGGTGGCGTAGCGGCCGGCCGCGTTGTGGGTGGCGGAATCGGTCTGGGCCACCAGGTTGCCGCGCGCGTCATACTCGGCGCCCATCACCCGCCCGCCGGGGGACTCGGCGCGCGTGACCAGGGCGGGGAAGCGGAGATCGCCGCGCGTGAGGCGCGTCTCGTGGCCCAGCGCGTCGCGCACACGACGGGGCGCGCCCCAGCGGTCCAGCCACAGGTGTGTGTGGTCCAGCACGTCCGTGCGCGGGCCGTCCAGCAGCGCGTGGGCCTGAGCTGTGTCCACGGCGGTGGCGAGCCCCAGGCTCTCGGCCGCGTACATGCGCATCACGGTGCTGTCGCCCGCCAGGTCCTGGCGCGACGCGGCGATCTTGCCGCCCGCGTCGTAGCGGAAGAGAGTGGTCTGCCCAAGGCGGTTCCTGCGCGCCACGATGCGCCGCCTTGTGCCGTCGGCGTGCGTGAAGACCACGCGCGTGCCGTCTGGGTCCTGGATGCTCAGCTCGTCGCCGGTGCGGGTGAGGGTCACGTTGCGCGCGCCCTGCACGCCGGGTGCTTCGACCCGCTGGAGGAAGCCGTCCGCGCCGTAGACGAAGTTGTAGGAGAGGCCCGAGCCCGCGGGCGGAACGCTCACGCCGCTCAGCCGGCCGCTCGTGTACGCGAAGCTCGTCTCGTACCCGATGCGGCTGCGGGTGGACACGTGGCGCCCGCCCGCGTCGTAGCGCACCACCGCGCCGCCGGGGAGCTTGCGCTCGAAGGTGGAGCCCACGCG
>CADCTW010000051.1 GCA_902805735.1 uncultured Gemmatimonadota bacterium | reverse complement strand
CGCTCCACGCCGCCAGCGCCGCCCGCTCCGCCGCGGCCAGCAGCTCCGCCTCGCCGATGGGCCGGTCCGGCGCGGAGGCCGCCGCCTCCAGCAACGCCGCCAGGCGGCGGGCCATGCGGGCGGCGGACGCCTCGTCCCACAGGTCGGTGGCGTACTCCAGCCGTCCCTTCAGCTCGCCGCCCTCCTCCCAGGCGCGCAGGGTGAGGTCGAAGTGCACCGTCCCCGGCTCCGCCTCCACCCGCGACAGCGCCAGGCCGGGGAGGCGGATGGCCTCCATGGGCGCGTTCTGCAGGACGAGCATCACCTGGAACACCGGGTGGTGCCCCAGGCTGCGCTCGGGGTGCAGCGCCTCCACCAGGCGCTCGAAGGGGAGGTCCTGGTGGGCGTACGCGCCCAGCGCTTCGTCGCGCATCCGCGCCACCAGCGCGCCGAACGACGGGTCGCCGTCCAGCCGCGCCCGCAGCGCCAGCGTGTTGGCGAAGAAGCCGATCAGCCCCTCCGTTTCCGCGCGCGTGCGGTTGGCGATGGGCGTGCCCACCACCACGTCCTCCTCCCCCGACAAGCGCGCCAGGTAGGCCGAGAAGCCGGCCAGCAGCGCCATGAACAGCGTGGCCCGCTCGCCCCGCGCCACCGTGCGCAGGCGCTCGCCCAGCCCGGCGGGGAAGGGGACTTCCCGCCAGGCCCCGCGGAAGCTCTGCGCCGCGGGGCGCGGCCGGTCGGTGGGGAGCGCGTGCACGGCGGGCGCGCCCTCCAGCCGCCCGCGCCACCACGCCAGCTGCCGCTCCATGGCCGCGCCCTCCAGCCATCCCCGCTGCCACGCGGCGAAGTCGCCGTACTGCACGGGGAGCGGGGGGAGGGGGTCGGCGAGGCCGTCCACGAAGGCGGGGTAGAGCGCCGCCAGCTCGCGTACGATCACCCCCAGGCTCCACCCGTCCGAGACCACGTGGTGCAGGGTGAGGAGGAGAAGGTGATCGTCTTCGGCCAGCCGCAGGAGCGCCGCCCGCGCCACCGGCCCCGCGGCCAGGTCGAACGCCCGCGCCGCCTCGGCCGCCGCGCGAAGGCGCGCCTCGCGTTCGCGCGCCGCGGGCTCCAGGGCCGCCAGGTCGTGCGTCTCCAGCGCCAGGGGAGCGGGGGGAAGGACGAGCTGGTACGGCGTCCCGCCGTCCGCGCGGAAGACGGTGCGGAGCGCCTCGTGCCGCTCCACGATGCGCTCCAGGGCGCGTCGCAGCGCCCCCGCGTCCAGCCGCCCGCCCAGGCGCACGGCGGCGGGGATGGCGTACGCGGGGCTGCCGGGGACGAGCTGGTCCAGGAACCAGAGGCGCTGCTGGGCGAAGGAGAGCGGGAGCGGGCTCGAGCGGTCCACCGGCACCACCGGGGGCGCCGCCGTACCGGCCCGCTCGCGCAGGGCGGCGTCCACCCGGGCCGCCACCCCCGCCACGGTGGGCGCCTCGAACAGCTCGCGGAGAGGGAGCGACACCCCGAACGCCTCGCGCACGCGCGACACGATGCGCGTGGCCACCATGGAGTGCCCGCCCAGGGCGAAGAAGTCGTCGTGCACCCCCACCTGGGCGTCCAGCAGCTCCGCCCAGATCCCGGCCATCACCTCTTCTGTAGGGGTGCGGGCGGCGCCCTGCGCGGCGGGGGCCGGCGCGGCCTCGGGAGGGGGGAGGGCCCGGCGGTCCACTTTGCCGTTGGGGGTCAGCGGCAGCGCGTCCAGCGCCACGAAGGCGGCCGGCACCATGTACGCCGGGAGACGCCCGCGCAGGAAGTCGCGCAGCTCGGCCGCCTCGGGCGGCGCGTCGGCCGGGACCACGTACGCGGCCAGCCGCCGCGCGGCCCCGGCCCCCACCGCCGCCGCCACGCACTCGCGCACGCCGGGGTGCCGGGCCAGCGCGGCCTCGATCTCCCCCAGCTCGATGCGGTGCCCGCCCACCTTCACCTGGAAGTCGTCGCGCCCCAGGAACTCGATGACTCCGCCGGGGAGCCACCGCCCCAGGTCGCCCGTGCGGTACAGCCGCTCCCCCGTGCGGGGATGGACGACGAAGCGCTCGGCGGTCCGGGCGGCGTCGCCCCAGTATCCCAGCGCCACCCCCACGCCGCCGATGTACAGCTCGCCGGCCACCCAGTCCGGGCGGTGCTCCAGCGCCGCGTCCAGCACGTAGAAGCGCTGGTTGCGCATGGGCCGGCCGTAGGGGATGCTGGCCGCGCCGGGGTCCACCTCGCCCACGTCGTGCAGGATCGACCAGACGGAGGCCTCGGTTGCGCCTCCCATGGACACGATGCGCACGCCGTCCCCCGCCAGCGCGCGGATCTCGCCGGGGAGGGGCACGGGGATCCAGTCGCCGGAGAGCCAGACCAGGCGGAGCGACGGGGCCAGGCGCTCGCCGCGCCCGGCCAGGTGCTCCGTGAGCAGCCCCATCAGCGCGGGCACGGAGTTCCACAGGGTGACGCGGTGCTCCTCCATCAGCGCCGCCCAGAGCGCCGGGTCGGGCCCCCCGCTCCCCTCCGGCACCACCACCGCCGCCCCGGCCGCGAAGGCGCCGAACAGGTCGTACACGGAAAGGTCGAACGAGAGGGAGGAGACGGCCAGCACCCGGTCGTCCGGCCCCACCGCGTAGCGATCGTTCAGGTCCGCGATGGTGTTCACCGCGCCCCGGTGATCGATCATCACCCCCTTGGGCAGCCCGGTGGAGCCCGAGGTGTAGATCACGTACGCCAGGTCGTCCTCCCCCTGCAGCGGCGGAAGCGGCGCGTCGTCCTCCGCTTCCACCTCCGCGTCGCACGGCCGCACCCTCGCCACCCCGGCGGGCCACTCCACCGCTGCGTCCACCCACGGCTGGGTGATGGCGACCGAGGCGCTCGCGTTCTCCAGCAGCCACCGCAGCCGCTCGGCCGGGAGGTCGGGGGCGACGGGGAGGTAGGCGGCGCCCGCCTTGAGCACCGCCAGCACCGCCGCCGCCTGTTCCCACCCCTTCTCCATCACCACCGCCACCAGGCCGCCCGGACGGGCGCCCAGCGCGCGCAGGCGCCGGGCCATGCGGGTGGAGAGCGCGTCCAGCTCGCCGTACGACAGGGTGCGCCGGGGCGAGATCACCGCCGGCCGCTCCGGGGCGCGCGCCGCGCTCGCGGCGAACAGCCCGTGGAGCAGCCCGCGCGGGAGGTCGGCGTCGGTGGCGTTGGCTTCCGCGCGCAGCGCCCGCTGGGGCGCGGGAAGGAGGGGGAGGAGCGCCGCCTCCCACGCCGCCGGGTCCTCGGCGAGCGCGTCCAGCAGGCCGGCGTACGCGGCGAACATCCCGTCCAGCACCCCGCCGGGGAAGATCCCCTCCAGCGCGTCCCACGAGTAGGCGAGCTCCCCCTCCTCTTCCCACACCTGGTGGTCCAGCCACACCTGCGGCGTCTGCGACACGCCGTGCACCAGCCGTCCGCGGATGGGCGCCTCGCCGGCCTCGCCGCGCGGCTGCAGCCCCAACAGCGAGGTGAACACCACGGGCATGGCCGGCGGCCGGCCCCCCGCGCCGCGGGCCAGCTCGCGCAGCACCCGCACCCCGCTCACCAGCCGGTGGTCCAGGTCGTCCCAGAGCCGCGCCTGCACCCGCCGCGCGCGCTCGGCGAAGGGGAGCGCCGGGTCGTGCTCCACCGCCAGCAGTACGAGCGAGGTGAAGTCGCCCACGATCCGCTCCACCTCCGGGTGGCGCGGGAGGCGGTTGAAGAGGGTGAGGTTGATGGCGAAGCTTCCCCCCTTGCTCCACGCGGCCAGCACCTCCGCGAAGGCGGCCAGCACGGCGCCCGAGGGGGTGAGCCCCTCGCGATGGGCGCGCGCGCGCAGCGCCTCCCAGCGCGCCGCGTCCAGCCGTCCGCTCCGCCGCCCGAAGCGCGCCTCCGCCGGCGGGCGCGCGGCCACGGGAAGCTCCGGCGCGGGGGGAAAGGCGGCCACGCGGGCCCGCCAGTAGGCCAGCGCCCGCTCGCGCGCGGGCGTCCCCTCCAGCGCCTCGTCGGCCAGCACGTAGTCGCGGAACGACAGCTCCAGCGGCGGGAGCTGGGCGGACGGGTCGGCGTACAGCCGCCCGATCTCGGACGCCAGCAGCCGCCAGCTCCACGCGTCGCCGATCAGGGCGTCGGTGGAGAGGTGCAGGCGCACCCGGCCGCCGTCCAGCAGGGAGGCGCGGATCTCGAAGAGAGGCCACCGCCCGGCGGGGAGCACCTGGTGCGACATCCGCGCGCGCACCTCGGCCAGCGCCCGCTCGCGCTCGTCCTCCGGCCAGTCGCGCAGGTCCAGGCGCTCGACCCGGTACGGCGGCACCTCGGGGAGCACCCGTTGCCGCCCGTCGGGGGTGAAGACGGCGCGCAGCATGTCGTGGCGGAGGACCACGGCCCGCACCGCCGCCTCCAGCCGGTCCGTGTCCAGGCCGTCGACCTCCACCTCCAGGTAGCCGTGCGCGGAAACGTTCCCCAACTCGAACTCGCCCGTGCGCCCCAGCCAGTAGGCCTGCTGCACGTCGGTGAGCGGGAAGGGGAGGTGGCGCTCGCCGGGGCGCGGCACGATGGGCGGGAGCGCGGCCGCCTCCGCCTCGCCCCCCGCCTCGCGGAGCCCGTCCACGGCCGCGGCCATCTCGGCCACCGTGGGCCCGTCGAAGAGGGCGCGCAGGGGGAGGTCCACGCGGAACGCCTCGCGCACCCGCCCCACCAGGCGCGCGGCCAGGAGCGAGTGCCCGCCCAGCGCGAAGAAGGAGTCGCCGGCGCCCACCCGCCCGGCCCCCAGCGCCTCCGCCCACAGCAGGGCCAGCCGCTCTTCGGTGGGGGTGCGCGGCGCCACGTACCCCTCGCCGGCTTCGTCCTCCGGCTCGGGGAGGGCGGCGCGGTCCAGCTTCCCGTTGGGGGTGAGCGGGAGGGCGTCCACCCACCGCCACGCGGCGGGCACCATGTACTCGGGAAGGCGCTCGCGGAGGTGCGCGCGCACGGCGCCGGTGTCGGGCGCGGCGCCCGGGGCGGCCACCAGCCAGGCGGCCAGCCGCACGCCGCCCGCCGGGTCGGGGCGGGGGAGGACGGCGCAGGCCGCCACGCCGGGGTGCGGCACGATGGCCCCCTCCACCTCCGCCGGCTCCACCCGGAAGCCGCGCACCTTGACCTGCTGGTCCGTCCTCCCCAGGAACTCCACGCTCCCGTCCCCCCGGCGCCGCGCCCGGTCGCCGGTGCGGTACATCCGCTCCCCGGCGGCGAAGGGGGAAGGGAGGAAGCGCTCGGCGGTGGCGGCCGGGCGGCCCAGGTAGCCGCGCGCCAGCCCGTCGCCGGTCACGTACAGCTCGCCGGGGATGCCGACGGGGCAGGGCGCCAGCCGCGCGTCCAGCACGTGGCACCCCGAGCCGGCGATCGGCAGGCCGATGGGGACCGCGCCCTCGCCCACCTCGTCCACCCGCCGCCAGGTGCTGAAGGTGGTGTTCTCGGTGGGCCCGTAGACGTGCAGGAGCGACGTGGCCGGGAGCCGCTCGCGAACGCGGCGCATCCGCGGGGGGGAGGCCGCCTCGCCCCCCGTGAGCAGTTGCCGCACCCCGGCCAGCCCCTCCAGGCACTCGTCCGCCATGAGGTGAAAGAGCCCGGTGGTCAGGAACAGGGTGGTGACGCCCGTCTCCGCCAGCAGCGCCCCCAGCTCCGGCGGGGAGAGGGGGTGCGGGGGGGCGACGACGAGCCGCCCGCCGTTCAGCAGCGCCCCCCACACCTCGAAGGTGCTGGCGTCGAACGCCACGGGGGCCAGCTGCAGGATCGTCTCGCCTGGGCCCATGGCCGCGTAGTCCGCGCCGCGCACCAGGCGCGCCACGGCGCGGTGCGGGACGGCGACGCCCTTGGGGCGCCCCGTGGAGCCCGAGGTGAAGACCACGTACGCCATGGAAAGGGGATGAAGCTCCCCCTCCGGCGCGGTGTCCGGGAGCGCCGCCAGCGACTCCCGCTCGCGCGACAGGCTCACCACGGCGCCGCGGAACCCGGCCAGCGCGGGCGGCAGCTCGTCGGCGACCACCAGGAGCGACACCTCCGCGTCTTCCACGAAGGCGGTCAGCCGCTCCGCCGGGTAGCCGGGGTCCAGCGGCACGTACGCCCCGCCCGCCTTGAGCACCGCCAGCAGCGCCACGGGCAGCTCCAGCGACCGCGGGAGCGCCACCCCCACGCGCGCCTCGGGCCCCGCCCCGCGCGCCGCGAGCAGGCGCGCCAGCCGGTTGGCCGCGGCCTCCACCTCGCCGTACGCCAGGCGCGCCCCGCCGAACTCGATCGCCACCGCCCCCGGCGCCTCCCGCGCCACCGCGTCGAACAGCGCGGGGATGGTGGCCTCGCGCGGGTGCCCGCCCTCGCTCCGCGCCCAGGGGCCCAGCAGGAGCGCCCGCTCCCCCGGCTCCAGGAGGTCCACGGCGGAGATGGGGAGGTCGGGGCGCGCCGCAGCGCCCTCCAGGAAGGCGGCGTAGTGGGCGAGGATGCGGCGCGCGGTGGACTCTTCGAACAGCTCGGACGAGTACTCCAGGTGCAGGGTGGCGGCGGCGCCGCGCCGCTCCACGTGCAGCACCAGGTCGGCCGCCACGGCGCCCGCGTCCAGCTCCACGGGGGCCAGGGTGATCCCCCCCGCCTGCAGCGCCCCCTGCAGCGCCTGGCGGCCGGAGAGCGGGTCGTGGTCGTCGTTGAGCGCGAACATCACCTGGAAGAGGGGGGCGTGCCCGGCCGCGCGGCCGGGAGCCAGCTCCTCCACCAGCCGTTCGAAGGGGAGATCGGAGTGCGCGTACGCCTCCAACGCCCCCCGCCGCACCCGCCCGAGCAGCTCCGCGAACGAGGGGTCGCCCGCGAGGTCGCCGCGGAAGACCAGCGTGTTCAAGAAGAAGCCGATCAGCCCCTGCACCTCGGGCCGGGTGCGGCCGGTGATGGGGGAGCCCACCAGCAGGTCGTCCGCGCCGCTCCACCGGCCGAGCACCGCCTCCCACGCGGCCAGCATCGCCATGAACAGGGTGGCCCCCTGGCGCTGGGCCAGCGCCGCCACCCGCTCGACGAGCTCCGCGGGGAGCGCCGCGCTCACCCGGCCCCCGGAGAAGGTGCGCGCGGCCGGCCGGGGCCGGTCGGCGGGGAGCTCCAGCACCTCCGGCTGCCCGGCCAGCGTCCGCCGCCACCACGCCAGCTCCCCCTCCAGCGCCCCCCCCGCCGCCGCATCGCGCTGCCACCGCGCGAAGTCGGCGTACTGGGCGGGGAGGGGCGGGAGCGCGGAAGGGCGCCCCGCCGCCAAGGCGGCGTACAGCGCCCCCACCTCGCCCATCAGCACCCCCATCGACCAGCGGTCGGAGACGGCGTGGTGGAGGACCAGCACCAGCAGGTGCTCGTCGTCGTCCAGCCGCAGGAGGAGCCCCCGCGCGGGCGGCCCGGCGGCCAGGTCGAAGGGGCGGCGCACCTCGGCGCGGGCCCGCTCCAGCGCTTCGCCCTCGCGCAGGGCGGCGGGCACGACGGCGAGGTCCGCGAAGTCCAGGGGGAAGGCGCCGGGGGGGAGGGGGCGCGCCACCGGCTCGCCGTCCACCACGGGAAAGGCGGAGCGGAGCACCTCGTGGCGGCGGGCCACCTCGGCCAGGGTGCGCTCCAGCGCGTCCCGCCGCAGCCGGCCGGAAAGGCGCACCGCCAGAAAGGTGTTGTAGAGCGGGCTGCCGGGGTCCAGCTGGTGGAGGAACCAGAGGCGGCGCTGCGCGAACGACAGGGGGCGGGGCGCACCATCGGGGAGGTCGGCGCGCTCCAGGGCCCGCGCCGGCGCGGTCGCGATCCCCCGCTCCTGGATGCGGAGCTGGAAGAGGGCGCGCTGCTCGGGGGTCAGCGTGGCCAGGCGCTCGGCGAGGTCGCTCATGCGCGCGGGTGCGTGTAAGGTGGGGATGGGGAGCCCGCGCCGCGCGCGGGCCGGGGTGGGCGCGGCGGGCGGCTACGGGGCGCGCCCCGCCGCCACGAACCCGACCACGGCGCCAAAGAACTCCCCGCGCCGGTCGGCCTCCTCCAGCTCGTGCAGCCAGTCCTCGGCCTCGCCCGGGTCCAGCGCGCCGGCCTCCACCGCCGAGCGGGCGTGCCGGCGCAGCCCCAGGATGCGGTCGGCGGCCACCATGTCGGTGAACGCCATCACCCCCCCGCGCGCCGTGACGTCCGCCAGCCCCGCCTGGCGAAAGAACCGCGGGAGCTGCCGCCCGATCCACCCGTGCCGCACCAGGCGGTCGGTCATGTGGTGCACCACCGCGCGCGTGGTGGCGCGGCGGGGCGAGTCCACCACCAGCGTCTCCCAGTCGGGCTCGCCCACCACCACGCGCCCGCCGGGGCGGGTCACCCGCGCCAGCTCGGCCATCACCCGCGCCGGGTCATCCATGTGCTGCACCGCCCGGTCGGCGCGGGCGCCGTCGAAGGCGCCGTCGGCCCACTCCAGGCGGTGCGCGTCGCCCAGCCGGAACTCGGCGCCCGGCACCCCGGCCGCGGCGGCGCGGCGCCACGCCTCGGCCACCAGCGCGGCGTCGCAGTCCACCCCCACCGCGCCTCCGGCCGGCCCGGCCAGGCGGGCCATGGCCAGCACGTCGTCGCCCGTGCCGCACCCCGCGTCCAGGTAGCGCCCCCCCGGCCGTACTCCCAGCAGCTCAAAGGTCTCGCGCTTGTACGCCGCGGCGAAACCCGTGGCCGAGACGGTGTCCAGGTACACGCGGGGGGACACCGCGCCCGCGCCCGCCGCCGCCCATCCGCGCTCCAGCGTGTCGAGGTCAGCCATGGGATCCCGGGTGATCGGTTTCGGCGGGCGCGGACGGCGCGCCGCCGGACGCACTACATGCGTTTGATGGCGTTCGCCGGTCCCGCTGCGCCATCACGACTTACAGGCTCCGCAACGAAAATACAGGTGGGAAATACACTGTTTCGTGAAGTCGGTCCGAAGGAGACGTTGGAGACTCGCAGGAGGCAAAGTGCAAAGAAAACGTTGACAAATGGTGCTTGGCGCACTTTACTGGGCGTTACGCCGGCACGCAAGCTTTTTCGTAAAGTAGTATGCGGCGGAGGAGCGCCGGGGCACCGCCCCCGGCCACACGGGGTGTCCCGCCGCGCACGCGAGCGGCGGACGACGCCACAGCCGCGAAGCAGGGTGGGCGACGTGTCCAGTCCGAGCCGCCGCGGCGGCATCCCATTCCCCCCGTCACCTCTGGAGGCCCGATGAGCTCCCCGTCGTCCCCCGTCCGCGGTCCGGCGCTCCGGCTCCGCGCCCTCGGCAAAACGTACCGCGTCCACGAGCGCGAGCCCGGCGTGGCCGCGGCCTTCCGCAGCCTCTTCCGGCGCACCCACCGCGACGTGCACGCGGTCAGCGACCTGTCGTTCGACGTGGCCGAGGGCGAGGTGGTCGGCTTCCTCGGGCCCAACGGCGCGGGAAAGACCACCACCATCAAGATGCTCTCCGGGCTCCTCTATCCCACCACGGGCGAGGCGCGCGTGCTGGGCGAGGACCCCTGGCGCCGCAGCCCCGACTTCCTCCGCCAGATCACCCTGATCATGGGCCGGCGCAACCAGCTGATCTGGGACGTGCCGGCCATCGAGTCGTTCGAGTTCTTCCGCGCCATCTACTCCATCCCGCGCGCCGAGTACAAGAGCACGCTGGACGACCTGGTGGACCTGATGGAGCTGCGGCCCCTCCTGCACAAGCCCGTCCGCAACCTGTCGCTGGGCGAGCGGATGAAGCTGGAGCTGACGGGCGCGCTCCTTCATCGCCCCCGCGTCCTCTTCCTGGACGAGCCCACCATCGGGCTGGACGTGCTGGCGCAGGACCGCTTCCGCCGCTTCATCGCGGACTACAACCGGCGCTACGACGCCACCGTCCTCCTCACCTCGCACTACATGGGCGACGTGGAGGAGCTGTGCTCGCGGGTGATCTTCATCGACGACGGGAAGCTCGTTTACGACGGGAGCCTGAAGGGGCTGGTGGAGCAGTTCCTCCCCTACAAGACCATCGAGGTGCAGGTGGGCGACGCGGGCGTGGTGGACTTCCAGCCGTACGGCGACGTGATGTCGCAGGACGGCGGGCGGGCCAAGCTGCGCGTGTCCAAGGCGGACACGCCGGCCGTGGTCTCGCGCCTCCTGGCCGATCTGGAGGTGCGCAACCTGGACATCGCCGACCCGCCCACCGCCGACCTGGTCCGCTTCATCTACACCCGCGACGACGTCCAGCCCTGACCCCTCCCGGAGGATACTCACCATGACGCTGAGCCGCTGGAGGGAGCTGTACGCGGGCCACTTCCGGGTCACCCTCATCCGCTACATGGCGTACCGGGTCGAGCTGGTCATCTGGCTGATCTCCATGATCCTGCAGCCGGTGGTCTTCCTGGTGGTGTGGCAGACCGCCGCGGGAGGGCTGGGGGGCACGCTGAACGGCTTCACGAGCACCGACCTGGCGGGCTACTTCATCCTGGCCATGCTGGTCAACCACCTCACCATGAGCTGGCTGATGTTCGAGTGGGACGGGCGGGTGCGGAACGGGGAGCTCTCGTACCTCCTCCTCCGCCCGCACCACGTGATCCACCGCGACCTGGGCGAGAACATCACCTTCAAGACGGCCACCTTCCCGGTGATGCTCCTGACCGCCGCGGGGCTGACGCTCGCCTTCGACCCCACGGTGCAGACCACCTGGACCTCCGCGCTGGCCTTCATCCCCGCGCTGCTGCTGGCGTACGCGCTCCGCTTCACCAGCGACTGGACGGCGGCGATGGGAGCGCTGTACACGGAGCGGGTGGAGGCCATCAACGTGGTCTACTTCTTCGTGCTCCTCCTCTTCTCGGGGCAGATGGCGCCGCTCCCCCTCCTCCCCGAGGCCATCCAGAGCGTGGCGGCGTTCCTCCCGTTCCGCTGGATGATCGACTTCCCCGTGCGCCTGGCGATGGGCCGGCTGACCACGCCCGAGATCTGGACCGGGCTCATGGCGCAGGCGGGGTGGGTGGTTGGGTTGACCCTGATCCGGCTCCTGGTGTGGAGCCACGGCCTCAAGCGCTACACGGCGGTGGGACTATGAGACGCGTTCAACTGCTCGGCACCTTTTTCAGGCTCGGCTTCCTGGGCGAAGCCGAGTACCGTGCCAACTTCGCCCTCCACGCCTTCGAGTCGGCGGTGTCGCTGGCCACGGGGCTCACCGTCCTGTCCGTGGTCTTCTCCAAGACCCCCTCCATCGGCGGGTGGGAGTGGAACCACCTGATGGTGGTGCTGGGGCTCTGGTTCCTGGTCAGCGGGGTGGTCAACATGGTGGTGGCCCCCAGCATCCGGCAGTTCATCCACGACGTGTGGCTGGGGAACCTGGACTTCCTCCTGGTCAAGCCGGTGGGGCACCAGTTCATGGTCAGCACCCGCAAGATCATGGTGTTCAACGTGGTGGAGCTGTTCATCGGCACCGCGCTGATCGCCACCGCGCTGGTGCGGCTGGGGGCGCGGGTGGGGCCGCAGGAGGTGCTCCAGTTCGTGCTCAGCATCTCCTTCGGGGCCGCCGTCCTCTACTCGTTCTGGGTGGTGCTGGGGACGCTGGCGCTGTACTCGGGGAAGCTGGAGAACCTGATGCTGGTCTTCTACTCCATGTTCGAGGCCGGGCGCTGGCCGGTGGGGCTGTACCCCCTCTGGCTGCGCTACTCGCTCGTCTTCGTGGTCCCCATCGCCCTGGCCATCACGGTGCCGGCCGAGGCGCTGGTGGGGCGGCTCCCCTGGGAGACGGTGGGGCTGGCGGGGGCGTACGCGCTGGTGTCGCTGGCCTTCTCCACCTGGTTCTTCCGCTGGTCGCTGCGCCACAAGTACATGGGCGCCTCGGCCTGAGCCGGGACCGCCGGTTCCCTCGTCGCGGCGCAATGCCACGTGACGAGGGGGACCGGCACCGGCTCGATCCGGACGGGCGGCGGAATCGCGGGCGGCGCGCCCGTCTTCCGCTCCCCCGCATCCCGTGGCGGTTGCTGTAAACCCGGTTTGTGCAGCCGAGAACATGGATTCCTATACGCGGGGACACCGTCGTTCGCGCCCGCGTCCACCTGGATCGCGAGGCAGGTCGCGCGGCACGCTCCCGCTGCGCCACGTCCGCGGGCAAGCAGCTCCCGCGCGAGCGGCGCGGCGTGAACCCGGAGGGGCGCCCCGCCGCTCCCCGCGAGTGACTCCCGATCGTGATCCGCGGGGACGCGCGCCCCGCTGGAGTGCGCAACGCGGCCCGGCCGCGCCCCTTTCGCCCCTTCCCGAGAGTGCCCATGGATTTCCTCTGGGATGTCCGCCGCGCCATTCGCAGCTACCTCCGCCGCCCGGGGTTCACCACCGTGGCCGTGCTCACGCTGGCGCTGGGGATCGGCGCCACCACGGCGCTCTTCAGCGTGATCCGCGGCGCCCTGCTGGCCCCGCTCCCCTTTCCGGAGCCCGACCGCCTGGTGTGGATGAGCGGCTCGTGGGAGCAGGGCGAGGGCGAGGGGAGCTCGCCTCCGGACTTCCACGACTACCGCGACCGTTCCACCTCGTGGGAGGTGCTGGCGGCCACCACCACCTTTTCGCCCCCCTACAACCTGACCGGCGGCGACCGCCCCGAGATGCTGGACGGGCGCCTGGCTTCGGCGGGGCTCCTGGCCGCGCTGGGGCTGACGCCCGTGCTGGGGCGGGAGTTCACCCGCGCGGAGGAGGCGCCGGGCGGGCCCAAGGTGGTGATGCTCGCCGAGACCCTGTGGCGGAACCGCTTCGGCGCCGACCCGTCGCTGGTGGGGCGCACGGTGATGCTGAACGGGATCGCGCAGACGGTGGTGGGGATCGCGCCCGACGGTGCCGCCCTGTTCGGGAAGACGGAGGTGTGGGCGCCCATGCAGCTCAACTACCCCACCCTCCGCCGCGTGCGCATGGTGCAGATGGTGGGGCGCCTGCGCGAGGGGGTGACGCTGGCCGGCGCGCAGACCGAGATGAGCGCCGCCGCCCGGCGGCTGGAGGCCGAGTACCCGGCCGCCAACCGGGGGTGGAAGATCCACCTGACTCCCCTGCGCGACCAGGTGCTGGGGCCGTACCGGCTGGCGCTCTACGTCCTCTTCGCGGCCGTGGTGGCGGTGCTGCTGATCGCCTGCGTCAACGTGGCCAGCCTGGTCCTCTCGCGCACCCTGGCGCGGGGCTCCGAGTTCGCCGTGCACATGGCGCTGGGCGCCTCGCGCGGGCGCATCTGGCGGCTGCTGCTCACCGAGAGCCTGGTGCTGGCGCTGGCGGGAGGGCTGGCGGGGTGCGCGCTGGCCGTGGCCGGGGTCGAGATGGTGAAGTCGCTGGCCCCCCCGTCCATCCCGCGGATCCAGACGGTGGGGATCGACGGCGGCGTCCTCCTCTTCGCCCTGGCGGCCTCGCTGGCCACGGGGCTCCTCTTCGGCCTGCAGCCGGCGCTGCGCGCCTCGCGGGCGGAGCTGAGCGCGAGGCTCAAGGACGGCGCGCGCGGCGCCACCCGCTCCGGCCGCTTCCGGAGCGTGCTGGTGGTGGGGCAGGTGGCGCTTACCCTGGTGCTCCTGGTGAGCGCGGGGCTCCTGGTGCGCAGCCTCTCGGAACTGAACTCGGTGCGTCCCGGCTTCCGCACCGACGACCTGCTGGTCACGCGCATGACCATCCCCGCCATCCGCTACAACGACGGCCCCAAGCGGTCCGGCTTCTGGCGCGACGTGGTGGAGTCGGTGGAGCAGCTCCCGGGCGTCCGTTCGGCCGGGGTGACCACCGAGCTTCCCATGACGCGGCAGGACAACCCCACCCCGTTCACCGCCGTGACCCCGGGGGGCGACTCGCTGGTCATCGACATCCGCTCGGTGACGCCGGGGTTCCTCAGCACCCTGGGCGTTCCGCTGGTGAGGGGGCGCCAGCTCGCGCCCACGGACCGGGCGGACGGCAAGCGGGTGGTGGTGATCAACGAGAGCATGGCCAGGGCTTTCTTCCCCGGCGTGGACCCGGTGGGCCGCTCCTTCACCTTCGACTTCGCGGCCACTCCCACGGTGGCCGAGGTGGTGGGGGTGGTGGGCGACATCCGCCACCTGTCGCTGGACGCGGAGCCCTTCCGCGAGGCGTACTTTCCCGTGGAGCAGACGCCGCTGCTGACGTACAACCTGGTGGTGCACACGTCGGTGGATCCGCTCTCGCTCTCGGGCGCGGTGCGCCGCGCCATCCACGGAGTGGACCCGGACCAGCCCATGTCCGAGTTCCGCACCATGCAGTCGCTGGTGGGCGACTCGCTGGCCCAGCCGCGCTTCCGCTCGGTTCTCCTGGCGTCGTTCGCGGGGCTGGCGCTGGTCCTCTCCATGGTGGGGCTGTACGGCGTGGTGTCGTACATGGCCGCGCAGCGCACCCGCGAGATCGGCATCCGCATGGCGCTGGGCGCGGCCAACGGCGACATCCTCCGCCTCCTCCTGGGGAAGGGGCTGTTCCTCTCGCTGGTGGGGGTGGCGCTGGGGGCGGTGGGGGCGGTGGTGGCGGGGCGCATCCTCTCCAGCCTGCTCTTCGGCGTGGGGCTGCTGGACTGGGTGAGCTACCTGGGCGCGTCCATGATGCTTCTTTTCGTGGCGGCACTTGCGAGCTATCTTCCCGCCCGGCGCGCCGCCCGCGTGGAGCCGGTCGAGGCGCTCCGGTACGAGTGACGGCCAACCTTCCAGCACGAGGGGAGAGCGGGATGAGCACGATTGACGACTTCTGGGCGGCGGTCGGCGCGGGAGACGAGGCACTCGTCCGCAAGCTGGTGCGGGCCGATCCGTCGCTCGCCTCGGCCCGCACCCCGCAGGGGCACTCGGCCGTGCTGGCGGCGGCGTACGGCGGCAACGCGGCGGTAGCCCGGGCGCTGGCGGACGAGGGCGCCCCGCTCACCCTGTTCGAGGCGGCGGTGGTGGGCGACGCCGGCAAGGTGGAGGCGGCGCTGGCGGCCGATCCCGAGGGTGCGCGCGCCTTCTCGCCGGACGGCTTCACGGCGCTCCACCTCTCCGTCTTCTTCGGCCAGACCGCGGTCATGCGGCTGCTGCTGGAGCGCGGGGCCGAGGTGAACGTGACGGCGCAGAACTCCATGAAGGTGCGCCCCATCCACAGCGCCGCTGCCTTCCGCGACGAGGCGCGCGGGCTGGAGATGGTGACCGCGCTGGTGGAGGCCGGGGCGGAGCTGAACGTGGCCCAGGAGGGGGGGTGGACCCCCCTGCACCAGGCCGCGGCCCACGGCGAGGCGCGCCTGGTGGAGTTCCTGCTCCGCCACGGCGCCGACCCCGCCGCCCGCAGCGACGACGGCCGCGTCCCGGCGCAGATGGCCGAGGAGAGCGGCCACACGGAAGCGGCCTCCGCCCTGCGCGCCGCCGTCGTCTCGCACTGAGATACAGAGGCACGGAGACGAAGTCATCTCCGTGCCTCTGTGCCTCTGTGTGACCCCGCCGTTCATCCGTCGATGTCGTAGTCGAAGTACAGCCGGTCCTCCCGCACCCGCTCCCGGAAGCGCTTCCACTCCGCCGCCGAGGCGCCCGCGGGCGGGTCCGCGGGGACCGGGGTGTCGGTCTGGAAGACGCGGCCGGAGGCTTTCTTGAGCAGCGCGTCCTTGATGGCCTTGAGGGGATGGTCCCAGCCGTTCTGCGTCTCGGCCCAGGCGCGCACGGCGGTGATCATGGCCGTGAACTCGCGGCCGTGCTCGCCGTGCCCCATCCAGCCGAGGGAGGGGTGCTCGCTGGCGGGGACGCCGTTGAGGGTGGCGTTGTGGCTGCCGTGGTGCCCGACTTTGTAGAGCACCGTGCGCGCGAGCAGCTCCCGCGCCGAGACCGTGCCGGCACCGTCCTTCCACTCCTTGCTCCCCCACGACACCCAGTTGCCGCGCTGCGCATCGGCCGCGAACAGCAGCACCTTGCCGCCCTTCCCCAGCTCGAAGGCGAGCACCAGGCTGGCGTTGTTGGTCTGGCTGCTCATGTGCAGCGCCAGCCGTTCGGCGGAGTAGAGCCACTCGTGGTCGATGCGCCGCCACGCCGCGTTGTCCGCCGCCTCCTTGTCGCCGCGCCGCCCGGTGGCCGGGTCGAACCCGTCGGCATCGCCTTCCACCCCGTAGTGCAGCCTGAAGTGCTCGCCGAAGCCGGCGTGCTCCGCCGCCGAGGCCAGCGGCACCGCGTAGCGCCCCGCGAACGGCGGCACCCCGTGCGCATCCTCCCCGCACACCGCCGCCGCGAAGTAGTTGCCGGCCGATGACGAGGAGAGCGCCAGCCCGTGGAACTCCTCGTCGCCCACGGGATCCAGGTCTTCCAGCCGCTCCTCGTCGCGCGGGGGGCCCAGCGCGAACACGCGCACGTCCGGCGCCCCCGGAAGCGCCATGATCTCCTCGTGGGGGCGGATGAACTTCACCCCGTTCTCCGCCCGTTCCCTGAGCAGCTTCATCGACTGCTTGTTCCTGGACTGGGCGGGGTCGCTCTTCGCGGCCGCCAGCAGCCCCGCGAAACCCCCGTCGTCCGCGAAGTCGTCGTCGCCGCCGCCGATCTCGGCGGCGAGGTAGCGGTCGATGTTGCCGGCCCTCACCTCGTCGGCGGCCAGGCGCTCGCGGGCGGCGAGCAGCCCCAGGAGCTGGTCGTCGAACTGCGTGCGCAGCCGGTTGGCGATGGGGTCGTTGCGGTCCTCGGTCCACGCCAGCCACGTCTCGCCGATGGTGATCCCCGCGAAGTTCTCGTCGGTGATGCCGTTGACGTGGTCCTGGTGCTCGTGCGTGATCACGGCCACGTGGATGTGCCCGCCCGTGGCCTGGCGGATGCTGGCCGTGATCTCGCGGGCGGAGGTGTCGATGAACCGGGGCGACCCCGGCTTGTAGCCGCAGTCGATCAGCACGTACACCGGCCCGGTCTCGCCCGGGAAGGCCAGCAGGAAGCAGTCGCCGTGGCCCGTGCGGTACATGCGCACGGTGGCGCCTCCGGCCGGGGGCTGCAGGCGCGCGCCGACGGTCTCGGTCTCGCTCATGGTCAGTACTCCTCGCCGCCGTGGAGGAGGGCGAACGGCTCGGGATTGTCCATCGCCGCGCGGGCGGGAACGAACGCGTTGGGCGGCTCCATCCCGCCCAGCAGGAACTGGCGGAGGCGCTTCAGCTCGCGGTCGTCCACGATGGTGCCGGGGGTGCGGATCACCCGCCGCACCTCCATGGTGGTGCGGTTGATGATGATGGTACACCCGGCGCGGTACACGAAGTCCTCCTTCTCCATCGCCGCGCCGGGGGGCAGCTTGTCCATCGCCTCCTGCTTTGCGGCGCTGAAGTAGCCGCGGCGGCGCTGGGTGAGCTCCACCACCAGGTCCGTGGTGGGCGAGCCGCGCGGGGTGCGGCGCACGGCCGTGCGCACCGAGTGCACCTCGACCGCCACCCGGCTCGCCTCGGGGCCGGACCGGAACACGGTGGGGGGCGGATCGTGCTCCGCCAGCACCAGCCCGAAGGCCGGCGCCAGCCTGCGCCCCTTCCCGTGGAGCCAGGCCCACAGCACCTTGGAGTTCTGCTCCACCCCCTCCCACGTCTCGTAGCGGTCGGTATCCAGGTCCCACCCGCGCAGCCGCTGCCCCACGCTGGAGGCGCGTTTGGGCCGGCGCTGCCTGCTCCCCGGCTCGGGGTCGGCGGACTGCGCCTCGGTGAGCAGGGAGCGGACGTCGCCGTCGTCCCCCGCCACCCCGGCCTCCTCTCGCGCCGCGTCGCCGGTGGGCCAGAGCAGCCCTTCCAGCGACATGCTGCGCATCCCCTCCGGGTGGATCCCCCAGTGGCGGAAGCTTTCCACCAGCGCCAGCCGGAATCCCCCCGCGTCTTCGGGATTGAAGTCGGTGTCGGCCGTGACCAGCGCGCGCAGGTAGTCGCCGAAAGTGATCCCCACCGGCGGGCAGTAGTCGATGGCGCGGATGCACATCTGCAGCATCTGCTGCGCCGCGCGGGCCGCCTCGGCGGCCAGGCGGTTGGCCAGGTCCGGGTGGATGTCGCCCTCGCGCAGCACGCCCGTACCCTCGCTGGCGATGCGGTACAGGTCCGCCGTGCGCGCGCTGTACACCTTGAGGAAGGCGCCGAACACCGCCGCCACCAGGATGGCGCCGCGCGCGTGCGGCTCGCCCGTGCGGTCCAGCGCGCGCACGTCCGGCCGGTGGGGCTCCCACCGCTCGGTCTCGGGGTTGGTCCACCCCAGCGCGTCCCTCAGCGCCCTGCCGCGGCCCGACGCCTTGCCGAACTGCTGGGCGAGCTGCCCCAGCAGGTTTTCGCTCGCCAGGTTGCCGCGCGTGCGGGCGATCTGGTCGCGCAGCACGCCGGGGTAGGAGAAGTGCTGGAAGAGGGCCACGATGTCCGCGAACGCCTCGTGGAAGGCCAGCACGTCGGCGTTCACCGGCTCGTCGAAGCGCGGGTGCACCCCGTCCAGCAGCGCGTGCGTGGTCTCGTGGGCCACGATGTCGTGCGAGAGGCAGGTGAACACCAGCGTCCCGGGGGTGTTGCTGGCGTCCTTGACGCTGACCGGGAAGTAGCCGAACAGCAGCGCCTTCTTCTCCGGGCTGTAGAACGCGTTGCGATCGCGCAGCGCGTGCGGGTAGATGCGCAGCCGGCGTACGAACCGCTCCTGGAACCCCTCCTCCAGCCGCGACGACCAGAGCGCCACCCGCCCCAGCGCCTGCTCGAAGTGCTTGATGGTCGTCATGGCGACGGCGTAGACCATCTGCTGGTGGAACTGCGGGTTGCTCTCCGACGGCGCCAGGCCGTCCTGGGCCAGCAGGCGCGGGTCGTTGAGGTCCACCGGCTTGTAGAAGGCGCCGCTGGCCGGGTCCACGTCGACCACCTCCACGTACTCCCCCACCGGCCCCTTCAGCAGGTCGCTCTCCCACGGGATGGCGATGGTGATCTCGCCGATCCCCGCCGTGTCGTACTGCGCGGACAGGCTGGGGTCGAACGCGAAGATGCGTAGGGTCCGGGAGATCGGCTCGGGTATCAGCTCCACGACGCCTCCTTGCAGAGTGTGCCTACGCATGGGTAATGCGCCCGGCACGGATCGGCAACAGCGATCTCACACCGAGACACGGAGGCACAGAGAACTTCATCTCTGTGCCTCCGTGTCTCCGTGTGAGTGCCCGTTCAGTCGAAGGGGACGCCCGTTCTCAGCGACAGCGAGCGGAGGGCCTCGGCCACGGGCTCGATGAGGGGAACGCCGTGCACGAGGCGGTGGGCTTCGGCGCGGTGGCCGGGGTCGCCGGGGATCAGGGGGCCGGAGGTGCCCGCGGCGGGGCGGGTGGAGCGCAGGGTGCGCACCCAGTCGTCCACCTGGCGGCGGAACTCCAACGGATCGATGAAGGCCGAGATCTGGAAGGCGCCGAACAGGTGGCCCACCCCCATGCCAACGGAGCGCGACGGCGCGGGGAGGTGGGCGGGGAAGGGGGGCGGGAAGGGCCCCCAGTTGGCGCCGGGAAGGGCCGCGGAAAGGAGGTCCACCATGGCCGCCAGGCAGTATCCCTTGTGCCCGCCCCGCTCCCGGTCGCCGCCCAGCGGGAGGAGCGCCCCGCCGTCCAGCATCGCGCGCGGATCGGTGGTCATGCGGCCCTCACGGTCGATCGCGCACCCCTCGGGAATCCGTTCGCCGCGGCGCGCCGCGTCCTCCACCGTGCCGAAGGCGAGGGCGCTGGCGGTGAAGTCGATCACCACGGGGGGCTCTTCCAGGGCGGGGAAGGCGATGGCGAGGGGGTTGGTCCCCAGCATCTTCTCCGCGCCCCAGAGGGGAGCCACCTGCGGCGGAGAGTTGGTCATGGCCTGCACGATCAGCTCGCGCGGCAGCCCCTGGAGCGCGTAGTACGCCCCCGCGCCGAAGTGGTTGCTGTTGCGCACGGCCACCCAGCCGGTGCCCACCGTCTCCGCCTTCTCCATGGCCAGCAGGTTGGCGCGCGGGCCCACCACCAGCCCCAGGCCGTTGTCGCCGTCCACCGTGGCCGTGGAGGGCGACTGGCGGACGACGCTGATCCGCGGGCGGGGGTTGATGCGCCCCTGCACCAGCATCTGCTCGTACTGCGGGAGCCTGGCCACGCCGTGCGTGTCGATGCCCCGCAGGTCGGCGCTGGCCAGCACCTCGGCGGCGAGCGCGGCGTCGTCCTCCGGCACGCCCAGCGCCTCGAAGACGCGGGCGGAGAACTCGCGCAGGCGCGCGATGGGGTAGCTCTGCGTGGTCGCGAGGGTGTCGGTCACGGCATCGTGTTGGACGGGTGAAGAACCGCTGGACTCACACAGAGACACAGAGGGCACAGAGAAGAGCTTCCGGGAGAAAGGGTCGAGCGCCGGTGCCGCCGCGTGGGGATGAATCCCCCGCTGGAGCCACGGGAAGCCCGCTGAAGCGGGCTCGCATGGGTCCGGCGACCGAGCCCGCTTCAGCGGGCTTCCCGTAGTTGCAGCCGGGGGCTTCAGCCCCCGGCGGGGCGTTTCAACGCCCGGCGTGGCGGCGGCGAACCGGGCCGGGTTCAGACCTCGGCGAGGTCCAGGAGGACGCCGACTTCGGCGCCCTGGCCGGTGTTGACCCTGCCCGTGCCGGCGGAGGTGGCCTGCATGCGCAGGAAGGCGCCGCCGTAGTGGCGGCCGAAGACGAAGAGGCCCCACACCAGGTCGTGGCGCCCGGGGCCGCCGGCCGCGTCGTGGAAGCAGTAGGGCACCGTCTCCAGGTACTCCTGCACCACCCAGTCGCGCTCCACCAGGGCGCGCGCGATCGCCCGGTTCCACTCGTCGGGGGTGCGGAACCGGCCCACGTGCACGTGGCGGCCGCTGGCGGAGGAGCCCTTCTTCAGCACCAGCTCCCCGCGCCAGGCCGGGAGATCCTCCGGGAGGCGGAAGGGGCGGCCGCGAAAGGTGGTGGCGCCGGGGAGCACGCGGCGCGTCCAGGGGACGTGGCGGCGGATGATCTCGCGCTCGGCCGCGGTGAAGTCGGCGGAGTCCCCGTTCGCGGAGACGAGCGCAAGGTTGCGCTTGTCACACATCAGCAGCCCCACGGGGCCGGTGAACAGGTTGAGGCGCCCCCGCTTGAAGCAGCGGAACGCGACCCGCGCGTCGCCCGTGCCGTCGTGGTGCTCCATCAGCGCGTGCACGCGGTGGCCGTGCACCGTCAGCCCGCCGCCCTCCTCCACCAGGTCCCCCGGCCCGCAGATCAGCACGCGCCCGGGCGAGGCGATCCCGCCCTCGTCCAGCGCGCTCCGGTACTCGCGGGCGTACAGCTCGGGCGAGTGCGCGGCGACCTGCTCCGGCGCGTGCGGGTGCACCATCATCGCCACGTTCAGCTCGCCCCCCTCCCAGGCACCCATGCGGGCCGTGTCTTCCACCACGTGGCGGAACATGGCGCGCAGCGTGCCCGGCGGGGTGGCGGTGAGCCCCCGCTCGGCCAGGAAGCGCGCGTTGGGCCCGGCCGCCGCGCAGCGCTCGCCCACCACGTCCGCCTGGATGCCGCCCAGGAACCCGCCCGCGTTGTACTCCAGCAGCTTGAGGCCGCCGCGGTCCTCGATGTAGTCGGCGCGCGACGGCGCGGAGCGGATGCCGTTGGGCTCCTCCAGCAGCATCTCCACCAGGTACTCGTCCGGCGCAAAGGTTTCCCAGTCGGCGCCGGGGTGCGCGTTGTCCGCGGCGTAGAAGGCGGCCACCTCGGCCGGCCTGCTCCCCAGCAGGAAGCGCTCGATGGCGCCCCTCATCACCCCGTCCACCCCCAGCGCCACCCCTTCCAGCTCCCGTCGCCGCTCCGCGTCCGCGAAGAGGGGCCAGGGCTGGATCCGGTACTTCCGCATCCAGTCCTCCTGGCGGAGGGTGGGGAAGCCGTCGCGCGTCTGGTACTCCGGGTGGCCCGCCACGAACTCCAGGTAGTCGCCGTTGGCCCGCGCCCAGCGCATGTGCACCGGCTTCGCCTCGGCCAGCCCGGACATGCGGGGGGCGCGCGGCCGGGCGGCCTCCAGCGCACGGGCCAGGCGCGCGATGCCTTCCTCGATCACTCCGGGCGTGCTGTGCGAGAAGTTGAGGCGCAGGCAGTCGGACGCGGCGCGGCTTCCATCCGCCGCGAAGGCGTTGCCGGGCACGAAGACCACCCGCTCGCGCTCCATGGCCACCCGCAGCACCTCTTCCGCGTCCGTCCCCCTGCGCAGCTCCACCCAGATGAAGAGGCCGCTGGGGGGACGCCGCCAGCGGGCGCCGGCGGGGAAGTGCGCCTCCAGCGCGCCGAGCATGGTGTCGCGGCGCCCCGCGTACTCGCGGTGCAGCGTCGCCAGGTGGGCGGGGAGGTGGCCGCCGTCCAGGTAGCGCGCGGCGGTGCGCTGCGAAAAGGTGGCGGTGTTGATGTCGCTGGCCTCCTTGGCGACCGCCAGCAGCGGCACCAGCTTCTCCGGCACCACCAGCCAGCCCAGGCGGAGGCCCGGGGCCAGGATCTTGGAAAAGGAGCCCGCGTGGAACACCCACTCGTCGTCCAGCGCGCGCAGCGGCGGGGCGGGGGGGCCGTCGTACGAGAGGAAGCCGTACGGATCATCTTCCACGATGGGCACGCCGTAGCCGCGCGCCAGCTCCACCAGCCGCACGCGCTTCTCGGCCGAAAGGCTGACGCCCAGCGGGTTGTGCCCGTTGGGAACCGTGTAGATGAACGCCGGCCGCGCGCCGCCCTTCAGCGCCGCCTCCACCGCGTCCACGTCCATCCCGGTGTCCAGGTCGCTGGGCACGGTGATGAACCTGGGGGAGAACGGCTCCACCGCCTGCCGGAACCCCGTGTAGCAGAGCTGTTCGGTGAGCACCTCGCCGCCGGGCTCCAGCAGCAGCCGGGCGAGCAGCGCGATCCCCTGCTGCGCCCCCGCGGTGATGAACACCTGCTCCGGCGCGCAAGTGACCCCGCGCGAGCGCATCAGCGCGGCCACGTGCGCCTGCAGCGGCGCGCTGGGCGGCGCGTACTGCAGCGCGCGGGGATCGTCTTCGAACACCGCGGCGGCCGCGCGGGCCAGGTCGGCGGTGGGGAAGAGCTCCGGCGCCGGAAGCCCGAGGGCGAACGAGATCGTCCCCGGGCGGGTGCCCACCGAGAGCATGGTCTGCAGCGCCGAAGTGCCCGACGCGCGCGCCCACCGCGCCAGCGACAGTGTTTGCGTCATCCGTGCTGCTCAAGAGAGGGTTCACGCGGAGGCACGGAGAAGCCGTCGTGTCCGTGCCTCCGCGCGAGGTTGCCGTTCAGATGTTGCCGCGGCGTTCCTGCTCGCGCTCCACCGCCTCGAACAGCGCCTTGATGTTGCCCGAGCCGAAGCCCAGCGCGCCCTGCCGCTCGATCAGCTCCACGAACATGGTGGGGCGGCCGCCCACGGGCTCGCTGAAGATCTGCATGAGCAGCCCTTCGTCGTCGCGGTCCAGCAGCACGCCCAGCGCCTCGTACGCGGCCAGCTTCTCCGGGGCCAGGGCGCCCACGCGCGCCTCCAGCGCCTCGTAGTAGGTGGAGGGGACGCGCAGGAAGCGCACGCCGTTCTCGCGGATGGCGCCCACGGTGGCGCAGATGTCCCGGCACAGAAAGGCCACGTGCTGCGCGCCGGCGCCATGGTTGAAGTCCAGGTACTCCTGCACCTGCGACTTGCTCCCGCTCTCGGCCGGCTCCACGCAGGGGAACTTGATCTTGCCGGACGCGTCCTCCATCACCTTGGAGTTCATGGCGCTGGTCCGGGTCCACACCATCTCCTGGTGCGACTGGTGGAACCCGAGCACCTCCTTGTAGAACTCCACCCAGCCGTCCAGCTGGCCCTGCTCCATGCTCACCGCCACGTGGTCCACTTCCGTCAGCCCCACCGGGCGCACCCGGGGCGCGTCCACGATCGCTTCGTAGCCGGGGAAGAACGCGCCCGTGTAGTCGCGGCGCTCCACCAGGGAGTGCACGGTCTCGCCCGGCGCCCCGATGGTGGCGCGCACCAGGCGTCCGTGCTCGTCCTCGCGCACCACGGGCTCGGCCACCGGCTTGGCGCCGCGGCGCACGGCCGACTCGAAGGCGAGCTCCACGTTCTCCACCGTGAAGGCCACGTCCTTGACCGCGTCGCCGTGGAGGGCCGCGTGGCGGGTGATGGGCGACTCGGGATGCAGCCCGCTGGTGAGCACCAGGCGGATGTCGCCCTGCTCCATCACCACCGACATGCGGTCGCGCATCCCGGTCTCCAGCCCCGCGCGGGCGATGGGCCGGAAGCCGAACATGCTGCGGTAGAAGTGCGCGGCCTGGTAGGCGTTGCCCACGTAGAGCTCCACGTGGTCGATGCCATGGAGCTGCAGCGGGCTGTAGATGGTCGGCACCGCTACGGCATCGCGTTCGATCGTGTCCATCGGTGTTGCTCCTGTGGAGTAGGCGAGGCGCGGCGCACGCGGGCGGGGACCCGGCGGGACGCGGGGAGCGGACGTGCCGGGGGGTGCGGTCTCCTCGTCGCGCTTGCGGCGCATGGGTGCGGGTACACCGGCGGGCCGGCGCACCTTGTGGCTCTGGGTTTTTCGTCTGATAAGATCGGTGGAGAGCCGTCGCGGCCGGGGGCTGAAGGGCACAGCCGCTTTCGAGAAGAACTGTCTTGAAGCCGTCGATATGGGAGGAAAGCGGCCAGAGAATAGCGGCGCCTCAGCAACCCGTCAAGGGGATGGTGTTCCGCGTAAACATACGTATTACCCGACGCAACTAGCGCGGGCCGGGTTCACCCTCCCGCATCATTTCCGGGGTTCGTAGCGCGTGGCGCGGACCGCATGAATGTTGTCAGGAGGGCACGTGCCTGGCTAAACATATGTCGCGAGATTCGTGGATCACCCCGCTTCCCGCCCGCGCCGGCGGTTCATCGTTGACACGCCTTCCTCACCCCCTTGCAGACAGTTGCCGACACAGGTTATAGTTTCCACAATCCGCCGGGCCGAACCAGCCACCGTTTTGCAAATCAGCCCTTGGGTTGCGCTCGCGTCCCTCTCGGGCAGGTATGGCTGCCGTAATCCGAGTTTTTCGTGCGTTTCGGTGGCTTGTACGGAGCGCAGACTTGGTCCGCTGAGTGTGGCGGCAGGTGGGTCGGTTCATGGATCGCCAGCCCGCCGCCCGCGCCGGATGCCGGTCGCACCGACGGGCCGTACGCGAAGGGTTGAATCCTCCCGCTGGAGCCACGGCACGCCCGCTGAACCGGGCATCTGGACTCTGATCGATGCGAGCCCGCTTCGGCGGGCGTCCCCACGCCCGGCGGCTCCGCACCACCGCTCTACGTGATCTACCGCTCGGCCGCACCACCTGCTCGACCGCACCACCTGCTCGACCGCACTACCTGCTCAACCGCACTACCTGCTCGACCGCACTACCTGCTCGACCGCGCCACCTGGTTGACCGCACCGCCTGCCGGACCGCGTTACCTGCTGGACCACACCGCCCGTGTCACGCTTTCGGCACCCGCCGAACCGTGTGTCGCCGTCTTCGCGCAGCCGGGACTCCTCCGTCTTCCTTATCGCCATGTTATCCACGCACGACACCGCGCGCTCGCTGCGCGTGAGCGAAGCCGACATGGAGGTTCACGGGACCGCCGAGCGCCCGCACGTCGCGGAGCTGCTGGCGGACCGCGTGAGCCAGCGGGCGCGGATTGCCCCCGAGTCCGTGGCGCTGGTGTTCGGCGAGCGGCGGGTGACCTACGCGGAGCTGGACCGGCGGTCCAGCCAGCTCGCGCACGCACTGCGCGAGCGCGGCGTGGGGCCGGAGGTGCGCGTGGCCGTGTCGCTGGAGCGCGGGCCCGAGGCGGTGGTCGCAATCCTGGCCGTGCTCAGGGCCGGCGGCGCCTTTGTCCCGCTGGACCCGGCGTACCCGCGCGAGCGGCTGGCTTACATGCTCGCCGACTCGGCGGCGGCGCTGCTGGTGACGAGCCCGGAGCTGGCGGAGGACCTCCCGCGCGGCCCCTGGCGCCTGCTGGTGCCCGAGGCGACGTGGAGCGAGATCGCGGCGCAGCCGGCGGAAGCGCCGGACGTCGCGGTGGAGCGCGACCACCTGGTGTACGTCATCTACACCTCCGGCTCCACCGGGACGCCCAAGGGCGTGATGGTTACGCACCGCGGGATCGGGCGGCTCGCGCTGGCGCAGAACGCCGCGTTCGGGATCGACGAGACTTCCCGCATCCTCCAGTTCGCGCCGCTCAGCTTCGACGCGGCGGTGGCGGAGATGGCCACGGCGCTCTTTGCCGGCGCGGCGCTGGTGATGGCCCCCCGCGACCAGCTCCTCCCCGGCGCCGCGCTCCTGGAGCTGCTGCGCGACCAGGCGATCACCCACGCGACCCTCCCTCCCTCCATCCTGGCGATGCTGCCGCCCGCCGAGCTGCCGGCGCTGCGCACTCTGGTGGTGGCGGGCGAGGCGTGCGCGCCCGCGCTGGTGGAGCGGTGGGGCGGGGGACGGCGCTTCTTCAACGCCTACGGCCCCACCGAGGCCACCGTCTGCGCCACGCTCGGCGAGTGCGCCGCGGGGGAGCCGGTCACCATCGGCCGCGCCATCCCCGGAGCGCGGGCGTACGTGGTCTCAGACGACCTGCGGCCGGTGGCGCCGGGAACGGTGGGCGAGCTGTGCGTGGGCGGCGACGGCGTGGCGCGCGGCTACCACGGCCGGGCCGGGACGACGGCCGAGCGCTTCGTCCCCGATCCATTCGGCGATCCGGGCGCGCGCCTCTACCGCACGGGCGACCTGGTGCGCGCGCTGGCGGACGGGCGCCTGGAGTACGCCGGCCGCATGGACCACCAGGTGAAGGTGCGCGGCCATCGCGTGGAGCTCGGGGAGGTGGAGAGCGCGCTCGCGGCGTCCCCGGCGGTCCAGGCCGCGGTCGCTATCGCCTACGAGGCGGCGGATGGGCTGCGCACCCTGTGCGCCTACTTCGTCCCGGCCCGCGCGGACGTGGCGGACGAGGAGCTGCGCGGCTGGATGGCGGAGCGCCTCCCGGGCTTCATGGTTCCCTCGCGCTTCGTGCGCCTTGCGGAGATGCCGCTCTCCCCCAGCGGCAAGTTGGACCGCGCGCGCCTCCCGCACCCCGAACACGGCGCCACGCAGGCGTCCGGCCGGGCGCCGCGCACGGAGACGGAGCGTGCGCTCGCGCGGATCTGGTGCGAGGTGCTGGGGGTGGACGCGGTGCCCGCGGACCAGGCGTTCGTGGCGCTGGGCGGGCACTCGCTGCGCGCGGCCCGCGTGCTGGCGCGCATCGCGGACGGGTTCGGAGTGCGCGTGAAGCCGCACGTCTTCCTGCGCTCGGGGACCATCGAAGAGATCGCGGCGCTCGTGGACGGCTCGGCGGCCCAGGACGACCCGGTGCCGCTGGTGCCCGTTCCGCGCGACCGGCCCATCCCGCTCTCGTTCTCCCAGGAGGCCACCTGGTTCTTTGAGCATTTCGCGCCGGGGCTGATGGCGTACCGCGCGCAGGCCGTGCTCCGCTTCCGCGGCGCGCTGGACGTGCCGGTGCTGGAGCGCGCGCTCAGCGAGATCGTGCGCCGTCACGAGATCTTCCGCACCAGCTTCCCCGCGGAGGACGGCGTCCCCGTGCAGCGCATTCACGCTCCCTGGCGCGTGGAGCTCCCGGTGCACGACGTCGCCGCGGACGATCTCGCCGCCTTCGTGCAGGCCGAGTTCGTGAGGCCGTTCGATACCTCCGCGCTCCCCCTGGTGACGTGGAGCCTGGCGCGGCTCGCGCCGGACGAGCACGCGCTGGTGATCGTGGAGCACCACTTCGTCCACGACGGCTGGTCCGCCGGGATTTTCTTGCGCGAGCTGCGCGACCTGTACCGAGCGTACGCCGAGGGGCGCGAGTCGCCCCTGCCGGAGCCGGGGGTGCAGTTCGCGGACTTCGCGGTGTGGCAGCGCAAGTGGATGGAGAGCGAGGCGGCCGAGGCCAAGCTCCGCTACTGGGAGGGGGCGCTCGCCGGGGTGCCGCCGCTGGCGCTTCCCACCGACTTCCCGCGGCCCGCCGTGATGCGCTTCCGCGGCGGGGCGGAGCGCGTGCAGCTCTCCCCCGCGCTGGCCGCAGAGGCGCGCGCGTTCAGCCGCGAGCACGGCGTCACCCCCTTCGTCACCCTGCTGGCGGCGTTCCAGGTGCTGCTCGGCCGCTACAGCGGCCAGCGGGACTTCTGCGTGGGGAGCGGGCTGGGGAACCGGGGCAACGTGGCGCTGGAGGAAGTGATCGGGATGGTGGTCAACACCGTCGCCTTCCGCGCCGACCTGGAGGGCGACCCGGACGTGCTGGAGCTGCTGGGGCGCGTGCGCGACGTCACGCTGCGCGCCTACGAGCACCAGGACGTCCCCTTCGACCAGGTGGTGCGCCGCATCTCCCCCGAGCGCAGCTCCGGCGCGCTCCCCGTCTACCAGACGTCGTTCAGCTTCCACGACTCGCACATGGCCGACATGGACCTCGGCGGCGTGCGGATGGAGATGGAGGAGGCGCAGAACAACGGCTCGGCCAAGTACGACCTGCAGGTCATCGTGATCCCCCGCGGCGAGCAGGGCTTCGCCGGGCGCGAGGACGAGACGGTGATGGTGTGGGAGTACAACACGGACCTGTTCCGCACCGACACCGTGCGGCGGATGATCGGCCACTTCGAGACGCTGCTGGCGGCGATGATCCGCGCGCCGAAGACGCCCATCTCGCGCCTCCCGCTGGTGCGCGCCGACGAGCGCGTGGCGCTGCTGGACGCGGGCCGCGCCACGCGCGCCTTCCCGGTGGCGGAGCGGGTGCACACGCGCTTCGAGGCGCGCGCGGCGGAGCGTCCGCACGACCCCGCGCTGACCTGCGAGGGCACCACGCTGACGTACGCGGAGCTGAACGCGCGGGCCAACCGGCTGGCGCACCGGCTGCGCGCGCTGGGGGTGGGCGCGGAGACGCGGGTGGGGATCGCGCTGGAGCGCTCGGCCGAGCTGGTCGTCGCCATCCTGGCCGTGCTCAAGGCCGGCGGCGGCTACGTTCCCCTGGACCCGAACTACCCGGCCGAGCGCATCGCCTGGGTGCTGGAAGACGCGGGCGCGCCCGTGCTGGTGACCACGAGCGGCCTCGTCACCCGCCTCCCGGCAATGGGAGGCACGGCGCTGTGCATCGACACCGACGCGGACGCGATCGCCGCGGAGTCCGGCGCCAATCCGGACGCGGAGGGCGGCCCCGATTCGCTGGCGTACGTCATCTACACCTCCGGCTCCACGGGCAAGCCCAAGGGGGTGCAGGTCACGCACGCCAACGTGGTGCGCCTCTTCGATGCCACCGGCGAGTGGTTCGGCTTCGGCGCCGACGACGTGTGGACGCTCTTCCACTCCTGCGCCTTCGACTTCTCGGTGTGGGAGATCTGGGGCGCGCTGCTGTACGGAGGGCGGCTGGTGGTGGTGCCCTTCTACACCACCCGTTCGCCGGAGGACTTCCACCGCCTGCTGGTGGACGAAGGGGTGACGGTGCTGAGCCAGACGCCGAGCGCGTTCCGCCAGCTCGTGCAGGCGGACCTGGCGTCCGGTGTCCATCCATCCGCGCTCCGCCTGCGCCACGTGGTGTTCGGGGGCGAGGCGCTGGACCCGCACTCGCTGCGCCCCTGGATCGAGCGGCACGGCGACGAGCGGCCGCGGCTGGTCAACATGTACGGGATCACCGAGACGACGGTGCACGTCACCTTCCGCCCCGTGACCCGTGCGGACCTGGAGCGCTCCGGCAGCCCCGTCGGCGTCCCCATCCCCGACCTGTCGCTCTTCCTGCTGGACGAGCACCTGGAGCCGGTGCCCGCCGGCGTCCCCGGCGAGCTGTTCGTGGGCGGCGCGGGGGTGGCGCGCGGGTACCTCAACCGCCCGGAGCTGACGGCCGAGCGCTTCGTGCGCGACCCCTTCACGGAGGGCGCGCGCCTCTATCGCTCGGGCGACCTGGCCCGGCGCCGCCCGGACGGCGAGCTGGAGTACCTGGGACGCGCGGACCAGCAGGTGAAGGTGCGCGGCTTCCGCATCGAGACGGGGGAGATCGAGGCCGTGCTGGCCGCGCACCCCGCCGTCAGCGACGTGGCCGTGATCGCGCGCGAAGACGGACCCGGCGAGCGGCGGCTGGTGGCGTACGTGGTGGCGCCGGCCGCGCCCTCGGCCGCGGAGCTGCGCGCCCACGTGGCCGCCGCGCTCCCCGACTACATGGTCCCCGCGGCCTTCGTGAGCCTGGACGTGCTCCCGCTCACGGGCAATGGCAAGCTGGACCGCCGCGCCCTACCCGCCCCCGAAGAGGGCCGCGCCGCCGCGGAGGCCTACGCCGCCCCGCGCACGCACGCGGAGGCGGAGCTGGCCGCCGCGTGGCGCGAGGTGCTCGGCGTGGAGCGGGTGGGGATCGACGACAACTACTTCGCCCTGGGCGGCGACTCCATCCGCGCGGTGCGCATGGTGGCGGCGGCGCGCCGCCGGGGCCTGGCCATCACCGTCCCGCAGCTCTTCCGGCAGCAGACGGTGCGCGAGCTTGCGGCCCGCGCCGGGACGGCCGATGCGCCGGACGCGCAGGCGGTGCCGTTCGCGCTCCTGGACGGGGAGGCGCGCCGCGGGCTGCCGGAAGACGTGGAGGACGCGTACCCCGCCAGCCGCGTGCAGCTCGCCATGCTGTACCACACCGAGCGCGACCCCGCCTCGCTGGTCTACCTCAACCTCAACGGCTACCGCGTCCACACGCGCTTCGACGAGGCGGCGCTGCGCGAGGCCCTGCGCCGCCTGGCCGCGCGCCACCCCGTGCTGCGCTCGTCGTTCGACCTGGCAGCGAGCCCCCCCATCCAGCGCGTGCACCGCGAAGTGGAGCTTCCGCTGGAGGTCGCGGACCTGCGCCATCTCCCGGCGGACGAACAGGATGCCTGGTTCGATCGCGAGCGTGGGCGCGGCTTCGACTGGACGCGCGCGCCGCTGCTGCGCTTCCTCGCGCACCGTGTCACGGACGACGCGTTCCGGCTGGTCCTGGCCGAGCACCACGCCATCCTGGACGGGTGGAGCGTGGCCTCGCTGATGACGGAGCTGGTGGGGACCTACCTGGCCGTCGGCGACGGGCTCCCCGATCCCGCCGGCGCCGCCCCGGCCCCGCGCTTCCGCGACTTTGTGGCGCTGGAGCGGGACGCCATCGCCTGCGCCGAGTCGCGTGCCTTCTGGCGCGAGGTGGTGGATGGCGCTCCCGCCACGGCCCTCCCGCCGCGCGCGGGCGACGACGCGCCGGGCGAAGAAGAGTCCCGCGCGCTGTGGGTGCACCTCCCGGAAGCGACGGGCGCGGGGTTGCGACGCGTGGCCGAAGCCGCGGGGGTGCCGCTGAAGACGGTGCTGCTCGCCGCGCACCTGCGCGTGCTGGCGCTGCTGGGCGGCCAGGGCGAGGTGGTGACGGGGTACGTGACCAGCGGCCGGCCCGAGGCGGAGGATGGCGAGCGGGTGCTGGGCCTCTTCCTCAACACCGTGCCGCTGCGCGTGGACACGGCGGGCGCCACCTGGCTGGAGCTGGTGCGCCGCGCCTGGGCCGCGGAAGCGGCGTTCCTCCCCCACCGCCGCTTTCCGCTGGCCGAGATCGTCCGCGGCGCGGGCGGGCGCACGCTGTTCGAGGCGGCCTTCAGCTTCACGCACTTCCACGTCTACGACGCGCTGGGCGGCGTCCGCGCGGTGGGCGACCGCTTCTTCCAGCAGACCGAGATGCCGCTGGTGGCCAACGCCACCGTGGATCCCGCCACCGGCGCCGTGCGGCTGCGCCTGGAGTACGTCTCGTCCCGCCTGGGCGAAGCGCAGGCCCGCGCGCTGGGCGACTGGTACGCCCGCGCCTGCACCGCCCTCGCCGAGCGTCCGGAGGAGCGCTGGGATGCGGACGGATTGGTGGATGAAGAGGAGATGCGGCGGCTCCTTCTGCTCGGAACCGGGCCCGCGGCGGAGCACGAGCCCTCCACCATCCACCACCTGTTCGAGCGGCAGGTGGCGCGCGCCCCAGCGGTCACGGCGGTCGTCTGCGCCGGCCAGCCCACCACCTACGCCGAGCTGGACGCTCGTGCGGAGACGCTCGCGGCCGGGCTGCGCGGGATGGGGGTGCGTCCCGAAATGCGCGTCGCCGTGTGCATGCAGCGCACGCCGGAGATGGTCGCGGCGCTGCTGGCCGTGCTCAAGGCGGGCGGGGTCTGCGTCCCCGTGGACCCGGCGTACCCGGATGCACGGGTCGCGGAGATGATCGCGGACGCGGCCGTCGTGCTGACGCAGTCGCGCGTGTCGGCGCGCCTTCCCGCGGGCGCCAACGTGGTCGCGGTGGATGCGGATTGGGCTGGAGCGACGACGCTGTGCGGCCCCGCGGCGCTGCCGGAGAACGCGGCGCTGGTGGTCCACACGGCGGGCTCGTCGCGCGGGGTGCAGATCGAGCACCGCGCCCTGGCGGCCCTGCTGTACCCGGAGCGCGAGCCGGAATCCGTGCTGGGCGCCGCCTCCATCTCCTCCTACGCCGGCGCCGCCGAGATCCTGGGCACGCTCTGCCGGGGCGGGACGCTCCACCTGGTCGATAGCGCCGCGGAGCTGCCGGAAGGGATCGCGAGCGCCACGCTGACGCCCGCGAAGGCCGCCGCGCTCCTGCGCGCCGGCAAGATCCCCGCGACGCTGCGCACGCTCGCGCTCGGCGGCGAGCCGCTGCCGGTGGCGCTCGCGCGGGAGCTGCACGCGGCGGGATTGGAGCGCGTCGAGAACGTGTACGCGCCGGCCGAGGCCGGCTGCGCCGCCCGCTGGACGGTGCCGGAGGGGGCGGAGCGGATGCGCCTGGGGCGTCCGTCCAGCGGGGTCCGCATGTACGTGCTGGACGCGCACTTCGCGCCCGTGCCGCAGGGCGCGGCCGGCGAGTTGTACCTGGCCGGCGAGATGCTGGCGCGCGGCTACCCGGGCCGGCCGGGGCGCACGGCCGAGAGCTTCGTCCCGGACCCGTTCGGGCCCGCGGGAAGCCGCATGTTCCGCACGGGCGACCGCGCGCGCTGGGCCGCGGACGGCACGCTGGAGTACCTGGGCCGCGCCGGCCGGCAGGTGATGGTGCGCGGGTTCCGCGTGGAGCCCGGCGAGGTGGAGGAAGCCCTTCGCGGCCACCCGTCGGTGCGCGACGCCGTGGTGGTGGCCGATCCGGTGGAAGGCGTGCGGCTGGTGGCGTACGCCACGCCGCGCGCCGGGGCGCTGGACGCGGCCGAACTGCGCACGCACCTGCGCCGCACCCTGCCGGACTTCATGGTGCCGGCCGTCTTCGTCCCCCTCGCGGTCATCCCGCGCACCCTGGAGGGCAGGGTGAACCACGCCGCACTCCCGCATCCCGGCGCCATGCGCGACGGGTGGGTCGCGCCGGCTACGCCCACGGAGCGGGCGCTGGCGGCGCTGTGGAGCGAGGTGCTGCGCGTGGAGCGGGTGAGCGCGTCCGACGACTTCTTCGCGCTCGGCGGCGACTCGCTGCTGGCGATGCAGGTGCTGGCCCGCGTACGCCGCGACCTGGACTGCGCGCTCGGGATGCGCGCCTTGCTGGAAGCCGGCACCCTGGCCGCGGTGGCCGCCGCCATCGACGCCGAGCGCGCCGCCGGACCCGCGCACCCAGCGGCCGCGATCCCGCGCCGCGCCCGTCCCTCCGCCGCGCCGCTCTCCTGATGTCGCCGCTCGATCCCGGGGCGGAGACGCTCCCGCTCTCTTTCGCCCAGGAGAGGCTCTGGCTGCTCGACCGCATGCAGCCGGGGAGCGCTCTCTACAACGTCCCCTGCGCGCTGCGGCTGCAGGGCGCGCTGGATGCTGATGCGCTGGAGCGTGCACTCGGCGAGATCGTACGGCGGCACGAGGCGCTGCGTACCACCTTCGCGGAGGCGGATGGCGCCCCGGTGCAGGTGATCGCTCCTTTCACCGGCTTCACGCTCCCGGCCGAGGACGTCGGCGCGCACCACGTGCCGCGGCTGGCGGCGGAGGATGCGGCGCGGCCGTTCGACCTCACGAAAGGCCCGCTGTTCCGCGCGCGGCTGCTGCGGGTAGCCTCGGAAGATCACGTGCTCCTGATGTGCATCCACCACGTGGTGAGCGACGGGTGGAGCCTGGGCGTGCTCTTCCACGAGCTGTCGGCGCTGTACGGGGCGTTCCGCGACGGAGGTGAATCGCCGCTCCCCGAGCTTCCCATCCAGTACGCCGACTTCGCCATCTGGCAGCGCGAGCAGGTCGCGGGTGACGCGCTGGAGCGCCACCTGGCGTACTGGCGCGAGCGGCTGGCGGGCGCTCCGGCGCTGCTGGAGCTCCCATTCGACCACCCCCGCCCAGCCGTGCGCACGTATGGTGGCGCGCGCGAGCGGATGGAGCTCCCCCGCGAGCTGCTGGAGCGCCTGCGCGTGCTGGCGCGGAGGGAGGGCGCCACGCCGTACATGGTGCTCCTGGCCGCCTGGCAGGCGCTGCTCGCGAAGTACGCCGGCAGCACCGACGTGGTGGTGGGGAGCCCTGCCGCCGGCCGGGAATCGTGGCAGGTGCAGGGGCTGATCGGCTTCTTCGTCAACACGCTGGTCCTGCGCACCGATCTCTCGCGCGACCCGTCCTTCCGCGAGGTGCTGCGGCGCGCGCGCGAAGCCACGCTGGGCGCGTACGAGCACCAGGATCTCCCCTTCGAGAAGCTGGTCGCCGAGCTGTGCCCCGAGCGCTCCACGAGCCACTCGCCGCTCTTCCAGGTGATGTTCGCGCTGGACGACGCGGAGGGCGCGCGCGTCCAGCTCCCCGGCCTGCGCGCCGAGCGGCTCCACGCGGACCTGCCCACCACCAAGTTCGACCTGTCGCTGGCCTTCGCCGCGGACGCGGAGGGCTTCCGCGCCGAGCTGTCGTACGCCACCGGCCTGTTCGAGCGCGAGACCGCCGCGCGCATGCTGGAGCACCTGCGCCGGGTGCTGGAGCAGGTGGCGGCGCGTCCCGAAGCCCGCCTCTCCGAGCTGGTGCTGATGAGCGAGGCGGAGCGCCGCCGCGTGCTGGTGGAGTGGAACCGGACCGCCGCGGTGTATCCCGCCGATGGTTGCATCCACCACCTGTTCGCGGAGCAGGCCGCCCGCACGCCGGCAGCGATCGCGGTCGTATCCGAGCGCGCGTCGCTCGGTTACGGCGAGCTGGACGAGCGGGCCAACCGCCTGGCGGGCTACCTGGCCGAGCGCGGCGTCGGTCCCGAGGTGCGCGTGGGGCTCTGCCTGGAGCGCGGCGTGGAGATGGTCGTCGCGACCCTGGCCGTGCTCAGGGCCGGCGGCGCGTATGTCCCGCTGGACGCCGGGTACCCCGCCGAGCGCCTCGCCTTCATGCTGGCCGACGCTCGCACGGCGGTGCTGGTGACCCGCGAGCGGCTGCTGGAAGAGCTCCCGGTGCCGCGGGGGACGGCCGTGGTGTGCGTGGACCGCGACGCGGCGGAGATCGCGGCGACCGCCGCGCGGCCCCCGGCGGACGTCACGGCGCGCAACCTGGCGTACGTGATGTACACCTCCGGCAGCACCGGCACGCCCAAGGGCGTGGGCGTGGAGCACCGCTGCGTGGTGCGCCTGGTGCGCGGCGCCAACTACGCGGACCTCGGCCCGAACGAGGTGATCCTGCAGGCGGCGCCGGTCTCCTTCGACGCGGCCACGCTGGAGATCTGGGGGGCGCTGCTGAACGGGGGACGGCTGGTGCTGGCACCCGGCGCGTCGCTGGACGAGCTGGGCCGCGCCATCCGCGATCACGGCGTCACGACGCTCTGGCTCACCGCCGGCCTCTTCCAGGTGATGGTGGACGAGCGGCTGGACGACTTCGGCCGCGTGCGCCAGCTCCTGGCCGGCGGCGACGTGCTCCCGGCCGCGCAGGTGAAGAAGATCCAGCAGCGCTTCCCGGCGCTGCGCCTGATCAACGGCTACGGACCCACCGAGAACACCACCTTCACCTGCTGCCACACCGTTCCCGCGGGGTGGAGCGGGGCTTCCGTACCGATCGGCACACCCATCTCCAACACGCGCGTCTACGTGCTGGACGCGGCGCTGGGCCCCGTCCCCGTGGGCCTCCCGGGCGAGCTGTACGCCGGCGGCCACGGCGTCGCGCGGGGCTACGTCGGCTCGCCGCGCGCCACCGCCGAGCGCTTCCTCCCCGATCCCTTCGGCGAGCCGGGCGCGCGCATGTACCGCACCGGCGACCGCGTGCGTTGGACGGCGGAGGGCGCGGTGGAGTACCTCGGCCGCCTGGACACGCAGGTCAAGGTGCGCGGCTTCCGCGTGGAGCCGGGCGAGGTGGAAGCGGCACTGGGCCGCCATCCGCGGGTGTCCGCCTGCGCCGTGGTGGCGCGTGGGGACGCGGCGGGCGAGAAGCGCCTGGTGGCGTACGTGGTGGGTGATGCGGAGGCGGACGAGCTGCGCTCCGCGCTCCGCACCAGCCTGCCGGAGTACATGGTGCCCGACGCGTTCGTCTTCCTGGACGCGCTGCCGCTCGGCGCGAACGGCAAGGTGGACCGCCGCGCCCTCCCTGCGCCGGAGCAGGCATCTGGCGAGACGTACGCCGCGCCGCGCACCCCGGTGGAGGAGCGGCTGGCGGCGATCTGGGGGGAGGTGCTGGGGCACGAGCGCGTGGGGATCCACGACGACTTCTTCGCGCTGGGTGGGCACTCGCTGCTGGCCGCGCGCGTGGTCTCGCGGGTGCGCGAGGCGCTCGGCGCGGAGGTGGGCATGGTGGCGATCTTCGAGCACCCCACCGTCGCCGCGCTCGCCGGCGTCCTCTCCGAGCCCGCCGCGCGGCCCATCACCATCGACACGGTCGCCGCCAGCCCGCACCTGCTGATGGCGCGCGTGGACGACCTGTCGGATGAAGAGCTGGACGCCCTCCTCGCCGCGGAATCCTGATGACCGTACCTCCCGGAACGGGCGGGCTCTCGCGGGCCGAAAAGCAGGCGCTGCTGCGCCAGAAGCTGGCCGCGCGCATGGGCCAGGCGCGCAGCGCGCCGCTTTCGTCCGCGCAGGAGCGGCTCTGGCTGCTGGACCGCATGCAGCCGGGAAGCGCCCTCTACAACGTCCCCGCCGCGCGGCGCATCTCCGGCGGCCTGGACGTCCCGGCGCTGGAGCGCGCCCTCGGCGAGATCGTTCGGCGCCACGAGCCGCTGCGCACCACCTTCGCGGAGGCGGATGGCGCGCCCGTGCAGGTGATCGGGCCCTTTGCCCCCTTCACGCTTTCCGTGGAAGTGCGGGACGAGGACGAGGTGCCGCGGCTGGCCGCCGAGGACGCGGCGCGTGCGTTCGACCTCGCGGCGGGCCCGCTCTTCCGCGCGCGCCTGATCGAGCTGGGCCCGGACGAGCACGTTCTCCTCATCTGCATGCACCACATCGTCAGCGACGGTTGGAGCATGGACGTGCTCTTCCGTGAGCTGTGGGCGCTGTACGGCGCCTTCCGCGAGGGGCGCGAACCGCCGCTGCCGGAGCTCGCGATGCAGTACGCGGACTACTCGGCGTGGCAGCGCGACCGGGTGCGGAGTGGGGCGCTGGATGCACACCTCGCCTACTGGCGGGAGCAGCTCGCCGGCGCGCCCGCGCTCCTGGAGCTGCCGTTGGACCGGCCGCGCCCATCGGTGCGCACCGATGGGGGCGCGCGCGAGCCGGTCGTGCTGTCGGCGGCGGCGCTGGAGCGGCTGCGTGCGCTGGGGCGTAGCGAGAGCGCCACGCCGTACATGGTCTTCCTGGCCGCCTTCCAGGCGCTGCTCGCGAAGTACGCCGGGACCGCCGACGTGGTGGTGGGGAGCCCCGTCGCGGGGCGCACGCGGCGCGAGGAGGAGGGGCTGATCGGCTTCTTCGTCAACTCGCTCGTCCTGCGCACCGACCTGTCGGGCGATCCCACCTTCCGCGAGGCCCTGCGGCGGGTGCGCGCGGTCACGCTGGCGGCCTACCAGCACCAGGAAGTCCCCTTCGAACGGCTGGTGGAGGAGCTGCAGCCGGAGCGCTCCACCAGCCACTCGCCGCTCTTCCAGGCGATGTTCTCGCTGCGAGAGGAAGCGGCCCCGAGCGACCCGCCGGGCCTGCGCATCCGCGCCGTGGATACGGACACGCGCACGGCCAAGTTCGACCTGGCGCTGGACCTGGGCACCACCGCGCGCGGCATGCACGGCATCCTCTCCTACAGCACCGATCTCTTCGAGCCGGAGACGGTCCGCCGCATGGCCGGCCACCTGGAGCGCCTGCTGGAGCGCGTCGCCGCGGACGCCGACGTGCGCCTCTCGGACGTGGAGCTGATGGGCGATGCGGAGCGCGCCGAACTGGCCGCGTGGAGCGCCCCCGAGCGCGCGTCCGGCGACGCCCCCGTCCACGTGCAGTTCGCCGCGCAGGCCCGCCGCGCGCCCGACGCCGTGGCCGTGCTGCATGGCTCCGAGTCGGTCACGTACGGCGCGCTGGATCGCCGCGCCGAAGCGGTCGCGGGGCGGCTGCGGGCGCTGGGCGTCCGTCCCGAGACGCCGGTGGGGCTCTGCGCGGAGCGGACGCCGGAGCTGATCGCCGCCGTGCTGGGGATCTGGAAGGCAGGTGGCGCCTACGTCCCGCTCGATCCGGGCTACCCGGCGGAGCGGCTGGGGTGGATGATGGCCGACGCGGCGCTCCCGGTGGTGGTCGCCACCGCGGCCTCGGCGCTCCCGCACGACGTCGCGCGCGTCGTCCTGCTCGAGGACATCGGGGAGGATGAGACCGGCGCGGGCGAGGTTCCCGTCACCGCGCAGAGCCTGGCGTACGTGATCTACACCTCCGGCTCCACGGGCCGCCCCAAGGGGGTGCTGGTGCAGCACGGCTCGCTGGCCAACCTGCTGGGCGCCACCCGTGAAGCGTTCGGCGCGGGCGCGGGCGACGTGATGCCGGCGCTGGCCTCGTTCGCGTTCGACATCTGGCTCTTCGAGGCGCTCCTCCCGCTCACCTCCGGCGGCGCCGTGCGCATCGTGCCGCGCGAACGAGTGCTGGACGTGCCCGCGCTGGTGGAGGAGATCGCCGACGCCACCCTGCTGCACGCCGTCCCCGCGCTGATGCGGCAGGTGGCGGATGTGGAGCGCGGCCGCCCCCGCCTGGCCCGGCTGCGGCGCGCCTTCGTGGGCGGCGACCGGGTACCCGCGGAGCTGCTGGACGAGATGCGCGCGGCGTTCCCCGCCGCGGAGACGCACGTCCTGTACGGCCCCACCGAGACGGCCATCCTCGCCTCCGCGCACCCCGTGCCGGCGCGGGGCGGCGTGGAAGGGCACCCCATCGGCCAGGCCTTCGGCAACGTGCGCCTGTACGTGTGCGACGCGCGCGGCCGGATGCAGCCGCCGGGCGTACCGGGCGAGCTGCTGATCGGCGGGGCGGGGGTGGCGCGCGGCTACCTGGGGCGCGCGGCGCTCACGGCCGAGCGCTTCGTCCCCGATCCGTTCACCCCGGGCGCGCGCCTCTACCGCACGGGCGACCGCGCGCGCTGGCGCCGCGACGGCACCCTGGAGTTCCTGGGGCGCACGGACGGGCAGGTGAAGGTGAACGGCTTCCGCATCGAGCCGGGCGAGATCGAGGCGGCGCTGCGGCGGCACCCGAGCGTGCGCGAGTGCGTGGTCGTGGCGCGCGAGGGCGACGCCGGCGAGCGGCGGCTGGTGGCGTACGTGGCGGGCGAAGTGGACGCCGATGGGCTGCGTGCGTCGCTGCGGACGAGTCTCCCGGAGTACATGGTCCCGGGCGCCTTCGTCGTCCTCGACCGCCTCCCGCTGACGCCCAACGGCAAGCTGGACCGCCGCGCGCTCCCCGCGCCGGAGAGCGCGGCCGCCGCCTCGCTCCCCCCGCGCGACGAGATGGAGGCGCGCGTGGCGGATGCCTGGCGGACCGCGCTGGGCGTCGCGGAAGTGGGTGTGCACGACAACTTCTTCGACCTGGGCGGCACCTCGCTTCTCCTCTTCCGCGTCCACGGGCGCCTCAAGGAGTTCCGCGCCGACCTGCGCCTGGTCGACCTTTTCCGCTACACCACCGTTGAGTCGCTCGCCGCCCACATGCGCGCCGACGCGCCGTTCCCGGCCAGCCGCCCCGAGCCCCTCCCGGCAAACGCGGACGAGTCGCTCCAGGGCATCGCCATCGTGGGGATGAGCTGCCGCTTCCCGGGCGCGCGCGACACGGGGGAGTTCTGGAGGAACCTGAGCGCGGGCGCCGAGTCGGTCACCTTCTTCAGCGTCGAGGAGCTGCGGGCGGAGGGCGTGCCGGCGGATGACCTGCGCGACCCCGCTTTCGTGCGGGCGTACGGCGCGCTGGCGGACGCGTACGCCTTCGACGCGCCGTTCTTTGGCATCACGCCGCGCGAGGCGCAGGTGATGGACCCGCAGCACCGCGTGTTCCTGGAGTGCGCCTGGAGCGCCCTGGAGGACGCGGGCGTGGATCCGGGGCGCTTCGCCGGCGCCATCGGCGTGTACGCGGGGTCCGGGTCCAGTCCGCACCTGGCGCGGGTGATGGCGCACCCGGAGCTGGTGGCGGCGGTGGGGATGGAGGCGGCGCACTTCGCCAACGACCGGAACTTCCTCACCACCCGCGTCTCCTACAAGCTGGGCCTGCGCGGGCCCAGCGTGGTGGTGCAGACCGCCTGCTCCACCTCGCTGGTGGCCGTCCACATGGCGTGCCGCGCCCTGCTGGCCGGCGAGTGCGACGTGGCGCTGGGCGGAGGCGTCACCATCCACCCCGACCAGGCGCGCGGATACCGCCACGAGGAGGGCGGCATCCTCTCCCCCGATGGCCGCTGCCGCGCGTTCGATTCGCGCGCCGCGGGGACGGTGGGGGGCTCCGGCGCGGGCGTCGTCGTCCTCAAGCGCCTCGCCGACGCCGTGCGCGACGGCGACTCCATCCGCGCGGTGATCCGCGGGTCGGCCATCAACAACGACGGGTCGGACAAGATCGGCTTCACGGCGCCCAGCGTGGCGGGGCAGGCGCTGGCCATCACCGGCGCCCTGGCCGCGGCGGCGGTGGACCCGTCCACCATCTCCTACGTCGAGGCGCACGGCACGGGCACGCCGCTGGGAGATCCCATCGAGATCGCCGCGCTCACCGAAGCGTTCGGCGGCGCCAGGGGGATCGCGCTGGGAGCGGTGAAGACCGGGTTGGGCCACCTGGACACCGCGGCGGGCGTCGCCGGGCTCATCAAGACCGTGCTCGCCCTGCAGCACCGCGCGCTGCCGCCCACGCTCCACTTCCAGCGCGCCAACCCGGAGACGGGGCTGGACGACTCGCCCTTCTTCGTCAACACCGTTCTGCGTGATTGGGAGAGCGACGGACCGCGCCGGGCGGGCGTGAGCTCGTTCGGGATGGGCGGCACCAACGCTCACGCGGTGCTGGAAGAGGCGCCGGAGCTCCCTGCGACCCCCGCCAGCGACGCGCCCCAGCTTGTTGTGCTCAGCGCGAAGGGCGAGGCCGCGCTGGAGCGGACGCGCCGCAACCTCACCGCGCACCTGGAGGCGAATCCCGCGCTCTCGCTTGCGGACGCCGCGCACACGCTGCAGGTGGGCCGCGCCGCCCATGCCTTTCGCTGGGCGGCCGTGGCGCGCTCGGTGGACGAAGCGCGCGACGCGCTCGCGGCACCCGCCGCACCCCGCCGCGCCGCCGCCCGCACGCCGCCCGTGGCCTTCCTCTTTCCCGGCCAGGGGGCGCAGTACGCGGGGATGGCGCGCGAGCTTTACGAGCGGGAGCCCGTCTTCCGCCGCGAGCTGGACCGCTGCGCGGACGTGCTGGCGCCGGAGCTGGAGCTGCGCGCCGCGCTCTTCCCGGCCGCGGGGACGGAACGGGCCGCCGACGAGGTCCTGCGCGAGACGCGCAACGCGCAGCCCGCGCTCTTCGCCGTGGAGTACGCGCTCGCGCAGACGTGGATGTCGTACGGCCTGCGCCCGGAGGCCATGCTGGGGCACAGCGTGGGCGAGTACGTGGCGGCCTGCCTGGCCGGCGTGTTCCCGCTGGACGCGGCGCTGCGGCTCGTGGCGGCGCGCGGGCGGCTGATGCAGGCGCTCCCGGCCGGCGCCATGGTGGCCGTGCCGCTCCCGGAGCCCGAGTTGCGGCCGCTGCTCTCCGGCGGGCTGTCGCTGGCGGCCGTCAACGGCGCGGCGAGCTGCGTGGTCTCCGGCGGCTCGTCGGACGTGGACGGCATCCTGGCCGTGCTCGCGGAGCGCGGGGTGGAGGCGCGGCGGCTGCACACGTCACACGCGTTCCACTCGGCCGCCATGGACCCCATCCTCGGCGCGTTCGAGGCCGAGGTGCGCCGGGCCTGCCCGGCCGCTCCCACGATCCCCTTCCTCTCCAACGTCACCGGCGATTGGATCACGGCCTCCGAGGCGGCGGACCCGGGCTACTGGGTGCGCCACCTGCGCGAGACCGTGCGCTTCGCGGACGGCGTGGGCCGGCTGCTGGACGACCCCGGGCGCGTGCTGCTGGAGGTGGGCCCGGGCGACACGCTCGGCACCTTTGCGCGCCGCCACGCCCGCTGCGGCTCCGGCCGCGCCATCGTCAGCACCCTTCCGCGCGCCGACCGGCCGCGGCCGGCCGACTCCGCGCTGCTGGAAGCCGCGGGCGTGCTCTGGACGGCGGGCGTGGAGCTGGACTGGCCGGCGCCGCGCGGGGGCGAGCCGCGGCGCAAGATCGCGCTGCCCACCTATCCGTTCGAGCGCGAGGTGCACCGCCTCCCCGCGCCTCTTCATCCCCAGCCGACCTCCTCCGTGGCAACCGAGATTCCGCAGGCCCCGGCGCGTCCGTCGCGGACCGCCGGCCGTGTGACCGCCCTGTTCGCGCAGCTCCTGGGAGCGGAGCCCTCCGCGCTCGATCCGTCGCGCACCTTTCTGGAGCTGGGCGCCGACTCGCTCCTGCTGATGCAGGCCAGCCGCACCATCGAGGGCACCTTTGGGGTGAAGGTGCCGTTCCGGCGGCTGCTGGAAGGTTTCTCGACGATCGCAAGCCTGTCGGCGCACCTGGACAGCGTCGCGCCATTCGAGGAGCCGGCTGTCGTCGCCGCCGCACCGGCCGCGTCACCGGTCGCGGCGACGGTTCCGGCCGTGGCGCCGTCGCGCCTGCCGCGCATCACCGCGGAGGTCACGAATTTTTTTGCGCGGCTGCTGGGAACGGAAGCGGACCAAATCGACACCACGCGCAGCTTCCTGGAGTTGGGCGCGGACTCGCTCCTGCTGATGCAGGCCAGCCGCACCGTCGAGAGCACGTTCGGCGTCAAGGTGCCGTTCCGGAAGCTGCTGGAAGGTGTGTCCACCATCCAAGCCCTTGCCGCGCACCTGGACCGCGAGGCGCCGGCCGATCCGGCGCCGGAGCCCGCTCCCGCCGCCGCGCCCGCGCCCGTCCAGGTCGCCGCCGATCCCACCGGATACCGTTCGGTACACACGCCCGTGGTCCCGGCCGCGCCCGCACCGAACGGAGCGGGCGGCGGCCTGCAGGACATCGTCAGCCAGCAGCTCGCGATGCTGCAGACGCACGCGGCCATCATGCAGGCGCAGCTGGAGCTCCTGCGCACCGGCGGGGCCGCGCAGCCCTCGCACGCCGTCATCATCACCCCGCACACCACGCAAGCGGCGTCCGCGCACCCTGAGGTCATCACCCAGAACCCCACGGAAGCGGCGCGCGCCCCTGCCAGCGGACCCGCGCCCGCCATCCGCGCGGAGCCGGTCCGGACGACGGCGGACACGGCCGCGAACGAGCCGGCGTCGCACGGCCCGCACCGGCCGGTGCGCTCCACGATCGGGCAGGGCGGGGGATTCACGGAGCGGCAGGCGCGCCACTTCGAAGAGCTGGTGAGCCGCTACACGGAGCGCACGCGTGGCTCCAAGGAGTACGCCGCGGCCAACCGGAGCGCACTTGCCGACAACCGCGCCTCGCTCAACTTCCGGCTGGCCACCAAGGAGCTGATGTACCCCGTGGTCGGCGAGCGCTCGCAGGGCTCGCGGCTGTGGGACGTGGACGGCAACGAGTACGTGGACTTCGCCATCGGCTTCGGCGTCCACTTCTTCGGGCACCGCCCGTCGTTCATCGTGGAGGCGGTGGAGGAGCAGATGCGGCGCGGCTTCCACCTGGGGCCGCAGAGCGACCTGGCGGGCCCGGCGGCGCGCATGCTCCGCGAGCTCACGGGGATGGAGCGCGTCACCTTCTGCAACACGGGCTCGGAAGCCGTGATGACGGCGCTGCGCATCGCGCGCGCGGTGACGGGCCGCGACCGCGTGGTGCTCTTCGAGGGGTCGTACCACGGCTGCTTCGACGGTATCCTGGCGCGCCCCGACGGGGCCGCCGGCGGCACTCCGCGCTCGCGCCCCGTCGCCCCCGGCACGACGCAGGGGATGGTGGACGACATCGTCATCCTCCCCTACGGCACCCCCGAGACGCTGGCCTGGCTGCGCGACAACACGGACACGCTGGCCGCCGTGCTGGCCGAGCCGGTGCAGAGCCGCTCGCCCGAGTTCCACCCGCGCGAGTTCCTGCGTGAAGTGCGCGAGCTCACGGAGTGCAGCGGCACGGCGCTGATCTTCGACGAGATGATCACGGGCCTGCGGCTGCAGGCCAGGGGCGCGCAGGGGCTCTATGGGATCGATCCCGACCTGGCGACGTACGGAAAGGTGATCGGCGGGGGCTTTCCGCTGGGCGTGGTGGCCGGACGGGCGCGCTTCATGGACGCCATCGACGGCGGCGCCTGGAGCTTCGGCGACGACAGCTACCCGGCCGCGGACCAGACCTTCTTCGCCGGCACCTTTTGCAAGCACCCGGTGGTGATGGCCGCCGCCTGCGCGGTGCTGCGCCACCTGACGGAGCGCGGCCCCGCGCTGTACGAGGAGCTGAACGGCCGCGCCGCGCGGCTGGTGGCGTCGCTGCGCCAGGTGGCCGCGGAGGAGGAGGTGCCCATCCGCATCCCCCTGTGCGGCTCGCTCTTCCACTTCCGGGTGGACCCGAAGGAGCCGTTCGCGGACCTTCTTTTCTACCACATGCTGCTGCGGGGGATCTACATCTGGGAGGGGCGCGCCTGCTTCCTCTCCACCGCCCACAGCGACGCGGACTGCGAGCGCATGGTGGGCGCGCTCCGCGACAGCATCCAGGCGCTGCGCGACGGCGGCTTCCTCCCCGAGCGCCCGGGCCCCGCGGGCGGCCCGCCCTCCGGCCCCCGCGGCGACGGCCCCTCGCACGGACCCGACGACGGCGCGCCCGCGAGCGGCCCCCGGGCGCCGATGCCGCCCATGAAGATCTACCCGGCGCCGCAAACGCCGTCCGCCCGCGCCTTTCCGCTCACGCCCGCCCAGCGGCAGGTGTGGGTGCACGCGCAGCTCGGCGACGACGCCTCGCGCGCGTACAACGAGCAGGTCGTCTTCGCCGTGCGCGGCACGCTGGACGTGGCGGCGCTCGCGGCGGCGGTGGGGGACGTGATGGCGCACCACGAGGCGCTGCGCACCGTCTTCGACGCTTCCGGCGACGAGCAGCGCATCGTGGACACCCTCCCGGTTCCGCTGGCGGTGGAGACGGGCGGGCCGTACGTGGCGGCGCTGGACCGCGCGGTCCGTGGCGTCTTCGACCTGCAGACGGGCCCCCCGTTCCGCGTGCACGCCCACCTGGACGCGCACGGCCCCGGGCGCCACACGGTGCAGATCGTCATCCACCACATCGCGGCCGACGCGCTGGGCGGCTTCATCGTCTCGCGCGACCTGGAGGCGGCGTACCGGGCCAGGGCAGCCGGCGCGGCGCCCATCCTCCCCGTGGCGATGCAGTGGAGCGAGTACGCCGAACAGCTCGCGGTCCACGCGCGCACGCACGGCGAGAGCGAGGCGGAGTGGCTGGCGCGCTTCGAGGGGGCGGCGCCGCTGGTGCTCCCCACGGACCGCCCGCGCCCCCGCTTCCCCACGCACCGCGCGGGCTCCACGCGGCACATGCTCGCCCTCCCGCTCTCCACGCGGCTGCGCGAGGCGGCGCGCGCGCAGGGGAACACGCTGTTCATGACGATGCTGGGCGGGCTGCTGGCCACGCTGCACCGCGCCTCCGGCCAGTCCGACGTGGTGATCGGCATTCCGAGCGCCGGCCGCTCATTTCCGGGCACGGACACGCTCGTGGGCAACTGCGTGGACGTGCTCCCCATCCGCAGCCGCGTCGCCGCGGCCACGAGGACGGGGGAGTTCCTCAGGGCGGTGCGCGGGTGGCTGCTGGACGCGTACGAGCACGAGGCGTTCACCTACGGGCGCCTGCAGGAAAAGATGCCGGTGCCCCGCGGCCCCGCGCTGGCCCCGCTCGTTTCCGTGACGTTCAACCTGGAGCCGGGGAAGAAAGCCGCGCCCGGCGCCGGGTCGTCCGCCATGGCGAGCGCCGCGCCGCCCTTCGCCAAGTTCGACCTGGCCATCGACGCGGTGGACGGGGGCGGCGAGATCGAGCTGGTCTGCGTCTACAACGCCGACCTGTTCGACGCGGCCACGGTGGAGCGCACGCTGGAGCACCTGGAGCACGTGCTGGAGGAGCTGGCCGCGCGCCCCGCCGCCCGCCTGGCCGAGCTGGAGTTGATGGGCACCGCGGAGCGCCGGCGCGTGGTGGAGGAGTGGAACCGCACGGACCGCGAGCACCCCGCCGCCTGCGTCCACGAGCTGTTCGCGGAGCAGGCCGCCCGCACCCCCCAGGCGACCGCGGTGGCGGTGGGCAGCGAGTCGCTCACCTACCTCGAGCTGGACGAGCGCTCCAACCGCCTGGCGCGCTGGCTGCGGCGGCGCGGCGTGAAGGCCGAGACGCGGGTGGGGATCTGCCTGGAGCGCGGACCGGAGCTGTTCGCCGCCATGCTCGCCGTCCTCAAAGCCGGTGGCGCGTACGTCCCGCTCGATCCCACGCTCCCCCCGGCGCGCCTGGAGACCATGGCGGCCGATGCGGAGCTCCCCGTCGTGCTCACGACGGACGCGCTGCGGGACCGGGTGGCGGCGCCCGGCGTGCTGGTGGCGAGCCTGGACGAGCGCGCGGACGAGATCGCCGCGGAGAGCGCCGAGCCGGTGGAGAGCGGGGCCCAGGCGCGCAGCCTGGCGTACGTCCTCTACACCTCCGGGAGCACGGGGACGCCCAAGGGCGTGGCCGTGGACCATGGCGGCCTCGCCAACCTGTGCGCCTGGTACGCGGACGCCTTCGATCTCGTCCCCACCGACCGCGTGACGCAGATGGCGAGCGCGGGGTTCGACGCGTCGGGCTTCGAGATCTGGCCCTGCCTCACGCGCGGCGCCCTCCTGGACGTGGTGCCGGAGGAGCTGCGCGCGGACCCGGAAGGGCTGCGCGACTGGCACGTGGCGCGCGGCTCCACCCTGGCGTTCGCGCCCACCCCGGTGGCGGAAGCGCTCCTGGCGCTCCCCTGGCCGCACGAGACGGCGCTGCGCTGGCTCCATTCGGGCGGCGACCGGCTGCGCGCCGCGGCCGGCCCGGGCACCCGCTTCGCCGTGAGCAACGACTACGGCCCCACCGAGTGCACCATCGTGGCGGCGTGCGGCGTGGCCGCGCCGGGGAGCGGAGCGACCCCCTCCATCGGCACCCCCGTCCACAACACCCGCTGCTACGTGCTGGACGGGGAGATGCAGCCCCTTCCCGCCGGCACCCCCGGCGAGCTGTACATCGGCGGGGCGCAGGTGGCGCGCGGCTACCTGGGCCGCCCCGCGCTCACCGCAGCCGCCTTCCTCCCCGACCCGTTCTCGTCCGCCCCCGGCGCGCGCCTGTACCGAACGGGCGACCGCGCGCGCTGGATGGCGGACGGCACCCTGGACTACCTGGGGCGCCTGGACGAGCAGGTGAAGATCCGCGGCCTGCGCGTGGAGCTGGGCGAGGTGGAAGCGGCCCTTCTCCGCCACGAGGGCGTGCGCGAGTGCGTGCTGGTGGCGCGCGAGGACGAGCCGGGCGAGAAGCGCCTGGTGGCGTACGTGGTGGGCGACGCGAACGCGGACGGCGTGCGCGCGCACCTGCGCCGCACCCTTCCCGAGATCATGGTGCCGGGCGCCATCGTCGTGCTCGAATCCCTCCCGCTCTCGCCCAACGGCAAGGTGGACCGCAAGGCCCTCCCCGTCCCCGCGGACGCGTCCGGAGGCGATCACCAGCCGCCGCGCACCCCGGTGGAAGAGGTGCTCGCCGGGATCTGGGCCGAGGTGCTGCGCCGCGGCCGCGTGGGCGTGCACGACAGCTTCTTCGACCTGGGCGGGCACTCGCTGCTGGCCACCCGCGTGGCGTCGCGCGTGCGCGAGGTGCTGGGGGTGGAGCTGCCGCTGCGCGAGCTGTTCGATGGGCCCACCGTGGCCGACCTGGCGCTGGCGGTGGAGGCGCTCCGCCGCGCCGGCCGCCCCGCGCTCCCACCCGTGGTCCCCGTGGCCCGCGAGCGCGCGCTGCCGCTCTCTTTCGCCCAGGAGCGGCTCTGGTTCCTGGATCGCCTGGAGCCGGGAAGCAGCTTCTACAACGTCCCCGCCGCGCTGCGCCTCACCGGCGCGCTGGACGTGGCCGCCCTGGAGCGCGCGCTGGGCGAGATCGTCCGCCGCCACGAGGCCCTCCGCACCACCTTCGTGGAGGTGGATGGCGCCCCGGTGCAGGTGATCGCTCCTTTCGCCCCCTTCATCCTCCCGCTCCAGGACCTCGCCGCCCTGGAGGACCCCTCCGCCGAGGCGCGGCGCCGCTCGGCCGACGAGGCGGCGCGGCCCTTCGACCTGGCGGCGGGCCCCCTCTTCCGCGCCACCCTGCTGCGTCTCGGGAGCGACGAGCACTTCCTCCTCCTCACCCTGCACCACGTGGTCAGCGACGGGTGGAGCATGGGCATCCTCTTCCGCGAGCTGGAGGCGCTCTACGGCGCGTACCTAGCGGGCGCGGAGTCGCCGCTGGGCAAGCCGGCGGTGCAGTACGCGGACTACGCCGTGTGGCAGCGCGAGCGGCTGGGGGGCGAGACGCTGGACCGGCAGCTCGTGTACTGGACGGAGCGGCTGGCCGGCGCGCCGGCGCTGCTGGAGCTGCCCACCGACCATCCCCGCCCGCCGGCGCAGTCGTACCGCGGCGCGCACCAGCCCATCGAGCTTCCCGCCGGCCTCCGCGAGCGCCTGGACGCGCTGGCCCGCCGCGAGGGCGCCACGCTCTACATGGTGCTGCTGGGCGCCTTCCAGCTCCTCCTGGCGCGGTACTGCGGGAGCGACGACGTGGTGGTGGGAAGCCCCATCGCCGGGCGCACGCGGGGCGAGGTGGAGGGGCTGATCGGCTTCTTCGTCAACACGCTGGTCCTGCGCACGAGCCTCCACGGCGATCCGTCGTTCCGCGTGCTGCTGGGGCGCGTCCGCGAGACCACGCTGGGGGCCTACGAGCACCAGGAGATGCCCTTCGAGCGGCTGGTGGAGGCGCTGCAGCCGGAGCGCTCGCTGAGCCACACGCCCCTCTTCCAGGTGATGTTCACCCTCCTGGACTCGGGCACCCCGTCCCGCGGCCTCCCGGGCCTCCGCACGGAGGGCGTGGGCGCGGCGCCGGACAGCGCCAAGTTCGACCTCGTCCTGGCGCTGGGCAGCCACGCGGACGGCCTCCGCGGCTCCCTGTCGTACTGCACGGACCTGTTCGAGCGCGAAACGATCGAGCGCATGATCGGCCACCTGGCGCGCGTGCTGGAGCAGGTCGCGGTCGACGCGGAGCTGCGCGTGTCCGAGCTGGAGCTGCTGGGCGACGACGAGCGCCGCATGGTGGTGGAAGACTGGAACCGCACGGACGTGGAGCACCCGTCGTCGCTGGTCCACGAGCGCATCGCCGCCCGGGCGGGGGAGAGCCCCGACGCCCTGGCCGTGACGGACGGCGACACGGCGCTCACCTACCGTGAGCTGGACGAGCGCGCCAACCGCCTCGCGCGTTGGCTGCGCGGGCGCGGCGTGGGTGCCGACGTGCGCGTGGCATTGTGCCTGGGCCGGAGCGCGGAGCTGGTCGTGTCCGCGCTGGGCGTGCTCAGGGCCGGCGGCGCCTACGTCCCGCTCGACCCCGACGCGCCCGCCGAGAGGCTGCGGCGCGTGCTGGTGGATTCCGGCGTGCGGGTGGTGCTCACGCGCGAGTCGCTGCGCGGCGTCCTGCCGGCCGTGGACGCCGAGGTCGTGTGCGTGGACGCGGAGAACGGGATCGCGGCGCAGAGCGGGGAGCCGCTGGAGAGCGCGGCGAGCGCGCGGAGCCTGGCGTACGTCGTCTACACCTCCGGCAGCACCGGCACCCCCAAGGGCGTCGCGGTGGAGCACGGCGGGCTGCGCAACGTGTGCGCCTGGCACGCCCGCACCTTCGGCATCACCCCCGCCGACCGTGCCACGCAGATGGTGAGCCCCGCCTTCGACGCCTGGGCCGTGGAGGTGTGGCCGGCCCTGACCCGCGGCGCCTGCCTGCAGGTGGTGCCGGAGGAGGTGCGCAGCGACCCGGAGGCCTTCCGCGACTGGCTGGTGGACCACGGGACCACCATCGGCATGGCGCCCCCCGCCATCTCCGAGCCGCTCGCCGGCCTGCAGTGGCCCGCGGATGCGCCGCTGCGCTGGGTGATCACGGGCGGCGACCGCCTGCGCGCGCGCCCCGGGGCGGGCGTCCCCTTCGACCTGGCCAACAACTACGGCCCCACCGAGTGCACCTGCACCGTCACCTGGGCCAGGGTGGACCGGTCCGGCACGCGCGCCCCCTCCATCGGCGCGCCGGTGGACAACACGCGCGCCTACGTGCTGGACGCGGCGCTGCGGCCGCTGCCCGTGGGCGTGCCCGGCGAGCTGTGCGTGGGCGGCGTGCAGGTGGCCCGCGGGTACCTGGGCCAGTCCGCCATGACGGCGGACGCCTTCGTGCCCGACCCGTTCGCGGCGGAGACCGGGGCGCGCATGTACCGCACGGGCGACCGCGTGCGCTGGCGGTCCGACGGCACGCTGGAGTTCCTCGGCCGCATCGACGGGCAGGTGAAGGTGCGCGGCTTCCGCATCGAGCCGGGCGAGGTGGAGTCCGCCCTGCGCGGCGCCGGGATGGAGGAGTGCGTGGTCGTGGCGCGCGAGGACGCGCCCGGCGACCGCCGCCTGGTGGCCTACGTGGTGGGCGAAGCGGACGCCGCCGTCCTGCGCGGCGCGCTCCGCCGGAGCCTCCCGGAGTACATGGTGCCCACCGCCTTCGTCTCCCTGGACGCGCTCCCGCTCTCCCCCAACGGCAAGGTGGACCGCCGCGCGCTCCCGGCGCCGGACTACTCGGGCGGCGACGTGTACCTGCCGCCGCGCACGCCCGTGGAAGAGGTGCTCGCCGGCCTCTGGGCCGAGGTGCTGCGCGCGGAGCGGGTGGGGATCGACGAGAACTTCTTCACGCTCGGCGGGCACTCGCTGCTGGCCACGCGCCTGGTTTCGCGCGTCCGCGAGGTGTTCCGCGTGGAGCTGCCTCTGCGCGCGCTCTTCGAGGCCCCCACGGTCGCGGGGCTGGCCGCGGCGGTGGAGGCGCTCGGCCACGACGAGGTGCCCCCCGTCGTCCCCGTGGGGCGCGACGGAGCGCTGCCGCTCTCTTTCGCGCAGGAGCGGCTCTGGTTCCTGGACCGGCTCCATCCCGGCAGCGCCTTCTACAACATGCCCGTGGCGCTCCGCCTCACCGGCGCGCTGGACGCCGCGGCCCTGGAGCGCGCGCTGGGCGAGATCGTGCGCCGCCACGAGGTCCTGCGCACCACCTTCCGCGAGGTGGATGGCGTCGCGGCGCAGGTGATCGCCCCCGCCGCCTTCGCGCTCGCCTGGGAAGACCTGTCCGGGCTGGACGATGCGGAGTCGGAGGCGCGCCGCCGCGCCGCGGACGAGGCCGGGCGGCCGTTCGACCTCGCGCACGGCCCGCTCTTCCGCGCCGGGCTGCTGCGCCTGGCCGAAGCCGAGCACGTGCTCCTGATCGGCATGCACCACGCCGTCAGCGACGGGTGGAGCATGGGGGTGCTCTTCCGCGAGCTGTCGGCGCTGTACGAGGCGTACGCGCGGGGCGGGGAATCGCCCCTCCCCGAGCTGCCGGTGCAGTACGCGGACTACGCGGTGTGGCAGCGCGGCCAGCTTCGCGGCGAGGCGCTGGAGCGGCAGCTCGCCTACTGGCGCGAGCGGCTCGCGGGCGCCCCCGCGCTCCTGGAGCTGCCGTGCGACCGTCCGCGTCCGGCGCAGCCCGCGCACCGCGGCGGGCACGCGCGCGTCGCGGTGCCGGCCGGCGTGCTCGAGCGGCTGCGCGCCCTGGGCCGCAGGGAGGGCGCCACCCTCTACATGGTGCTGCTGGGCGCCTTCCAGGCGCTGCTCGGCCGCTACGCCGGGAGCGACGACGTGGTGGTGGGCAGCCCCATCGCCGGGCGCACGCGCGGCGAGGTGGAGGGGCTGATCGGATTCTTCGCCAACACGCTGGTCCTGCGCACGGGGCTGGGCGGCGACCCGGGCTTCACGGAGGTGCTGCGCCGGGTGCGCGAAGTCACGCTGGGCGCCTACGCGCACCAGGAGATGCCCTTCGAGCGCCTGGTGGAGGAGCTCGCGCCGCGGCGCAGCCTTTCGCACCACCCGCTCTTCCAGGTGCTGTTCACCCTGCAGGGCGAGCCTGGCTACTCGCGTGAGATGGGGGGCCTGGCGCTGGCCCCGCTCGCGCCCGAGAGCACCACCGCCAAGTTCGACCTGGCGCTCAACCTGTACGAAACGGACGAGGGGCTCGGCGGCGTGCTGGAGTTCGACGCGGAACTCTTCGACGCCGCCACCGCGGCGCGCATGGCCGGCCACTTCCGCGTGCTCCTGGAGCGCGTGGCCGCCGCCCCGCACGCGCCCCTCTCCTCCCTCTCCATCCTGGCCCCCGCCGAAGAGCAGCTCGTGCTCGCGGCGTGGAACGACACCGCGCGCGCCTACCCGCTGCGCCCCGTGCACGAGCTGTTCGCCGCCCAGGCCGCCGCCACTCCCGGCGCGACCGCGGTGCTCGCGGCGGACGGGCCCGTGACCTACGCGGAGCTGGACGCGCGCGCGGCGGCGCTGGCGGCCCGGCTGCGACGCGCGGGCGTGGGCCCGGAGGTCCCGGTGGGCCTCTGCCTGGAGCGCGGGCCCGAGATGCTGGCGGGGGTGCTGGGCATCCTCAGGGCCGGCGGCGCCTACGTGCCGCTGGACCCCGCCTACCCCGCCGAGCGCCTGCGGGACGTGCTGGACGACGCGGCCATATCGCTGGTGGTGACGCGCGCCGACGTGCGCGACCGCCTCCCCGGCTACGAAGGCACCGTTCTGCTGATGGACGACGAGACGCCCGCGTCCTGTGTGGCGGACGACGCCGTTTCGCTCGGCAACCTGGCGTACGTCATCTACACCTCCGGCTCCACGGGGCGTCCCAAGGGCGTGCAGGTGGAGCACGGAAGCCTGGCCAACCTCCTCCTCGTCACGGCGGACGCGTTCGGCCTGGCGCCGGGCGAGGTGACGCCGGTGCTGGCCTCGTACGCCTTCGACATCTGGGCCTTCGAGGCGCTGGCCCCGCTTCTGTCGGGCGGCACGGTCCGGCTGGTGGCGGGCGACGACGTGATCGACGTGGCCGCACTGGTGGCGCAGCTCGGCGACGCGGCGACGCTGCACGCCGTGCCGGCGCTGATGCGGCAGGTGGTGGATACGGTCCGCGCGTCGGGCGTGCTTCCCAACCTGCGCCGCGCCCTGGTGGGCGGCGACGCCGTGCCGGCGGAGCTGCCGGGCGCCATGCGCGAGGTGTTCCCCAACGCCGACATCCACGTGATGTACGGCCCCACCGAGGGCACCATCATCGCCTCCTCCCACCGGCTGGGCGACGACGAGACGGTGGACCGCCACCTCATGGGCGCTCCGCTCCCCAACGTGCGGCTGTACCTGGCGGACAGGCACGGGCTCCCCGTGCCCGTGGGCGTGCCGGGCGAGCTGTGGATCGGCGGCGCCGGGGTGGTGCGGGGGTACCTGGGGCGGCCGGGCGCCACGGCCGAGCGCTTCGTCCCGGATCCGTTCTCCGGCGAGCCCGGCGCGCGCCTGTACCGCACCGGCGACCGCGCGCGGCGCCTGGAAGACGGCACGCTGGAGTTCCTGGGCCGCGTCGACGCGCAGGTCAAGATCCGCGGCTTCCGCATCGAGCCCGGCGAGGTGGAGGCGGCGCTGGCCCGCGTCCCCGGCGTGCGCCAGGCGCTGGTGGTCGCGCGCGAAGACGCGGGCGACAAGCGGCTGGTGGCGTACGTAGTGGGCGATGCGCCGGCCGAGGACCTGCGCGCCGCGCTCCGGGCGAGCCTCCCGGCGCACATGATCCCCTCCGCCTTCGTCACCCTGGACGCCCTCCCGCTCAACCCCAACGGCAAGGTGGACCGGGCCGCCCTCCCCGCGCCCGAGCACGCCTCCGCGGAAGCGGCGTACGTCGCGCCGCGCACACCCGTGGAAGAAGCCCTGGCGGAGATCTGGGCCGCGGTGCTCCCGGTGGAGCGGGTGGGGGTGGATGACGACTTCTTCGCGCTGGGCGGGCACTCGCTGCTCGTCATGCGCCTGCTGGCGGGCGTGCAGGCCGCGTTCGAGGTGGAGATCCCGGTGCGCACCGTCTTCTCGTGCCCCACCCTCGCCGCCCTGGCCGCCGAGATCGAGCTCAAGGTCTACGAAGACGTGATGTCCATGTCCGAAGACGAGGCGGGCGAGTGGGCGGGCGTCGACGCGGTGGGGGCGTAGGATGCAGGCCCAGCTTTCCGCCGCCAAGCGCGCCGTCCTGGAAGCCCGCCTGCGGGGCCTGAGCCGCCCCGCCGGCTTCGGCCCCCGGCCGGCCGGCGACCTCCCGCTCTCGTTCGCGCAGGAGCGGCTCTGGTTCCTGCACCGCCTGCAGGGCGGCACCGCCTACAACCTCCCCGCCGCCCTGCGGCTGAGCGGCGCGCTGCACGTGGCCGCGCTGGAGCGGGCGCTGGGCGAGATCGTGCGCCGCCACGAGGCCCTGCGCACCACCTTCCGCGACGCGGACGGCGTCCCGGTGCAGGTCATCGCCCCCTTCGCCGGCTTCGCCCTCCCGCTCGAAGACCTCTCGTGTTTGGACGACGCGGAGGCCGAGGCCGCGCGGCGGGTGGCACGGGACGCGGCGCTCCCCTTCGACCTCACCGCCGGCCCCCTCTTCCGCGCGGCGCTGCTGCGGATCACGGGGGAGGAGCACGTCCTCCTCCTGGCCATGCACCACGCGGTGGGGGATGGATGGAGCATCGGCGTGCTCCTGCGCGAGCTGTCCGTGCTCTACGCCGCGTACCGCGAAGGCCGCGAGTCGCCGCTCCCCGAGCTCCCCGCGCAGTACGCCGACTACGCCCTGTGGCAGCGCGAGCAGCTTCGCGGCCCCGGGCTGGAGCGGCGCCTGGCCTACTGGCGCGAGCGTCTCCGCGGCGCCCCCGCGCTGGTCGAGCTCCCGGCGGACCATCCCCGTCCGCCCGTGCCGTCGCTGCGCGGCGCCGCCGTGGAGACGCGCGTTTCCGCGCCCGTGGTGGATCGCCTGCGCGCATTAGCCGCCGAGGAAGGCGCCACGCTCTACATGGTGCTCCTGGCCGCCTTCCAGGTGCTCGTCGGCCGCTACGCCGCCACCGACGACGTGGTGGTGGCGAGCCCCATCGCCGGGCGCACGCGCAGCGAGGTGGAGGGGCTGATCGGCTTCTTCGTCAACACGCTGGTCCTGCGCACCGACCTTGCCGGCGCCCCCACCTTCCGCGAGGTGGTGCGGCGGGTGCGCGAGGTCACCCTGGGCGCCTTCGAGCACCAGGACGTGCCCTTCGAAAAGGTGGTGGCCGACCTGCAGCCGGAGCGCTCGGCCAGCCATTCGCCCCTCTTCCAGCTCTTCTTCATCCTCCAGGACGGCGCCGCCGCGGGCGGCACGGTGGCCGGGCTGCGCATGCGCGCCGTGGAGGCGGAGATGGACAGCGCCAAGTGCGACCTCGCCCTCTCCCTGGGCGCGGACGGCGACGGCCTGCGCGGCACCCTCTCGTACAGCACCGACCTGTTCGAGCGCGCCACCATCGAGCGCATGGCGGGCCACCTGGGCCGCGTCATGGAGCAGGCCGCCGCCGACGCGGACGTCCCCATCGACTCCCTGGAGCTTCTGGGCGATGCCGAGCGGCGGCAGGTGGTGGAGGAGTGGAACCGCACGGAGGTGGAGCTGGCCGATCCGTGGGTGCACCAGGCGGTCGCGGAGCAGGCCGCGCGCACGCCGGACGCCGTGGCGGTGGCGGACGAAGCGGGCTCGCTCACCTACGGCGAGCTGGATCGGCGCGCCAACCGCCTGGCGCGCCACCTGGTGAGCCTGGGCGCGGGCCCCGAGCGGCGCGTGGGGATCTGCCTGGAGCGCGGCACGGAGCTGGTCGTCGCCTGGTTCGCGGCTCTCAAAGCCGGCGCGGCCTACGTCCCGGTGGACCCGGCGTACCCCGCCGAGCGCTGCGCCTACATGCTCGCCGACTCCGGCGTGACGGTGCTGGTGACGCGCGATGGCCTTCGCGGCGCGCTCACCGTCCCCGCCGGCACCCGCGTGGTGACGGTGGACGGCGACGGCGCGAGGATCGCGGCGGAGAGCGCGGAGCCGCTGCCGTGCACCACGCACGCGCGCAGCCTGGCGTACGTCATCTACACCTCCGGGTCCACCGGCACGCCCAAGGGCGCGGCCGTCGAGCACGGCGGCATGCGCAACGTGTGCGTGTGGCACGCGGACGCGTTCGGCGTCACCGCCCGGGACCGCACCACCCAGATGGTGAGCCCTGGCTTCGACGCGGCCATGCTGGAAGTGTGGCCGTACCTCATCCGGGGCGCGCGGGTGCAGGTGGTGCCCGACGCGGTGCGCGCGGATCCCGCGCGCCTCCCGCGCTGGCTGGCGGAGGCCGGCAGCACCTTCGCCTGCGCCCCCGTCCCGGTGGTGGAGCCGCTGCTGGAGACCGAGTGGCCGGCCGGGATGGCGCTGCGCTGGTGGATGACGGGCGGCGACCGGCTGCGGGTGCGCCCGGGCCCCGGCGTCCCCTTCACCCTGGTCAACAACTACGGCCCCACCGAGTTCACCTGCACCGCCACCTGCGCGATGGTGGGGCGCGAGGGCGGGCGCATGGCGTCCATCGGCGCGCCGGTCCACAATGCCCGCGCCTACGTGCTGGACGGGCGCATGCGCCCGGTGCCGATCGGCTTGCCGGGCGAGCTCTGGCTGGCCGGCGCGCAGGTGGCGCGCGGCTACCTGGGCCGCCCCGCCCTCACCGCCGCCAGCTTCCTCCCCGATCCGTTCGCGGGCGGCGGCGCGCGCATGTACCGCACGGGCGACCGCGCGCGCTGGCTGGCCGACGGCACCCTGGAGTTCCTGGGGCGCGCGGACGAGCAGGTCAAGATCCGCGGCTTCCGCATCGAGCCGGGCGAGATCGAGTCCGTGCTGCGCGCGCACCCGCGGGTCCGCGAGTGCGCCGTGGTCCCCCGCGAAGACCGGCCCGGCGACCTGCGCCTGGTGGCCTACGTCGTGGGCGCCGCCGACGCCGAGACGCTCCGCGAGCACCTGCGGCGCACCCTCCCGGACTACATGGTCCCCGCCGCCTTCGTCCCCCTGGACGCGCTCCCGCAGACGGCCAACGGCAAGCTGGACCGCCGCGCCCTCCCCGCGCCCGGCTACACCGCGCGCGGCGAGCTGGAGCAGCCCCGCAGCTTCGTGGAGGCGCAGCTCCTCCAGGTGTGGGAAGAGGTGCTGGGGGTGGAGACCATCGGGACCACGCAGAACTTCTTCGACGAGCTGGGCGGCAACTCCATCCTGGCGCTGCGCCTCTTCGCGCAGGTCAACCGCCGCCTGCGGTGCGACCTCCCCGTCGCGGTCCTCTTCGCCGGCGCCACCGTCCGCCAGATGGCCGCGGCCATCGAAGAGCAGCGCCGCGCCACGCCCGCGCCCCCGTCGCCCGTCGCCGCGCTGCAGCCGCACGGCTCGCTCCCGCCGCTCTTCTGCGTGCACCCGGCAGACCGCAACGTCATTTGCTACGTCAACCTGGTCCGGCACCTGGGCGCGGACCAGCCCGTCTACGGCCTGCGCGACATCTCCGACGACCTGGCGCGCCCCATCGCCCAAATCGCCGCGGAATACGTGCGCGAAGTGCGGGCGGTGCAGCCGCGCGGGCCGTACTACCTGGCCGGCTGGTCGTTCGGCGGCTTCGTGGCCTTCGAGATGGCGAGCCTGCTGGAGGGGGAAGGGGAGCGCGTGGCCTTCGTGGGGCTGCTGGACACCACCGCCCCGTGCATCACGGAGACGCGCCCCGTGCCGGAGCCGCTGGATCTGCTGATCGGCCTGGCGGACGACCTGGCGGCGGAGCGCGGGCGCACCTTCGCCGTGCGCCGCGAGGAGCTGGAGGGGCTGGATCGCGGCGAACAGCTCCGCCGCATCGCGGACGCCCTCCAGGCGCAGGGCGCCGCCCCCGCGGGCTTCGGCGCGGAGAGACTGCAGGCGCAGGCGGACGTGCTCCTGGCTCGCGCCCGCAGCCTCACGGGCTACGCGCCGGGCGCCTTCACCGGCTCCCTCACCCTGTTCCGCGCCGAGCAGGTCCCCGGCGACTTCCAGGCGCTCCTGGCCGGCTACACGGACGAGGAGCAGCGCACGCGCGGCTGGTGCCGCACCTCTCCGGCCCCGGTCGAAGTGCACCCGGTTCCCGGGGCGCACGTCACCATCAGCTCCGAGCCGCACGTACGCGTGCTCGCCCAGCGCATGCGCGAGGCGCTCGCCGCCGCGCGCCTCCGCACGGAGAGTCTCCGTGCCCCGCCGTGACATCGCGGTTCACCCCACCCCGCGGCCCTGCCGCCAACCCATCACCCCGAAGGAGCTCCCCATGATGCAGGGCGAAGAGAAGTCGTACGAATACGTGGTCATCGGCGCGGGCCCCGCGGGGCTGCAGACGGCCCACGACCTCCAGCAGGCCGGGCTCGACTACCTGGTCCTGGAATCCGGCGACACGCCGGGTACCTTTTACACCAAGTTCCCGCGGCACCGCACGCTGATCTCCAGCAACAAGGTGCACACGGGGTTCGACGACGCGGAGAAGAACCTGCGCTGGGACTGGAACTCGCTGCTCAGCGACAGCCCGGAGATGCTCTTCAAGAACTACAGCCGGAAGTACTTCCCGGCCGCGGACGACCTGGTGCGCTACCTGGGCGACTTCGCGCGCCACTTCGGGCTCAGGGTGCGCTACAACACGCGCGTCGCCCACGTAACCAGGAACGCCGGCGAGTTCCACCTGACGGACACGGACGGCAACCGCTACCGGGCCCAGCGGGTGATCGTGGCCACCGGCTACGCGCGCGCCTACCAGCCGCCCATCCCGGGGCTGGAGCTGGCCGAGAGCTACAACGACGTGAGCGTGGACCCCGCGGACTTTGTCAACCAGGACGTGCTCATCATCGGCAAGGGCAACTCCGCCTTCGAGACGGCGGACAACCTGATCCCCGCGGCGGCCGTCATCCACGTGGCCAGCCCCATGCCGCTGCGCATGGCGTGGAAGACCCACTTCGTGGGCCACCTGCGCGCCGTCAACAACAACTTCCTGGACACGTACCAGCTCAAGTCGCAGAACGCGGTGCTCGACGCCACCATCGAAAAGATCGAGAAGCGCGATGGCAAGTACGTGGTGTCGGTGAGCTACACGCACGCCAACGGCGAGCGCGAAGACCTCTTCTACGACCGCGTCATCTCCTGCACGGGCTTCCGCTTCGACGTCTCAATCTTCGACGAGAGCTGCACGCCGGACCTGGCCATCAACGACCGCTTCCCCCGCCAGACCAGCGCGTGGGAGTCCACCAACGTGGACGGGCTGTACTTCGCGGGCGCGCTGATGCACATGCGCGACTTCAAGAAGACCACGTCGGGCTTCATCCACGGCTTCCGCTACAACGTGCGCACCCTGGTGCGCCTGCTGGAGGCCCGGCACCACGGCCGCCCGCTCCCGCGCCGCGCCGTGCCGGCCACCGTGGAGGCGCTCACCGCGGCCGTGCTGGAGCGCGTCAACGGCAGCTCGGCCCTGTGGCAGCAGTTCGGCTTCCTGGGCGACGTCATCGTGGTGCCGGAGGAGGGCGAGGCGGAGTACCTCGAAGAGCTCCCGGTGGACTACGTGCACGACGGCGCGCTGGGGCTCAACCGCCACTACTACGTGGTGACGCTGGAGTTCGGGAAGATCGAGGGCGACCCCTTCGCCGTGGAGCGCAACCCCAACCCCGAGTTCGCCAGCGGCAGCACCTTCCTGCACCCGGTGGTGCGCCGCTTCCGCGGCATCGAGCTGCTCTCCGAAGTGCACCTCATCGAGCACCTGTACGCCGACTGGAGCCACCCCGAGCTCCACGTGCGGCCGCTCAGCGACTTCTTCGCGGCGTCGCTCGATCCCGTGATGGCGTAGCACCCTTAGCAGCGCGCGCGGGGCCGCCCGGCCCCGCGCGTCCCCCTCCTTCTCCGGCCCGACGGCATGACCATCCCGCCTGCCTCCGCGTCCCTCGGCCTCGAAGACCTCCTGCTGATCGTGATGATCCAGGTCGCGGTCATCATGGTGACCGCCCGGATCTTCGGCACCACCTTCCGCCGGATCGGCCAGCCGATCGTCTGCGGCGAGATCGCCGCCGGGCTCATCCTGGGACCCTCGTTCTTCGGGGGCTTCTTCCCCGGCCTGTTCAACCAGGTGTTCGATCCCGCGGTGGGGTCCATCATGGGCGTCACCGCCCGGCTGGGGCTGGTCCTCCTGCTCTTCCTCATCGGCCTGGAGTTCGACTTCGGGCACCTGCGCGCCAACTCGCGCGCGCCGCTCATGATCTCGGCGGGCGGCGTCGTGTTCCCGTTCGCGCTGGGGCTGGGCGTGGCGGCGGTAATCTACCCGCACGTGGGCAACGGGGTGAACAAGCTGGCGTTCTACCTGTTCATGGCCACGGCCATGTGCATCACGGCGCTGCCCATCCTGGGCCGCATCATGATCGAGTACGGCCTCAACCGCACGCGCATCGGCGCCATCACCATCTCCGCCGCCGCAATCGACGACGCGGTGGGGTGGATCCTGCTCGCCCTGGTCACCAGCATCGTGCGCTCCGAGGCCGACCCCATGGCCACGGCGATGATGATCCTGCAGACCGCCGCGTTCGCGGCCTTCATGGTGCTCGCCGTGCGTCCGCTGGCCCACCGCTGGGCCACGCGCACCATCGAAAAGGGGGGCGGCGACCTGTCGCTCAACGCGCTCGCCATCACCCTCACGGCCGTGTTCGTGGCCGGCATGGTGACCCACGAGATCGGCATCTTCGCCATCTTCGGCGCGTTCCTGTGCGGCGCCATCATGTACGACCACGAGCCGTTCCGCGACGCCGTGGTGCGCAAGCTGAACGACTTCGTGACGGTGTTCTTCCTCCCCATCTTCTTCACCTACACGGGCCTGCGCACCGACATCGGCTCCGTGCAGGGAGGCCTCCTCTGGGCCTTCTGCGGCCTCGTCTTCGCGGCCGCCGTGCTGGGCAAGTTCGGCGGCGGCGCGATCGCCGCGCGCATGAGCGGCCTCACCTGGCGCGAATCGCTGGGCGTGGGCACGATGATGAACACCCGCGCCCTCATGGAGCTGATCGTCATCAACGTGGGCTACGACCTGGGCATCATCCCCCGCAGCGTCTTCTTCATGCTCGTGGTGATGGCCGTCGCCACCACCTACATGACCACCCCGCTCCTCCGCCTTTTCCAGGTGATCCCGGTGAAGCCCGCCGTCCGCGCGTTTTCCATTCACGGCTCCCGGGAAACGCCGGAGCCTGCCGGTACGAGCTGAACTCACCTCTGTGCCTCTGTGTCTCTGTGTGAGCTATTCTGTTCCCCCACTTGCGTAATCGCGCCCGATTTCACAAATTCTTGGCGTCGGCACGGTGGGCGTAGCTCAGTTGGTTAGAGCGCCAGGTTGTGGCCCTGGAGGTCGCCGGTTCAATTCCGGTCGCTCACCCCTGCGAGACCCCGCAGCTCAGGCTGCGGGGTCTCGATTTTATCCGCGGGGGGTTGACGCCCCTGGACGACAGTTTTACGTTGTAGGGCTCCACCGGCTGAGCCAGCGGGGCGGGGGGAAAGTTCGGAAACGCTGGTTTCCGTCCCTTGACGATGTGAGATAACCCCTTTATATTCAACGTGTTCGCCGCGGGTTGGGCGACGCGGAAGTTGGAAAATGAGGGGTTGACGGAAACGGCGGTAGCGGTTAAGTTGGTAGACACGCGACGGACCGGGTGAAACTGGTCGGGTTGCCTTGAAGGAAAGACGCGGCATCGTCGCCGCGCGGAGATTGACAAATCGGGTATTGGGGAGTGCTTTGTGCAGCCCTTCACGTGGATGGGCGGCCGTGTGGCGCATCAGCCGGAGGCATCACGTCCTTCGCCGCGCCTGCAGGTGTCTGAGAAAGGCACCGCACGGATTGCACACAACGTGAAGAAGAAAACCGAATAGACGATACAGTCGTTTGTTCACTAGAGCTGTTTGAACTCATGGAGAGTTTGATCCTGGCTCAGGACGAACGCTGGCGGCGCGCTTAACACATGCAAGTCGTACGGGCAGCTTCGGCTGTCAGTGGCGAACGGGTGCGTAACACGTGGGC
>CADCTW010000050.1 GCA_902805735.1 uncultured Gemmatimonadota bacterium | reverse complement strand
GCACGCTACTGACCGTGGCCAAAGACGTCAAGCTGCAGGTGGAGTTCAATCCCGCGCGCGTGCGGGCGTACCGGTTGATCGGCTACGAAAACCGGCTGCTGGCCAACCAGGACTTCAACGACGACGCAAAAGACGCGGGTGAGATGGGCGCCGGCCACACCGTGACCGCGCTCTACGAGATCATCCCCGTGGGCGTGCGCAGCGACGTGGTGGTGCGGGGGGTGGATTCGCTGCGCTACCGGGCCCCCGCGCCCCCCGCCACCGCCGCGCGCGGCGGCGAGCTGGGCTACGTCAAGATCCGCTACAAGCTCCCCGACGGCGACACGAGCCGGCTGATGGAGCACCCGGTGCGCGAGACCGGCGGCGCCGCTTCCCGCGACCTCACCTTCGCGGCGGCGGTGGCGGGCTTCGGCATGCTCCTGCGCGAATCCGAGCACCGCGGCACGCTCACTCTCAACGACGTGGTCCGCCTGGCCGACGGCTCGCGCGGCCCCGACCCGGACGGCTACCGCGCCGAGTTCGTGCGCCTGGCGCGGCTCTTCGGAGACATCGGAGCGCGCGAAGAAGGGCGTTGATCTCACACAGAGGCACAGAGGCGCAGTGAACGGATCCACTCTGCGCCTCTCCGAACTTGCTGCTCCGCGATTCGGATCACATACTGCGATCAACCATCCCCCGCCCCCTGGAGTTCTCCATGAGAAAAGCGCTGATCGGATTCGCGGGATTGCTGTTCGTGGCGGGCTGTACCCCGCGCAGCTATCCCCCGCCCGCAGTCCTCGCGCCCCCGCCTGCCGTCATGCCCCCGCCCATGCCCATGACGTCCATGGCGCCGCCGGAGCGGAACACGGAATCGTACTCGGTGATCGACGAGAACGCCTTCCGGGCGGTGGCGAACGAGCCGCTGTCCACCTTCTCGGTGGACGTGGACCGTGCCTCGTACGCCAACGTGCGCCGGTTCCTGGTGGAGGGGCGCCGGCCGCCGAAGGACGCGGTGCGCATCGAGGAGATGATCAACTACTTCCCGTACGAGTTCCCGGCGCCGAGCGGCGATCATCCCATCGGGGTGGCGACCGAGGTGGCGGACGCGCCCTGGCGCGCGGGGCACCGGCTGGTGCGCATCGGCCTGCACACGGCCCCGGTGGAGATGCGCGACGCGCCCGCCGCCAACCTCGTCTTCCTGATCGACGTCTCCGGCTCCATGTCGTCCGCCGACCGGCTGCCGCTGGTGAAGCGCTCGCTGCGCCTCCTGGTCCAGCAGCTTCGCGCGCGGGACCGGGTCGCGATCGTGGTGTACGCGGGGGCGGCGGGGCTGGTGCTCCCCTCCACGCCCGGGAGCGAGCGGGGGACGATCCTGGACGCCATCGAACGCCTGGAGTCGGGGGGCTCCACGGCGGGCGGGGCGGGGCTGCGCCTGGCGTACGACGTCGCCCACCGGCACCACGTGGACGGCGGCAACAACCGCGTGATCCTGGCCTCCGACGGCGACTTCAACGTGGGCGTCTCCAGCGACGCGGAGATGGTGCGCCTGATCGAGGAAAAGCGCCAGCAGGGCACGTTCCTCACGGTGCTGGGCTTCGGCCGCGGGAACCTCAAGGACAGCAAGATGGAGCAGCTCGCCGACCGCGGAAACGGCAACTACGCGTACATCGACAACCTGCTGGAGGCCCGCAAGGTGCTGGTGACGGAGATGGGCGGCACGCTACTGACCGTGGCCAAAGACGTCAAGCTGCAGGTGGAGTTCAATCCCGCGCGCGTGCGGGCGTACCGGTTGATCGGCTACGAAAACCGGCTGCTGGCCAACCAGGACTTCAACGACGACGC
>CADCTW010000049.1 GCA_902805735.1 uncultured Gemmatimonadota bacterium | reverse complement strand
GCCCCCCCTCGGGCGCCGTGCTGGCCGAGGCCTCGCGCCGCTCCCCGCGCCTGGGCGAGGCCGCGGCCGACCGCGCCGCCGAAGCCCTGCGCGTGTCGCTGGCGGACGAGGACCCCCGCGTGCGCGACACCGCGCTGTGGGCGCTGGGCGAGATCGGCGGCGGGGACGAGAGGGGCGGGGTGATCCTGGGCGGGTCCACCACCGCGACCGGCGTGGAAAGCGCGCTGGAGGGGCCGGGCTTCTAAACAGCGGGGGCTCACACAGAGACACAGAGGCACGGAGAACGACCCTGTTCTCCGTGCCTCTGTGCGTTAGATTGCTGGTTCCGCTGATGATTTTTGCGCGAAACGGAAGCACAGGCATGCGTCGGCTGGCAAGATGGAAGCGTCGCGGCGTATGGGGGCTAGCCGGTGTCGTCGTGGTGCTCGCGTTGCCTTGGACCCGACGCGAGATCTTCGGTGACCGCTGCTCCGGCCACGGATGGGGCTTGCCCTCCGTGATGGTGGATGCCGTGGATGCCCGCACCGGTCGCGTACTCGCCCCGGATGCACGGTCGCGCGCCGTGCTGATTGTAAGAGACGGCGAATACGTGGACAGCAGCAGCCTGGCGTGGGGTGCGGCGCGGGAACGCGCGGGCACCTACGTCGTCGCAGTGCGCGCGCCCGGGTACCACGAGTGGAGGCGCCACGGCGTGCGCGTCCCGGAGCGGCTGTGCGACATCAAGAGGGCGAGACTGAAGGCCAGGTTGCGCCCGGTCGCCCGCTGAACGCCCCGCAAAAGGCATTTCGTTGGGCTCCAACAGATTACGGAACACGACATTTTAGGTGTAATAGTTGCGTTGCGAGCCTTCGGGTATGCGGGAACCATTCACGTTGGGGAGCCCGAGGTCGCGTCCATGGTACGGGAACTGGATGGCGGTGGTGGCGATGCTCGCGATTTCGGGGTTGGGGGGGTGTCGGGACCATGCGGGGCCTACCTCTCCCGGTGTTGCGGGCACCCGCGGGAAAGCCAGTGCGGCGGGGATGTCACACGGGCACGGACGGGGGTTGGAGGAGGAGGGCCCGTTGGGGCGGTTCGCGGCGGAGAATCCTGCATTCGGCGGGTGGTTTTTCGACGGTCGGGGTGACCTGAACGTGTGGGTGGTCGATCCCAGGGGGCGGGGCGCCTCCACCCGCGCGGCGGCGGCACAGGCGATGGCCAGCGTGCCGCGGGACGCCACGGAGAAGCAGGCCTACCAGGTAAGGGTGCTCCCGGCGCGGTACAGCTTCTTGCAGCTGAGCGACTGGCGCGACAGCCTCAGCACGCGGTTCGAGGCATATCCCGGATTGCGATGGACGGACGTGGACGACGTGCGCAACCGTGTGTCGGCCAGCGTGGAATCCCGCCGCACGCGCGCCATGCTGCGCCGGGACGCCGTCCGTATGGGCATCCCTGCGGGAGCCCTCAACGTGATGTCGGAGCCGGAGCAGTGCACTCCCGACATGCTCGAGTGCAACGGCGACCCCTGCTTGAACGATCCGAATGCGCCGGGGTGCGGGGATCCTTGCTCGGCGGACCCGTATGCGTTCGGGTGTGAGGACCCCTGCTCGATCGACCCGAACTCGCCTGACTGTGTGGACGATCCCTGCGTCGCCAATCCCAGCGACCCGGCGTGCGGTCCGGCGGAAGGCTCCGCGCCGGACACGGCGACATACGAGATCGCGGGACCTAGTGTACTGCCTCTGAATACCCGTGTATTTTGGCGTACTGAGTGTTAGATTGTTCAGCATGCCAATGCCAATTCGCACAGTCAAGTTGCGCGATGGAGACCGGGCTGAGTTGGAGCGCCTGG
>CADCTW010000048.1 GCA_902805735.1 uncultured Gemmatimonadota bacterium | reverse complement strand
GGAATGGGAAAAGGACTAGGCGGCGGCTTCGACGGCTTCTTCCACGCTGAAGTGCGTGGGGTGCGGCCGGCCGAACCAGAGCGCGTTCAGCACCAGCACCCGAACCCCCCGCAGCGCCTCCTCGGTGCGCGGGGGGAGGAGCTTGCCGTCCGTGATGTAGCCCAGCGCGCCGGCGCGGAAGCCCATCACCTCCTCGCGCCCGTGCGGCACCGGGAGCGGGAGCAGCTCGAAGCCCGCCACCTCCACGGGCTCGTACGGCCTCACCTCGTGCAGCACCCCCTCCGGCTTGGAGGTGCCCTCCAGCGGCCGCAGCGTCGCGTCGAACACGTAGCGGAAGCGGTCGCGGAGGGTGGCCGCGCACCCTTCGGACGCGTACACCCGCACCCCGCCCCCGCCGCGCTCCGAGAAGACGCGCAGGTCGTCCACGCCGTGCACGTGGTCCGCGTGGCAGTGCGTGTACCAGACGGCGTCCACCTTCGCCACCCGGGCCGCCACCAGCTGGAGCCGCAGCTCCGGGGGCGTGTCCACCAGCAGCCGCCGTCCCTCCTCCTCCAGCAGCGCCGCGTGCCTCGTCCGCCGGTCGCGCGCGTCGGCCGATGCGCAAACCTCGCACCCGCACCCGATCACCGGCACGCCGAAGGAGGTGCCGGTGCCGAGGAAGGTCAGACGCACGGGACTGCGGGGAATGGGGAATGGGGAATGGGGAATGGGAAAATCAGAATGGTGAGCGGCGGGCGGTGTGCCCGTTGGCTGTTACCATTCCCCATTCCCCATTCCCCATTCCCCAACCTCACACCACCTCCACCTGCAGCAAATTCGTCGTCCCCGGCACGTGGATCGGGTAGCCGGCGGTCACCACCATGCGGTCGCCGGGGGAGCCGAGGCCGCGCGCGACGACTTCGGCGCGCGCGTGGTCCATCATCTGCTCGAAGGTCGAGTCCGGGGAGCACATGACGGGGATGGTTCCCCAGACCAGGGCGAGCTGATTGTAGGTGCGCTCCGTGTCCGTGATCGCCAAGATGGGGACCGGCGGGCGGAAGGAGGACACCACGCGCGCCGTGGAGCCGCTGCTGGTAAAGGTCACGATCACCGGCGCCTGCAGGCGGCGCACCGCTTCCACCGTGGCGCCGGCGACGGCGCGCTCGGTGGGGGTGTGGCCGTCCGAGCTGATGGTGATGGGCATGTCGTAGTGCGGGCCCGCGTCCATCACGTGCGAGTCCTCGATCTCCTGCGCGATCCTCACCATCGACTGCACGGCCTGCACCGGGAACTTCCCCGTCGCCGTCTCGGCCGAGAGCATCACCGCGTCCGTGCCGTCGATGATGGCGTTCGCCACGTCCGACGCCTCGGCGCGGGTGGGGCGCGGGTTCTCGATCATCGACTCCAGCATCTGCGTGGCGGTGATGACGGGGCGGGCGCTGAGGTTCGCCATCTGGATCATCCGCTTCTGCGCCAGCGGCACCTTTTCGAACGGAAGCTCCACCCCCAGGTCGCCGCGCGCCACCATGGCCGCCGCGGAGGCGCTCAGGATGGCCTCCAGGTTCTCCAGCGCGTGCCCCTTCTCCACCTTCACCACGATCAGCGGCCCATCCTCGGGGATGCGCCGCACCAGGTCCAGCACGTCCTCGGCCGAGCGCACGAAGGAGAGCGCCACGTAGTCGAGCTGCTGCTCCAGCGCGAACTCCAGGTCGCGCAGGTCCTTTTCCGTGAGCGACGGCGCGCTCACGCGCACGCCGGGGAGGTTGATCCCCTTGTTGGAGGTGAGCGTGCCGCCGTGGATCACCCGCATGGTGACCCGCGGCGGGGCCACGTCTTCCACGATCAGCTCCATCAGCCCGTCCGCCAGCAGCACCACGTCTCCCACGTCCACGTCGCCGGCCAGCTCCGCGTAGGTAGTGGGAAGCTCGTCGCCCTGGTGCTCCCCCTCCGGCGCAAAGGTCACCGCGTCCCCGGAGCTGAGCTCCACGCCCTCCGCGGGGAGCACTCCCACGCGGATCTTGGGACCCTGCAGGTCTCCCAGGATGGCGATGGGGCGGCCAGCCGCCCGTGCCGCCGCGCGCACGTTGCGGATGGTCTCCGCGTGGCGCTCCTGCGTGCCGTGGGAAAAGTTGATCCGGGCCACGTCCATCCCGGCCGCGATCAGCGCGGCGACGCGCTCGGGCGACCAGGACGCGGGGCCCAGCGTGCAGACGATCTTGGTGCGTCGGTTCATCGATCTCGCTCTCGTTGGCGTGCGAGGGAGACATACTGCCCCCGGTGTCCCGGCGGCGGCAAGGGGTAGGCCGAAATCACCAGGAGGCACGGAGACTTCCATCTCCGTGCCTCCGTGCCTCCCTGTGAGCCCGATCTTCTACCCTGCCGCGGGGAGCTGGCCCAGGATCCGGTTCAGCCGCTGCTCGCGCTCCTTGAGCGCTTCGCGATAGTCGAAGTTGTCGGTCCCCGCGATCTCTGAATGGAGGTCGGAAAGGTAGGAGCGCAGCGCGTCCGCCAGCAGGGCCGCGTCGTTGTTGTCCAGAGAAAGTTGAGTCATCCCGGCCACTCCAGTGCGTTTGTTGAATGTTGAAGCCCGATCTTGCCGCCGCCCACGCAAACGCCATACGCGTACGGAAACTGCGGTCTCACACAGAGGCATGGAGACACGGAGAGAAGCTCAGGGCGGCGCGGCCTGCCTCGAGCGGACTTCTTCCACCAGCGCCGGCAGGACGGTTCCCGCGGCGCCCTGGAGGAAGACGTCGGCGAGGTGGGTGAGCTCGCTGGGCTCGGGGTTCACCTCGACCACCGCCGCCCCGCTCCGCCGCGCCACGTGCGGCAGCTCGGCGGCGGGCCACACGGTGCCGGAGGTGCCCACCAGGAGGAGGGCGTCGCAGCGCTCGGCCTCGTCCCAGGCGCGGGCCACGGCGCGCTCCGGCAGCATCTCGCCGAACCACACCACGTCGGGGCGCAGCGGCGATCCGCACAGGGGGCAGGGCGGCGGATCGCGGTCGTCGTCGTCCGGCACGTCGCCGGTGAAGGGATGGGCGCGGTCCAGGCAGCGCACGCGGCGGATGTTGCCGTGCAGCTCCACCACCTCCGCCGAGCCCGCCTCCGCGTGCAGCCCGTCCACGTTCTGCGTGACCACCGTGACGGAGGGGAGGATCCGCTGCAGCTCGGTGACCGCCCGGTGGCCGGGGTGCGGGCGGGCCTCCAGCACCCGGCGGCGGCGCCACGCGTACCACCCCCACACGCGCCGCGGGTTGGCGCGGAACCCCGCTTCGGTGGCGAGGGCCTGGGGATCGAACTGCCGCCCACAGCCCGTCCAACGCGTCCCGAAAGGTGGGGATGCCGCTCTCCTTCGACATCCCCGCCCCCGTGGACACCACCACGCGCCGCGCGCCGGCCAGGATGCCCGCGGCGCGGGCGAGGCCCTCGGGTGTCACCGGTGCTCCTGCGGGCGGTACGCGGTGGCGCCGTTGTTCCGGTGCCACTCCATCTCGTCCTCCGTAACCGGGCGGATGAGGATGTCCGAGGCCAGCCAGATGGTGTGCGAGAGCGGGTAGAAGACGACGGGCGCCAGCACCATCAGCACCATCCCCGTGTACCAGAGGGGCTCCCAGGGCACGTCCGGCCACATCACGATCATCGCCAGCACCATGACCAGGGCCAGGAGCCCCTCGGCGAGGACGAGGTTGAACATCATCGCGCCCAGGAAGAAATCTTCCTCGCCGCGGTTGGCGCGCATCCCGCACGCGGAGCACCGCTCGGGGCGGCGCAGGAGCCACTTCCCCGCCAGCGACCCCTCGCCGCACGCGGGGCAGCGCAGCCGGAGCGCGCGGCCGTAGAGCTTGCCCGCGCGGCTCAGGCTCAGCTCCTCCGGGTCGGAGGGACGCGGGCGCTTCTCGTTCTGCATTGTCTTTCCCTTTCGGCATCCGGACGGCTCCCGCGCGGAGCCGCCTCGCTGGACGCCATTACCACCCCGCGCGCGCCCGGTTCCCGCCCCGCCGCCACACGCGGAGCTTGCCCGACGGCCGGTGCGGACTCCGTGGTCGGATCTCCCACAGCAGGTTGCGGCGACTGAAGTCGCGCCAACGACAGCACAAAGTCCCCCTGCGGGGACTATGACCTTCCGCTGAAGCTGGAAGATACAGTCCGCGCAGGCGGACTTTGTGCCTTTGTTGCCGCGACTTCAGCCGCCGGCTACACGCGGTGCACGGTCTCGCCACCCACCATGGTCAGCACGCAGCGCATGGTGAGCAGGTCGTCCGGCTCCGCGGCGAGAGGGTCGCGGTCCCACGCCACCAGGTCCGCGTCGTAGCCGGGGAGGAGGCGTCCCCGCCGGCCGCTCACGCCCGCGGCGAAGGCAGGCCCCTCCGTGTAGCCGCGCAGGGCGGCTTCGGCGGAGAGGGCGTGCTCCGGGAACCAGCCGCCCTCCGGCCCGCCGTCCCACCCGCGCCGCGCGACGGCGGCGAAGAGCCCCGGGCGCGGGTCCGCCGTCTCCACCGGCACGTCGGACCCGAAGGCGAGCACCACCCCGGCGCGCTGCAGGGCGGCCATCGGGTACGCGCCGCGGGAGCGCTCGTGGCCCCAGTGGCGCTCGGCCGCCGCGATGTCGGTCATCAGGTGCACGGGCTGCATGGAGCCCACGATCCCCGAGCGGGCGGCGCGCTCCCACAGGTCCGGCGGGCAGAGCTGGAGGTGCTCGATGCGGTGCGGCATGGAGCGCGGCGGCGGCACGCTCCCCATCACGTCGATCGCCAGCTCCACCGCCGCGTCGCCGATGGCGTGCACGGTGGACGCGATCCCCGCCGCCGCCGCGCGCCGCACCGTGTCGCGGAACTCGTCCGCCGGGAGGGTCTGGATGCCGAAGTCGTCGCGCGTGCCCTCGTACGGCGCGCGCAACCAGGCCGTGCGTGAGCCCAGCGCCCCGTCCAGGAACATCTTCACCCCGCCCATCCGCACCCACTCCCCGCCGAAGCCGCTGCGCAGCCCCACCTGGATCGCCGCGTCCAGGCGGGTGAGGGGGAAGGACTGGAGGACGCGCAGGCGCAGGACGTCGTCCTCCTGCATCGCCGCGAAGTCCTCGATCCCCGTGGCCTCCACCGAGTGCACGCCCGTAAGCCCCAGCCCGTGCGCCGCCCTCTGCGCGTCCAGCAGCGCGTCCCTAACCTCCGTCGGCGCGGGGACGGGGAGGCGGGACTCCACGAGCCACTTGGCGTTCTCGAAGAGCAGCCCGTTCGGCTCCCCCCGCTCGTCGCGCCCGATCGTGCCGCCCTCCGGATCGGGCGTGTCGCGGGTGATCCCGCACGCCCGCAGCCCGGCGGAATTGAGCCACGCCGCGTGGATGTCGTGGCTCTCCAGGTAGCAGGGCCGCTCCGGGCACACCGCATCCAGGTCGTGCCGCGTCGGGAAGCGCCCCCAGCGGTGCACGTCCCACCCCAGCCCGCGCACCCACCCCTCGCCGCTCCCGCACGCCGCCGCCACGGCCGCGACCCCGTCCTCCAGCGTGCGCGCGGCGTTCAGGTCCACCCGGCGCCGCGCGAGCGCCCAGAGCGTCAGGTGCACGTGCGCATCGGTGAGCCCCGGCGTCACGGTGGCCCCATCCAGCCGCTCCGTAGCATACCCCGGCAGCGCCGCCGCGCGCACCTCCTCCTCGTTCCCCACGGCCGCCACGCGCCCCCCGCGCACCAGCACCGCCCTTACCGGCGCCTGAGTTCCCAGCACGTGGATGCGATCCGCGACGACAATTAGATCTTGCATGATCTCAGATAAGTGGAAAGGCACAGAGACGGTGTTATCTCTGTGCCTCTGTGTCTCTGTGTGAGCCCACCAGTCACATCCGCCCGACCACACCTTCGACCAGCGCCGTGAGGCTGGGCTCCGCCCCCCGGGCCGTGGCGATGATGCGCGCGATGTCCGCTTCTTCCAGCGCGTCCGGCAGGCACGCGTCGGTGATGATGGAGATCCCCATCACCCGCATCCCGCCGTGGATCGCCACGATCACCTCGGGGACGGTGGACATCCCCACCACGTCCGCGCCCATGGCGCGCAGCATCCGGTACTCGGCGCGGGTCTCCAGGTTGGGCCCCGCGACGGCCACGTACACCCCGCTGCGCAGCGGGATGCGCCGCTCCGCCGCCACCTCGCGCGCCAGCTCGCGCAGCCCCGCGTCGTACACGGCGGACATGTCCGGGAAGCGCGGCCCCAGCTCGTCGTCGTTGGGGCCGATCAGCGGGTTGTCGCCCAGCAGGTTGATGTGGTCCGCGATCAGCACCAGGTCGCCCGGCTGCCAGAAGGGGTTCATCCCCCCGCACGCGTTGGATACGATTAGCGTGCCGGCGCCCAGCGCCCTCAGCACCCGCACCGGAAAGGTCACCTCCTGGAGCGAGTACCCCTCGTAGAGGTGGAAACGGCCCTGCATCGCCACTACGGGGCGCCCGCCGAGCCGCCCCAGCAGGAGCCGCCCCGTGTGCGACTCCACGGTGGAGAGGGGGAAGTGCGGGATCTCCTCGTACGGGATCTCCGTCTCCACCTCGATGCGCTCCGCCAGCCCCCCCAGCCCCGTGCCCAGGATGATGGCCGCCTCCGGCCGCAGCGTGCTCCGCCCCTGGATTGCCGCCACCGACTCCGCGATCCGTTCTCTCACCGTCAGCTCGCCCCCTCGTCGCCCTCGGCGGGCTCGCCGCGCTCCGTGGTCTCGCCCTCCAGCCGCGCGATGGTGGCCGTGAGCCCCTCCTCCTGCTCGATCTCCCCCAGCTGCCGCTCGACCATCGCGCGGAAGATGCGCAAGAAGCGCACGCGCTGGCCCTGGATGCGCCGCAACGCCTCCAGCGCGAGCGACACCTGGCGCTTCGCGTCCGCCACGATGCGCTCACCCTGCGCACGCGCCTCGCGCAGGAGGAGGTCGGCCTCGCGGCGGGCCTGCTCGCGCATGTCCTCGCGCAGCTGCTGGGCGGAGACGAGCGCTTCGTTCATCGCCCGCTCGCGGTCGCGGTACTCCGCCATGGAGCCGGACATGGCGTCCACCTTCCCGGCCAGCGCGGAGTTCTCCCGCACCAGCTCCTCCATGCGGTTGACCACCACTTCCAGGAAGTTGTCGACGGATTCCGGGTCGTACCCCCGCATCACGCGGCGGAAGTCGCCCTTCTTCTTGCGTACGTCGAGCGGTGTAAGATCGATCATCCCCGCTCCCCAAAGAGAACCGAGCCCACGCGAACGAGGGTGCTTCCCTCCTCCACCGCAATCTCGAAGTCGTTGCTCATCCCCATCGAAAGCTGCCGCCCGATGCCGGGAAGCTGCCGCGCCGCGTCGTCCAGCAGCTCCCGCGTGCGCCGGAACGCGGCGCGGATCACCGACTGGTCGTCCGTGAAGGGCGCCATCGTCATCAGCCCCTCCACCCGCATCCCCGGCAGCTCGGCGATCTTCCCCAGCGCGTCCACGAGCTCCGCGGGCTCGAAGCCGCCCTTGCTCTCCTCGCCGGACGCGTTCACCTGCACCAGCGCGCGAGCCGGGATGCCGCGCTTCACGGCCTCGGCGGAGAGCGCCTGGGCCAGGCGCAGCGAATCGAGCGAGTGGATCAGGTCGAAGAGGGGCAGCGCCTTCCCCGCCTTGTTGCGCTGCAGGTGGCCGATGAGGTGCCATCCAACGGCGTCGCGCCCCACCTCCCCCACCTTTTCCTCCAGCTCCTGCACGCGGTTCTCGCCTACGTGGGCCACCCCCGCCGCGAGCACGGCGCGCACGGCATCCGCCGGGTGCGTCTTGGTGACTGCCACCAGCGTGACCTCGCCGGAGCGCCCGGCGCGCTCCCGCGCCCGCTCCACCCGTTCCCTGACCTCCGCGACTCTCGCCGCCACACTCGCCGGATCCATGGGTTGGGATTGTAAAGCGGCGTGGCGGCGCGGGCAAGGCGATGGGAGCTGGGGAATGGGGAAGAAGCTGGCGGCGCGCGGAGGGAAGGCCCTCACCCCCCCGACCCCCCTCCCCCAAACTGCTGGGGGAGGGGGGCGCACTCCAACTATCCAGCCGCGGCCGGGCGCCACAGGGGCCGCGGCTGCGCAGGTGGCAAACCGTCGCGCGGATCTGTGGGAATCGCCCCCTCTCCCGTTACCGGGAGAGGGGGTCGGGGGGTGAGGGCGCGGACGCCAGCGAGACATCCTGCGGGCGGGGCGCGGAGTAGTCCCCTCTCCCACGCAGTATGTGGGAGAGGGTGGCAGCTGTAAGCTGCCGGGTGAGGGCCGCCCTCAGGCCGTGGCCGGCACCTCGCCCCGCAGCAGGTCGCGAAGCTGGTCCGGCGTGAAGCCCCGCTCCAGCCGGCCGCGGTGGGCAAGCGAGATCAGCCCCGTCTCCTCGGAGACGACTACGACGAGGGCGTCGGTCTCTTCGGAGAGGCCGAGGGCGGCGCGGTGGCGGGTGCCGAGCGAGCGGTCGCTGACGGGGGACTGCGTGAGCGGGAGGATGGAGCCCGCGGCCACGATCTCGTCGCCGCGCACGATGGCGGCGCCGTCGTGGAGGAGCGAGTAGGGGGTGAAGATGTTCTGCAGGAGCGCGGACGAGACGCGGGCGTGCAGCGGCGTGCCCGTCTCCACGTACTCGCCCAGCCCCACCCCGCGCTCCACGGCGATGATGGCGCCCGTCTTGTTGCGCGAAAGCTCCTCGCACGCCTCGGCGATCTCCTCGGCCACCTGGTTCCCCTCCAGCCGCGAGAAGCCGCGGAAGAGGCGATTCTGGCCCAGGTGCGCCAGCGCGCTCCGCAGCTCCGGCTGGAAAACGATCAGCGCGGCGATCACGCCGAAGCGGAAGAAGGTCTCCAGCAGGTACTCGATGAGCTGCAGGTGGATGAGCCGCGCCACTCCGTACAGCGCCACCAGCGAGGAGAGGCCCAGCAGCATCTGGATGGCGCGCGTCCCGGCCAGGAGCACGAGGATGCGGTAGCAGAGCACCGCCACGATGGCGATCTCCAGCAGGTCCGTCCACCCGGGGGCCAGGAAGCCGAAGCGGTTCGAGAACACGTTCACGGCGCCTCCCCGGGGATGCGCAGGATGCTCCACGCCACGTCCAGCGCGTGCCGCGCCGTGCGCACGTCGTGCACGCGGAAGATGCGAGCCCCGCGCGCCAGCCCCGCCACGCACGCCCCCGCCGTCCCCGCATCCCGCTCGTCCGCGGGGATGCCGCCCAGGATCCCGCCGATGAACGCCTTGCGCGATGCCCCGAGGAGGAGCGGGTATCCCACCCGCGCCAGCACCCCCAGCCGCGCGATCAGCTCCAGGTTCTGCTCCGCCGTCTTGGCGAACCCGATCCCCGGGTCCAGCACGATGCGCTCCTCCGCGATCCCCGCCGCGCGCGCGCGCTCCAGCGGCCCCGCGAGCTCCGCCGCCACCTCGCCCGCCACGTCCGCGTAGGCGGCGTGCGACTGCATGGTGGCAGGGGTGCCGCGCATGTGCATCAGCACCAGCCCGGCCCCGCTCCCCGCGACGGCCGCCGCCATCGCGGGGTCCGCCAGCGCCGACACGTCGTTGACCACCTCCGCGCCCGCCCGCAGCGCCGCCCGCGCCACCGCCGCCTTGCGCGTATCCACCGACACGGCCACGTCCAGCTCCGCGCGCACCGCCTCGATCACGGGGAGCACGCGGCCCATCTCCTCCTCCACCCCCACCTCCGCGGCCCCCGGACGGGTGCTCTCGCCGCCGACGTCCAGCAGCTCCGCGCCCGCGGCCACCATCTCCCGGGCGCGCGCGAGGGCCGGCCCCGCATGGCGGAACCGGCCCCCGTCGCTGAAGCTGTCGGGCGTGACGTTCAAGATTCCCATTACGATGGGCCGGTCCAGCGACAGCGCGCGCCGCCCCATGGACCAGGAAACCGATGGGTGCGCCAAGTGCCTCCCGCTCCTCTCTGTGTCTCTGTGCCCCTGTGTGAGCCTTCCGTCACGCCAAACGCGGCTTCAGCCCTTCCACCCCGATCGAGGGGCGGTCCTTGAGCGGCGGCGCGGACGGCAGGTCCGGCGGGCCGTAGGTGGGCTCGGGGCGGATCGGCGGCAGCTCCTGGCCGGACACCAGGATGTCGATCTCCTCGCGGCCCAGCGTCTCGCGCTCCAGCAGCGAGATCGCCAGGCGGTCCAGCAGGTCGCGGTGCTCGGTGATGGTGGCGCGGGCGCGCTCCAGCGCCTCGTTCAGCACCCGTCCCACCTCGGCGTCCACCAGCTCGGCCATCTTCTCGCTGACCTCGCGGCGCTGCCCGAAGTCGCGGCCCAGGAAGACCTCCTGGCTGTTCTCGGAGATGGCCACGGGGCCCACGGCGTCCGAAAGGCCCCACTGCGTGACGTAGCGGCGCGCCACACCGGTCGCGCGCTGGATGTCGCTGGACGCGCCGGTGGTCACCCGCTCGCGCCCGAACACCAGCTCTTCCGCGATGCGCCCGCCGTAGCACATGGCGAGCTGCGCCTCCAGCTCCTGCCGCGTCACCGACACCCGGTCGTCTTCCGGCAGGGTGAAGGCGAGCCCCAGGGCACGCCCGCGGGGCACGATGGTCAGCTTGTGGAGGGGGTCGTTCCCCTGGATCTTGAGCGCGCACACGGCGTGGCCGGCCTCGTGGAAGGCGGTCAGCCTCCGCTCCTCCTCGCGCATCACCAGCGAGCGGCGCTCGGCGCCCAGCATCACCTTGTCCTTGGCGTCTTCCAGGTCCGCCATGAACACCATGTCGCGGTTGCGGCGGGCGGCCAGGAGGGCGCCTTCGTTGACCAGGTTGGCCAGGTCCGCGCCCACCATCCCCGGCGTGCCGCGGGCCAGCACCGGCACGCTCACGTCCGGCGCAGTGGGGATCTTGCGCAGGTGCACGCGCAGGATCGCCTCGCGGCCCTTGACGTCGGGCGCGTCCACCACCACCTGGCGGTCGAAGCGGCCCGGGCGGAGCAGCGCCGGGTCCAGCACGTCCGGCCGGTTGGTGGCGGCGATCAGGATGACGCCGTCGTTCCCCTCGAAGCCGTCCATCTCCACCAGGAGCTGGTTCAGCGTCTGCTCGCGCTCGTCGTGCCCGCCTCCCAGCCCGGCGCCGCGGTGCCGGCCCACGGCGTCGATCTCGTCGATGAAGATGATGCACGGCGCGTGGCTCTTCCCCTGCTCGAACAGGTCACGCACGCGCGAAGCGCCCACGCCCACGAACATCTCCACGAAGTCCGAGCCGGACATGGAGAAGAAGGGACGGCCCGCCTCGCCCGCCACGGCGCGCGCCAGCAGCGTCTTGCCGGTTCCCGGAGGGCCCACCAGGAGCGCCCCCTTGGGGATGCGGCCGCCCAGGCGCGAGAAGCGCTTGGGGTCCTTGAGGAACTCCACGATCTCCTGCAGCTCGAACTTGGCCTCCACGGCGCCGGCCACGTCCTCGAACGTCACGCGCGGCGTGTCGCCCGAAAGGAGCTTGGCCTTGCTCTTCCCGAACTGGAAGGCCTTGTTCCCGCTGCTCTGCATCTGGCGGAAGATGAAGACCCAGAAGCCGATGAGGAGGAGCCAGGGAAGGGCCTTCATCAGCCCCACGCCCCAGTCCATCTCTTCCTTCACGGCACCGAGAGGCACCTTGGCCGCGTTCATCTCCTTGATCAGGTCCTCGGCGGCGCCGGGGGGGACCAGGAGGGTGAACTGGTTGGCGGCGGCGCCGCGCCCCGTCTGCAGGGGCGTGCGCGTGGTGCCGCGCAGCTCCCGCTCGCCCACGAACTGCGCCTTGGTCACGTTGCCCGAGGCGAGCTGTGCGCGGAACTGGGAGTAGTCGATCTCCGCGGTGGGCACGGCTCGGCTCGTGTTGAGCGTCACCAGCCCGATGGAGACGAGGACGATGACGGCCCAGAAGGTCGCCGTGCGGGTGGCACGCCCCCAGCGGGAGGGCGGCGTCGGTGTACCGTTGTCGCGTTCGGCCATGGTATTCCCTTCGCGTTCGCGCGGCCCGGTGGGGCCGCGGTCGCGACGCAGACTTTGCGTGTCGGGCCGCGGATGCGGTCCGGCCTACAGGCTCCCGATGAACGGCAGGTTCCGGAAGTCCTCCGAGTGGTCCAGACCGTAGCCGATCAGGAACTCGTGCGGTGCGTCGAAGCCCACCCAGCGGGGCTCCTTCACCAGGTTGGCGGCGATGTGCTTGTGGAGAAGGGTACACACCTCCAGCGAGCGCGGCCCCCGCTCCTCCAGCATGGGGAGGAGGCGGTTCAGGGTGGTGCCGCTGTCCACGATGTCCTCCACCACGATGACGTGGCGGCCGCGAAACTCGGCGTTCGGGTCGTAGAGCAGCTTCACCTCTCCGGAGCTGGTGGTGCCGCTCCCGTAGCTGGAAGCCACCAGGAAGTCCACCTGCAGCGGCCGGGTGATCTCGCGCACCAGGTCGCTGAGGAAGATGAACGACCCCTTGAGGAGCCCCAGGACCAGCACCGGCTCGTCGGCCGGAAGCTCGTCGGCGATCTGGCGCCCCATCTCCCGCACACGCTCGGCGATCTGCTCCGCGCTGTAGACGATCCGTGTGAGCGCGCGGCCGCCGGTGCGGGCCAGGGTCAGATCCGTTTCAGGCATCGGTGATCGTGATGGTGATTGCCGCCTCGCCCGGAAGGGGCTCGGCGTCGGCCGCCCGGGCGAGCCCCGCGGCCCAGAGCACGCGTCCCCCGCCGTCCGCCAGCACGGGGATGGTCCCGCGGCGGACGCGGGGGATGCGTGCTTCGAGGAACAGCTTCTTCAGCTTCTTGGTGCCCGCGCGGGTGCGGACCCGGTCCCCCGGGCGCCACCCGCGCAGCGTGAGCGGAAACCGCAGCGAGCGCACGGCGAGCTCGTCTCCGGCGCCCCAGCGCACGCGCAGCTCGCGCCCGCCCACCCGCAGCTCGCCCTCCCCCGCGGGCCCGCCGATCACCAGCGGGCAGTCCTCCGGGGGCGCTTCCCCCACCGGCTCCACCCATGCCGCGCCGAACTCGGTGCGCAGCTGGTGGGTGCCGCCGGGGAGCGGAAAGACGTGGCCACTGGGTGCAGTGCTGATAAACTGGAGTGCCGAGCGAGTTCCGGCGCGTCCCGGAACCACGCCGAAGCGGCGCAGCACGCCGCGCAGCACGCGGGCCGCGACGGGCGAATCATAAGCCGCGAGCCGGTCCCGAACAAGCGCGGCCCCCTCCTCTTCCCACTTCACCGCGTCCCGCTCGGCCTTCCGCACGAGCACCGCCCACTCCTCCTCTTCCGCCCGCGCCAGCCGCGCCAGGCGCACCAGGCTCCGCCGCGCCGCCGGCGCCAGCGTCTCCTCTATACGCGGGATCAGCTCGTTCCGGATTCGATTGCGCGCCGGACCCAGGGCCCGGTTGGTCGGATCCGTCCTCCAGCGCACCCCGTTCTCCCGCGCGTACGCCCTCAGCTCCGCGCGCCAGAACGGAAGGAGCGGCCTCACCAGTCCACTCTCGCCCTCCTCCGGGATCCCCGCCAGCCCGGCGACCCCCGTCCCGCGCAGGATGCGAAAGAGCACCGTCTCCGCCTGGTCGTCCGCGTGGTGCGCGGTGGCGAGGTGCGTGGCCGCCGCCTGGGTTTGCGCGTGGCGCAGGAAGTGGTAGCGCGCCCTCCGCGCGTCGTCTTCCGTCCTCAGCCCTTCGCCGGCGCACGCGGTCACCAGCGGCACCTCCCACGCCGCGCAGAGCCCCCGCACCCACCGCGCATCCGCCGCGCTCCCCTCGCGCATCGCGTGGTCGAAGTGCGCCGCCGTCACCCGTGCTCCCCCGAACTTCAGCAGGTGGAGGAGCACCACCGAATCCATCCCCCCGGACAGCGCCACGAGCACGTGCGCGTCCTGGAGGCCCAGGGCGCGCACGCGGTCGCGGAAACGGGAGGAGAGATCGGTCATCGTAGGAACGAAACACAGAGACACGGGGAGATCAACTCCTCCGTGTCTCTGTGCCTCTGTGTGAGCCCCGCTGTTCAGGCCGTGCCGATGCCGCCGGCCCCGCCGCGCTGCTGCCTCCCCACGTTGTCCAGCGGCCGCCGGCGGGCCGAGTTCACCCGCAGCTCGGAGCGCACCCCGCGCACCCCGTCCACGTCCCACGCGTCGTCGGTGGCGTAGCGGATCTCGTCGAAGTCGGGGAGCTCGCCGCGCAGGGTGACCACGCCGCCGCTCACCTCCACCGTGATCGCCTCGGCGTCCACCCAGGTGTCGTAGAAGAGGGCGTCCTCCACGTCGGTCTTGAGCTCGGCGTCGGGGCGCTGGCGCTTGCGGAGGCGCTGGTGGTACGGGCCCAGGCCGTAGCGGCCGGGGCCGTAGTTGCCGTCGTCGGCGCCGGCGGGCTCGGGGCCGCGGAAGCCGCCGTCGTAGCTCGGGCCGGCGCCGAGCCGGAAGTCGCCGCGCATCCCCTGCCCGCCGCGGTTGAATTGGTTCCCTGCGCCCTGGCGGCCGTAGCCCCCGTCGTAAGGCGGCATCGTGTTCCCCTGGTCTGGCGGTGTGCGGATCGTCGGGGCGCTCAGGCGCGCAACAACCGCGCCAGCCAGGGCTCCATCGCCCCCTCCGGCACGCCGGGCGGCAGCGGACGGCCCGCGACTTCGTGGAGGACGCGCGCCAGCCGGTCCGGCCGGTCGCTCACGATCCCGTCCACCCCCCACGCCAGCAGCCGCCGCATGTCTTCCACCTCGTCGATGGTCCAGACGTGCACGGCCATGTTCATGGCGTGCGACTCGCGCACCCAGCGGGGGCTGAGCACCTGCAGGTTGCCGTGCCTGTCGGGCATCTGCCACGCGTCCACCGTGGGCCGGAAGAGCCGCGCCAGCCGCAGCTTGTGCAGCGCGAAGAAGGCGTACATCTCCTGCGCCGCGGCGCTGGTGGGCCCCGCGTACGAGGCGAAGCGCGCCCGGTTCTTCCGGTCCCCCGCCGCGATCAGCACCCGCTGCTCCGCCCCCAGCGCCCGCACGGTCTCCCAGACCGGCTCCTGCGCCCGCGCGTCCTTGATCTCCACGTTCACGCGCGCGTGCGGCAGCGCCTCCAGCACCTCGCGCAGCGTGGAGATCCTCACCCCCGTCCCGCGGAAGGGGTACGTCGCGCCGCCATCCGGCGTGTAGCGGTATCCCGCGTCCAGCTCCCCCAGCTCGCGCACCGTCAAGGCGTCCACACGCCCCACGCCATCGGTCGTGCGGTCCACGGTGGGGTCGTGGATGACCACCGCATCGCCGTCGCGCGTGGGCTGGACGTCGATCTCCAGGAGGTCCGCGCCCCACCATTCCAGGGCGCGGCGGAAGGTGGCGAGGGTGTTCTCGGGCGCCAGCCCGGAGCCGCCGCGGTGGGCGATCAGGAGCGGCGCGCCGGCGAGGTAGCGGAAGCCGGGACGGGGCATGGCGATAACCGTCAAGACGGGGGTCTCACACAGAGACACAGAGACACAGAGATGACTTCATCTCTGTGCCTCTGTGCCTCTGTGTGAGCCCTGGTTTTACTGTTCCAGCGCCTCCACCTCGGCCGCCGACAGCCTGTACAGCCGAAACAGCACCAGGTCCACGAGCTGCCCGCTCATGATCCGCTCCCACACCACCTTTTGCGAGTCGGCGCCGGACTCCAGCTCCTGGGAGGCCTCGGCGTAGCGCTCGGCCACGAAGGTGAGGATCTCCTCCACGGCGTCCGGGTGCGGGCGGGCCGGGGACAGGGCGTCGGCGGGGACGCGGTCCACCAGCAGCCCCTCCACGAAGGCCAGGAAGCCGGGGAAGACCATCTCGGTCATGTGGCCGCCGGCCACCGCTTCCTCGTCGGTGAGCTGCTCCCACGAAAGCTCGTTCCAGTACAGGTCTTCCGCTTCGCGGCGGATGAAGACGAGCCGCCCGGGGGGAAGCGCCTCCGCGCCGGGAAAGGCGTAGGGAGGGCGGCCGATGGCGTCCAGGATGCGGGCGCGGCGCTGCTCCACGAAGGCCTGCGCGGGGCTGGCGGGGACGGCGGGCTTGCTCATGGCGACGGGGTGGCTCTTGCTTCGGGTGCGGGCTTCCAGGCCGGTCAACTTAGGCCCGCGGGCGAAGCGTCGCAACGGGGCCCGGGAGGCCCGGCGGAACCGTCAGGCGGTGCGCTGCTCCCGCTCGGGCGCCGTCTCGGGAAGCGCCGTCGCGAGCTGCTCGGGGGTGACGCGTGCCTCGGCCAGCTCGGCGCGCTCCAGGTCCGCCCCGGTGAGCCTGGCGCCCTCCAGGTTGGCGCCCGTGAGGTCCGCGCCGTTCAGCTTGCAGCCGGTGAGGTCCGCGTCCGACAGGTCGGCAGAGACCAGGGTGGCGCCGGTGAGGTTGGCGCCCTTGAGGTCGGCGCCGTGCAGCTTGGCCCCGCCCAGGTCCGCGTGCTCCAGCGTGGCGTATTCCATCATCGCCCCGCCCAGCTCCACCCCGCGCAGATAGGCGCCCGTGAGGTTGGCGCCCTTGAGGCTGGCCTTCTCCATGTCCGCGCCCGTGAGGATGGCGCCCTTCATGTACGCGCCGGTGAGGTGCGCCCGCTTCAGGTACGCCCACTCCAGGTAGGCGCCCTCCATGTAGGCCCACTCCAGCGTGGCGCGCTCCAGGTACGCGCCCCACAGGCCGGCGCTCTTGAGGTAGGCTTCGGTGAGGTTGGCCTCGATCAGGTCGGCGCCCTTGAGGTCCACGCCCTCCATCTCGGCCCCGCCCAGGTTGGCGCCCTTGAGGTTGGCGCCCGCCATCTGCGCGCCGCGCAGCGCCGCGCGCTCGAAGTTGGCGCCCGCCAGGTTGGCGCGCTCCAGGTGGGCGCCGTCCAGGTTGGCGCCGCGCAGGTTGAGGTGCCCCGACGCGACCAGCATCCAAAGGTCCCGGTCCGACAGGATCCGCTGCTCCATGCGCTGCTCCTGGCCCGGGGCGCCCGGGGCCGTGGGGGTGGGGAAGAGGCTTACGGCTGCCGCGCCGCGGCGCGCTGCGGGGCGAGCTTCCAGCGCATGCGCCCGGCCCAGCCGCAGCGGGCGCAGCTCCGCACCGGGGTGGCGGCGGCCAGCGCGCACAGCCGGTCCAGCCGGGTGCCGGCGCCCCGTGCGCCGCTGGTGACGGCGCGGCAGTGGGGGCACTCCGGCGCGTACGGGAGGCGGCCCAGGTAGTATGCCGCCGCCGTGGGCGCGACAAAGGCGGCGAGCGCCACGAGCAGCACGATGGTCACCAACGCTCCTCCCGCGCGAAAAGCCAGCGGCCGCGCGCCCTCGCGCCCGGCCTGTACAGGCCTTCTGCAATGCTTGTTCCGCTCCGCGCGCACGGGGATTGCGGAGGCCCCGCCGTCCTACTCGACCACGCGCAGAAGCGGAGGGGCACATGCCATACGGGCGCGGCTACGACCGGCACTACGACCGCGGATTCCGCGGCGGCCCACGGGGATACGACCGCGGCGGCCCGCGCGCGAGGTACGACCGCGCGTTCGGGCGCCCGGACCCGGGGTTCGGGCCCATGGCGTTCACCCCCTTCCCCTTCGTCCCGTTCGGCTACGACCCCATGATGGGGCCCATGTCGTGGCCGCTCCCCTACGGCGCGGAGATGGGCGGAGCCCGGCCCGGGTTCCGCTACGACCGGGACCACCGCGTGCCGCCGCGCCAGAGCCCGGCGTACGGCCGCGGCGGCGACCGCGCGCTGCGTGCGTGGGCCGAACGGTACGGCTACGACGTCGAGTTCAGCATCCCGCCGCGCCACCGGCCGCGGCGCTAACCCACACGAGGAGCACAGATGCCCAAGCGCAACATCGACCCCGCTTTCGACCAGGAAGAGATCGACGAAGCTGACCCGCTCGGCGAGCAGGCGTTCGCCGAGGAAGGCTTCGCGGACGCGCCCAACGGCGGCCCCGACTTCTCCGCCCCGGGCCTGGTGGACTCGGCGGACGACAAGACGCCCGGCGGCTACGGGCAGAAGGTGGCCGGCGTCCCCGAGGACCAGCAGCACGTGATGAACACCCCGAGCGAGCAGCGCCCCGACTCGGACAACGTGGTGGTGCACGAGCGCGGGGGCGAGTCCAAGGGCGACCCGGCCGTGGGCGGGACCCGCACCGAGTAAAAGGGGCTCACACAGAGACACAGAGGCACAGAGATAAGTTCATCTCTGTGCCTCTGTGTCTCTGTGTGAGCCCCTGCGGTTATGCGGCGCGCGCACGCCTCCGCTGGCGCCCGAAGGCGAGCGAGGGAGCCGGGTCCGGCTCGGGGCCCCACATGAAGGCGAGGTGCGGGCGCACGGGAAGGAGCGGAACTCCCTGCACCACGATCCCGACGAGCTCGCGCAGCTCGGAGTCGGGCGCTGTAGGCGGATCGATCATACGGGGGACCTCGAAGGAAGGTGCGGCTGCCGTTCGCCGCGCCCCCAGTGCACGGCGCGTACCGGGACCAGGGCGAACGGAGGTGCTCGTCCTACAACGCTTTACGGCCGCGGTGCAGGACAGCGCGCACCCCTGTGTAGCGGATCGCGATCAGCGGGTGTGTTCAACCGACACGCACGAGCGAGTCCGCGGGGGGCGCGGGCTCGGCCGCCTGGGGAGGCGGCGGGGGCGTCAGGCCGGCGGGGATGAGCGGAGCGTTGAGCGCGGCCAGGCGGTGCGCACGCCAGGTGCGGTAGCCGGGCAGCTTGAGCTGGCGCGCGATCCGCTTGTCGATGGCGTGGCAGATCAGGAGCTCGGTGAGCTGGTACTGCCCCGAGTCCGTCATGCGCAGCTCGCGCACTACCTCGTCCGCCATCCGCAGGATCTCGGAGCGAGGGATCTCGTCCTTGTAGTTTTCGACCTGTTCTTCCACCCAATCCAGGTACGCGCGGCGCATGGAACGGGGTGAGTGCTGGAGCATGAACGGACCGGTACGGACGGGGGAGAGCCGTGCCGCGCGGTGGGCACCCCGCGGCGTTTCCGAAGGTAAATGAAATGTGCCGCGGCAGCAAGGTTATTGCGCGGAGAACTGCGCCATACAACTGTTGCAGAAGCTTTCACCTTTGCGGTCCGTGTCCGCCAGGTCGCGCGACGGATACATCACGCACCCGGGGTCCGCGCAGTGCTCCGCGCCGGCCAGGTGGCCCAGCTCGTGGACGGCGGAGGTGACCAGCCGCGGCCACAGCAGGGGAATGCCGTCCACGGACGGGGCGCGCAGCGAACCCAGCCCCACCACCGCGCACGGCCCGGCCACGGTGGCCTCGCCGAACACCACGTCGAACTCGGGCGCGCAGAGCTGCGCTTCCGCCACGCCCAGCCACCAGTGCTCGCGCGGGTCGTGCCCCGCGCGGTGCGCGCGCTCCAGCAGCGCGTCCACGATGGGTCCCGACCGATAGCGCCCCCGCTCCCCGTCCCACCACTCCGGCTCCAGCGCGAGCGGCGCACCGGGCGCCGAGGCGGTGCCCAGCCGCCGGTCCAGCTCGTGCCCCAGCGCCTCCAGGAGCCCCGCGTCCGCGCCCCCCACCGGCACGATCTCGATCCGCCGCATCGCTTTACGAGCCAGCACGCGCCTCCTTGTGTGCGTTCCAGGCCTGCCGGGCCCTCACCCGGCAGCTTACAGCTGCCACCCTCTCCCATAAACCCCATGGGAGAGGGGACTACTTCGCGACCGGTCCCGCCGAATCCAGCTCGCCGCTACCGGCGTCGTAGGGCGCGATTCATCGCGCCCGCACTCTCGGCGCGCTGGGTGGCCGCTCGCGACGGGGCGGCCTGGTCCCCTCTCCCAGGGAGGTTTCTGGGAGAGGGTGGCGGCTCTCAGGCCGCCGGGTGAGGGCCCCTCACCCGCTCTCCATCCCGTAGCGCAGCAGCTTGCGGTACAGCGTGGAGGGGTCGATGCCCAGCACCTCGGCCGCGCGCGTCTTGTTGCCGCTCTCGGACTGCAGGACCCAGTGGATGTAGGCGCGCTCCACGATCTCCAGCGTGGGGTTGGGCGGGAGCGTGGCGGCCACCAGGGGCTGCGGGGCGCGCTCGGTGATGCGCGCGGGGAGGGTGGCGACCTGGATCTCGCCCTCGGCGGTGAGGACGGCGGCGCGCTCCAGGGCGTTCTCCAGCTCGCGCACGTTGCCGGGCCAGTCGTAGGCCGCCAGCGCGTCCACCGCCTCCTGCGACAGCGCCGGCGCGGCGCGCCCGCGCCCCGCGGCGAAGCGCTCCAGGAAGTACGCCGCCAGCAGGGGCACGTCCTCGCTGCGGTCGCGCAGCGGGGGGAGGTGCAGGGTGATGACGTTGAGCCTGTAGTACAGGTCGCTGCGGAAGCCGCCCCGGCGGATCTCCTCCTCCAGGTCGCGGTTGGTGGCGGCGACGATGCGAACGTCCACCGGCACGGCCTCGGTGGCGCCCACCGGGATCACCTCGCGCTCCTGCAGCACGCGCAGCAGCTTCACCTGCGTGGCGGGCGACATCTCGCCCACCTCGTCCATGAAGAAGGTGCCCCCCTTGGCCGCCTCGAACAGCCCCTGCTTGTCGCGGTGCGCGCCGGTGAAGGAGCCCTTGGTGTGGCCGAACAGCTCGCTCTCCAGCAGGCTTTCGGGAAGGGCGCCGCAGTTGATGGAGACGAAGGGCCCGTCCGTGCGCCCGGAGACCTCGTGCACGTACTTGGCGAGCACCTCCTTGCCCGTCCCGCTCTCCCCCGTCACCAGGAGCGTGCTGTCGGTGGGCGCCACGGTCTCGGCGGTGCGCAGCACGTCCAGGAAGCGGCGGCTGCGGCCGATGGGGCGCGCGGCGTCGCCCCGGTCGCGGCGGCGGATCTCGGTTTTGAGCGCCTGGTTCTCGCGCTTCAGCTGCCGGCTCTCCGCCGCGCGCCGGCAGATGGCCACCATCTCGTCGTTGGCGAAGGGCTTCTGGATGTAGTAGAAGGCCCCTTCATTGACCGCGCGGATGGCCGTCTGCAGCGACGCCTGCGCCGTCATCAGGATCACGGGGAGCGACGGGTCCAGCTCCTTGGCGGCCAGGAGCACCTCCAGCCCCCCCACCCCCGGCATCCGCACGTCGCTGAGGACCACGTCGGGACGCAGCTCCTCCATGCGCGCCACCCCCTGCTGCCCGCCCACCGCCGTCTCCACCTGGAACCCTTCGCGGCGGAGGAGGATGCGCAGCGTGTCGAGGATGGCCGTCTCGTCGTCGATGACGAGGATCTTGGTCGAGTCGCTCATGGAACGGAAGTCCTGAGTGCTGAGTGCTGGGCCCTCACCCCCCCGACCCCCCTCCCCCAAACCGCTGGGGGAGGGGGGCGATTTCCACAGGGGGGTGCGACGGGCAGGCCTGGTCGCTTTTTGCGATGCAGGGGCGCGATTCATCGCGCCCGTGCCGTCGGGGCGCTCCGTAGGGAGATCTGCGCGGGTGCACCGACCCCCTCTGCCGTGGTAGGGGCAGCGCCGCGTGGCTGCCCGTGCCCGACGCTCCCTGCTCGCCGGGGGCTGCGTACGGTGCGAGCCCGCTTCACCCGGATTCCCGCCGTTACGGACGGGGAATTCATCCTCCGAATGGCCGCGCCGGCAAAATCCCGCGGCCTTCCCCGCCCCGCCTCAGCTTCACTCCTCGCCGTTGCCGTCCAGGGCGGGGAGGTAGAGGGTGAAGGTGGCGCCCCACCCTTCGCCGCGGGGCTCGTCCACGAAGACGGCGCCGCCGTGCGCCTCGGCGGCGCGCTGCACCAGGGCCAGGCCCAGCCCCGTGCCGCCGGGGCGCAGGGTGAAGAACGGGTCGAAGACGTGCTCCACGTCGCCCATCGGGACGCCGGGGCCGGTGTCGGTGACGCGCACGCGGACGGCGCGGGTGGTGCTCAGCGCGGTGGAAAGGAGGTCGGACTCCACCACGTCGGACTCCACCAGCACGGTGCCGCCGGGGCCCGCCCACTGCGCCGCGTTCAGCACCAGGTTCAGGAAGGCGCGGTGGAGGAGGTCCTCGTCGCCGCGCACCTCGGCCTCGTGCGCGTCGGGGGTGATCTCCACGCGGATGGTGCGCCCCGACGAGTCCGGGTGGGGACGCACCAGCTCCACCGCGTGCCCCAGGATCCTGCCGACCACGAGGGGGGTGGAGGCGCGCAGCTTGACGCGGGCAAAGTCGATGAACTCCGTGAGCAGGCGGCTCAGCCGGTCCGACTCGCGCACCACCAGGTTGCGCAGCACGCCGCGGTCCTCGGGGTCGATCCCGTCGCTGGCGAGCTGCTCGGTGGCGCTGCGGATGGAGGCCAGCGGGTTCTTGATCTCGTGCGCCAGCGACGCGCTCAGCTCCGCCACCGCCTCCAGCCGCTCCGCGCGGCGGCGCAGCGCCTCCATCCGCCGGCTTCCCGTGATGTCCTGGAAGATGGCGGTGACCGACGGCGGCTCCGGGTCCGGGCGCTCCACCACGGTGGTGCTCACCCCCAGCACCATTCCGTCCCTCCCCTCCCCCGTCTGCGAGCGGCGCACCCCGGCGCGGTTGCGCAGCGAGCTCTCGATGAGCTGCCCCAGCCCCGGCGCGGCCTCGTCCAGCGCCGCCAGCACGGGCTGCCCCAGGAAGCGGTGCGCGGGCAGGCCCAGCAGCTCCGCGGCCGTGGGGTTCATGTACACCAGGTGCCCGTGCCCGTTGAGGGTGAGGATGCCGGTGTGGATGCTGGCCAGGATGTCGTCCGTGTCCAGACGCAGCAGGCGCAGCTCCGTTTCCACCTCGCCCAGCACGGTGCCCGTGTGGCGCAGCCGGTCCCCCAGGTACCCCGTGACCAGCGCCACCGAGGCGAAGATCACGATCTGGATGAAGACCCCGGCGTCCAGCGCGTGGGCGCTCCACACGATCTCGCCGAAGTACAGCACGCTGGCCAGCACGGCGATCAGCATCCCCCCCACGATGGGGAGGAGGACGGCGCCGGAGAAGATGGCCAGCACGAAGAGGGGCGCGAAGCTGCTGTCCTTGCCCCCCGTGAGGTGCACCACCACGGCGACCATGAACACGTCGAACACGGTCTGCGTGTAGCGGTAGAGGCTCCCGGGCTCGCGCCGCGCCAGGTGCGTGTACCAGAGCGACCCGCCCGTCACCAGCAGCGCCGTCACGAAGAGGAGGGTGGCGGCCAGCGTCGTCCCCGGCGGCGCGTCCCGCCAGGCCCACGCGGCGGCCACGAAGATGGCCGACACCACGGACATGCGCGCCATGTACACCCACGCCAGCAGGCGCCGGGGCTCCGGCAGCGTGCCGGTGGTGAATCGTCTCTGGCGGGCCATGCGGCGGGGGTCGGAGGTACGGAGCGGCGCGCCGCGAATGATCCGCCCGTTCTCCGGGCCTGTCAAGCGCGGCGCGGCGCGGGCGGGAACCGGATAGTAACGGCGCGCGCGGGCCGGGCACAACCCGCCGCCGGACGCGCGGAATGGACCGCGCGCGGGCGTCGCGGGTACAGGTGCGCGCGAATCGATGCCACCCCCACAGCGAGCCACCGATGACCGACCCCCGCGGACTCTCCGCTGCCGCCCTGATGCTGCTGGCCGCGTGCGCGGCGCCCTCCGCCGAGCCCCGGGCCGGCGAGGCCGCGCGCCCCAGCGCCGCCGTCCACGCCTCCGCGGCGCACGCGGAGGGCACGGCCCACGCGCCCGGCGCAAAGGCCGCGGCCTCCGCGCTGCTGGCCGTCGTCTACAAGACGCCCACGTGCGGCTGCTGCGCCAAGTGGGTGGACCACCTGCGCGGCGCCGGCTACGAGGTGGAGGTGCACGACGTGGAGCGGGTGGAGCCGCAGAAGGTGGCGTGGGGCGTTCCGGCGAACCTGGGCTCCTGCCACACGGCCAAGATCGGCGGCTACGTCTTCGAGGGCCACGTCCCCGCCGACGTCATCGCGCGCGTGATCCGCGAGAAGCCGCAGATCGCGGGCGTCGCCGTGCCGGGGATGCCGATGGGGTCGCCGGGGATGGAGGGGCCGTACAAGGACAACTACGACATCATCGCCTTCGATCGCGCCGGGAAGACGAGCGTGTACGAGAGCCGGTAAGAAGCGGGGCTCACACAGAGACACAGAGACACAGAGGCACGGAGACGTTCATCTCCGTGCCTCTGTGTCTTTTCGCGCGACCACCTCCACCCCCCACCATCCCTCGCCCTACCTGGGGCCACGCATCTCCGGCTCGAGCCTGGCGTAGCTGGATGCGCGCATGCTCTCGTCCTCGCGAAGCCTTTCCGCGAATTCCCTGCGCTCCCGATCGGTCAACTGCTCCACACGGTACCCGCGCTCGCGGATCAGAGGGATGTCGCCGTCCATCCTGTGTCGGTCCATATCGGTCCTCCTGGAGGGGGGGTGATCGGCGAAAATCGGGCGCCGCACGATGCGTGCCCCGCGGCGGTACGCATCGTGTATCGGCCATCCGGGTCCGAGACGGCCCTGGAACGGAATCGAGAGCGCCGATGATCTTTGCACGCTGGCTGCGAGTCGCAGTGCTCCTCCTGGCGGCCGCGTGCTCGCGGGACGAGGGCGCCGAGCCCGCCGCGCGAGGCGGCTCCCCTCCGGCCGCCGCGCCGCGCGCTCCGGCCGTGCAGCCCCTGCCGGTGGACGCGGCGGGGCGCG
>CADCTW010000047.1 GCA_902805735.1 uncultured Gemmatimonadota bacterium | reverse complement strand
CCGGCTCCGCCGCGTCCAGCCGCAGCGCCTCCAGGCTCGTCGTCCACCGGCGCCGTCCGCGGTACGCCACGTCCGCGCCGGTGGCCCGCGGGTCCAGCGTCTCGGCCACCAGCCGGGCGGCCAGCGCGTCCAGCTCCGCGCCGGACGCGGGCAGCACCACGTCCACGCTGCGGCAGGCAGCCGCGGGGTGCGCCGCCTGCAGCGCGCCGCGCGCGGCGAGCAGGGCGATCTTGTCCGGCCGCGGCCGCTCCCCGGTCACGTCGTGAACGCCGTCACTCACCGCCACGAAGCGGAAGGCGCGGCCCGCCGCGTGCGCGGAGAGCGCCTCGGAGAGCATGGGGATGGACCCGGTGCCGCGCTCACGCAGCGCCGTGCCGTCACCCAGGCCGTCCAGGCTCCACAGGTGGACGATGGCGTCCGGCAGCGCGCCGGCGCGCTCCAGCTCCGCGAGCAGGGCGCGGTAGTCCTCCGCCCGCGCCGGGTTCACCAGCCAGCGCTCGTCCCCGGCGCGGGCAAAGGCGTCGCCCATCTCCGCCACCGACACCGAGGCGCCGGCGTTGCGCAGCACGGCCGTCAGCCGCTCGCCCAGCCCCAGCGCGTCCGCCAGCACCAGCCAGCGTGTGCCGGCGGGGGAGGCGGCCGCGGTGGCGTGCGCCTCCTTCCACACGGGCACCCAGAAGCGCTCCGCCGGGTCCTCGGCGTCGCGCGCCGCGCCCGCGCGCATGGCCTCGCGCGAGTCGATCCAGAAGCGCTTGCGCTCGAAGGGATAGGTGGGAAGCACCACGCGCCGCCGCTCGTCCCCGCCGTGCACGGCCGTCCAGTCCACGCTGGCGCCGGCGGCCCAGGCGCGCCCCAGCGCGCCCAGCAGGGTCTCCACGTCGTCCGCCCCGTCCTCCGGGTGGCGGATGGAGTGGATGGCGGCCGATCCCGGCACCTGCCGTTTCACCAGGGACGACAGCGTGCGCCCCGGCCCGCACTCGATGAACACCCGCTCGCGCCCTTCCGCGGCCAGCGTGGCCACGCAGTCGGCGAAGCGGACGGCCTGCCGCAGGTGGCTGGCCCAGTAGGCGGGATCCGTCGCCTCCGCGGGGGTGATCCACGTTCCCGTGAGGTTGGACACCCAGCGCAGCTCCGGGGCGGGGCGGACGGTCTGCGCCACGCGCGCCCTGAAGGCGTCCAGCACCGGGTCCATCATGGGCGAGTGGAAGGCGTGCGACGTCTCCACCCGCTTCGCCTCGATCCCGCGCGCCAGCAGCTCCGCCTCCAGCCCCGCGATCTCATCGCCGGGCCCGGAGACCACGCAGCGGTCCGGCGCGTTGATGGTGGCTACCGACACCGATCCGCCCAGCATCGGCTCCACGTCGGCGGCCGGGAGGGGGATCGCGAGCATCGAACCCGACGGCAGCGACTGCATCAGCCGCCCGCGCTCGGCCACCAGGGCCAGGGCGTCCTCCAGCGAGAAGACGCCGGCCAGGCAGGCGGCCACGTACTCGCCCACGCTGTGGCCGATCATCGCCTCGGGCGCGATCCCCCAGCTCATCCACTGCTTCGCCACCGCGTACTCCACGGCGAAGAGCGCGGGCTGCGTGAGGGCCGTCTGCTTCAGGCGGTCCGCGTCATCCGAGAAGACGACCTCGCGCAGGTCCAGCCCCAGGTGCGGGCGCAGCATCTCCGCGCAGCGGTCCAGCTCCTCGCGGAAGACGGGCTCGCGCTCGTACAGCCCGCGCGCCATCCCCGCGTACTGCGCGCCCTGGCCCGGGAAGAGGAAGACGGCGGAGGGCTGGCTGGCTCCGGCGCGGCCGCGGAGGGCGCGCGCGGGGGTCTCGCCGGCCAGCGCGCGCACGGCGGCG
>CADCTW010000046.1 GCA_902805735.1 uncultured Gemmatimonadota bacterium | reverse complement strand
CGAAGCGACGGGGCGCGATGGGGCGGCGTCTGTGGGGCTTCGGCGGCTGGGCCGTCTCCGGGAGGGAGACCCCTGGCTTTGCGGACCGGCCTCACGGCCGGGGTGCTCTTGTCGGCGCGCATAGATTATGGCGGCGTATGCTCGGAGTAATACTCGCCTCCGGGGGCACTGCCACGACATTCGGATACAGAGCTGCACGGGTGCAGGGACGGGCATCTGTCTTCGTGCCTCTGTGTCTCTGTGTGAGCCCCCGGGTGGCGCGAGTCCTGCGTTGCCGCGCCGTTTGCGCACCGGGCGCCCTCGCGGAACCTCCCAACCACAGCCATGGCCGAGACGGAAGCCCAGGACGACCTGCAGGCGCGGGTCCAGCAGATCGGCAGGGACGCGGGCGCCGAGCGGGTGGCGTGCTGCATGTTCGACTACCACACCCGCCAGTGGTGGGACGTGGACGGCGACGAGTGGTACCACGCCGCCAGCACCATCAAAGTCCCCATCCTGGTGGGGGTGTTCGGCGCGATCCACCGCGGCCACCTGGCGCGCGAGAGCCGGGTGCACATCCGCAACCGCTTCCTGAGCGTGGCCAGCGGCGAGCCCTTCCGCGTGGAAGCGTCGCGCGACGCCAACTCCGTGGTCCCCCAGCACCTGGGGCGCACCATGAAGGTGGACGAGCTGTGCTTCCACATGATCGTGACCAGCAGCAACCTCGCCACCAACCTCCTGGTGGACCTGGTGGGGCTGGACGACCTGCGCGCCTCGGTGCGCGAGCTGGGGATCGATGGAGTGGAGCTGGAGCGCGGGGTGGAGGACAACGCCGCCTTCGACGCCGGGATCAGCAACCGCGTGACGGCCCGGGGGATGGTGAAGACGCTGCGCCACATCGAGGAGGGGACCGCTTTCTCGGTGGAGGCCTCGGCGCGGATGCTGGAGATCATGCACGAGCAGGAGTTCCGCAGCGGGATCCCGGCCGGGGTGCCGGAGGGGGCACGGGTGGCCAACAAGACGGGGGAGATCTCCACGGTCGCGCACGACGCCGCCATCGTGTACCTTCCCGGCCGGAAGCCGTACGCCATCACCGTGCTCACCGAGTGGCAGCCGGGGTCCAGCGGCCGGCACGACACCATCGCCCGCATCTCGCGCGCCGTCTACAACCACCTGATGGCGGCGGGGAAGACGAATGCCTGACGCCACGGTGCTGAAGATGGTGGACGGGACCACGCTGGGCGCCGAGTACCGCGCCGTGCTGCGCCCAGGCGAGCTGATGAGGGACCGTACGCGCCGCTTCCGCCGCCTGCCGCGCTTCTTCTACGAGATCCCCTCGTGGGACGTGGCGCTGGACACGCAGCTCGCGCCGCACTTCCAGCTCTGGGAGTTCATCAACGTGGACGTGCGGGAGACGGAGCTGCTGCGCGCCTCGTGGCCCCGCTACATCCCCTGCGCCGTGTCGCTGCTGGCGGCCTACCTGGAGCTGCTGCGGCAGGAGGTGGGGACGTACGTGCACGTCGCCGCAAACGGGGGCTACCGCTCGCCGGCGCACCGGTTCTCCGGCCACGCGTCGCCGCACCTGTGGGGGACGGCGGCCAACATCTACCGGATCGGCGACGACTGGCTGGACGACGAGCGCAACATCACCCGCTACGGGCGGATCGCGCAGAAGGTGCTCCCGGGGATCCGGGCCCTGCCGTGGGGGCACGGCGTGGGCGAGACGGACGACCAGCTGCACCTGGACCTGGGCTACACGGTGGTAGTGCCCTCGGACGCGCCGGGGGAAGAAGATGCGGAGCCGTTGCCGGGCCGTGAGACGGACGATACCAGAACCGCCGAGGTTGGGGCGCAATGACCATAGAGACGAAGAAGGGCGCCGGGATTTCGGCGAGCGCGAAGGCGGGTACGGACAGGCTGGAGCTCGCCGCCATCGGGATGGAGGCCGAGTTCTCGGTGCTGGTGAACGACGAGCCGGTGAGGCCGGAAGACGTGTTCGGCGATCCGCGCGCCTTCGTGCGCGGCGACCTGATGCACCGCGTCGGCACCTCGTACCACCTCCCCACGGGCGGGGCGGTGTACTTCGACACGGGGGTCATCGAGGTGGCCACCCCGGTCATCGAGATCGAGCGCGGGTGCGCGGCGCGCGCGGGGCGCTCGCTGTGGGAGAGCATCCTGTACCTGCGCGGCGAGCTGGACGCGTGGGAGCAGCGCAAGGGGTACAACGTGAAGCTGGTGGGCTTCAGCACCCACTACAACGTCTCCTTCGAGCTGCCCCGCTCGGAGCAGGGGCGCAGCCGCACGGTGCACAAGCTGGCGCTGCTGCTGTCGTACATCCTCCCCGCGCCGGTGATGATGCTGGCCGCCAACCGCCGCTCCACGGGTGTCGGGGTGCGCCCGCGCGGCGACCGCATCGAGATCACGGCCGACTTCACCCCCAGCGCGTCGCTGATGATCGCCACGGGAACGCTGATCGCGGGGATCGTGCGCGAGGTGATGACCTGGCCGTCGTTCGAGCTGGACATGCTGGAGGAGCGGGGCCTGCCGGTGATCAGCGGCTACCGCCCCATCCCGCACACCTCGCGCAAGGGGTGGCTGGCGCGCAACGACACCTTTCCCATGAACCCCTTCCAGGCGGACGTGGACGCGCCGCTCTGGAACACGCGCGACGGGCGCAGGCTCAGCCTGCGCGCCATCGCCGGGCTCACGGTGAAGCACTTCTGGCACCCCATCCGGCGCATCTCGGACCCGTTCACCTTCCGCCTGATCGGCTCGGTGATGCGCGGCCGCGCCCCGTCGCTGCTGGACCTGGACGACCGGCCCGAGGAGTACGAGGACGTGGGGAGGCTGTGCACCTGGGACAACCTCTTCCCGGAGCGCGAGCTGTCGCGCAGCCGCTACGAGCGGGTGCTGATCAAGGCGATCTCCGGCCAGAAGCTCACCATGCGCGGCCGCCGCTACACCCCCACGGGGATGCGCGGATGGAGCGCCGTCGTCTTCCGCGGCGACGACGACCACCGGCGGCACGTGTTCGGGATCGACTACCTCCTGAACCACCTGCGCGACTGGGAAAGGCCGGCGTCGCGGGGCGGGTGAAACTCACACAGAGGCACAGAGACGAATTCATCTCTGTGCCTCTGTGTCTCTGTGTGAGCCCTTTTTTCAGGCCAGCGCGTCGAGCAGCTTGCCGTGGATGCCGCCGAAGCCGCCGTTGCTCATCACCAGGATCACTTCGTTGCCCTTGAGCTCGGGGACGAGGCGGCGCACGATCTCGTCGGGGTCGGGGATGAAGTCGGCGGGCTTGCCGGCGGCGCGCCAGGCATCCACCAGCTCGTTGGGATTGAGGGCCGTGTCCTCGGTGTACCGCTCGGGGTGGAAGAGGCCGGCCAGCACCACGCGGTCCGCCGCGGCGAAGGCGTCGCGGTACGAGTCCTGGAATTCGCGGCGCTGCGCCGTGTACGAGCGCGGCTCGAAGACGGCCACGATGGGGCGCCCGCTGAAGCGCTGGCGCACGGCCTCGATGGTCTCGCGCACGGCCGTGGGGTGGTGGGCGAAGTCGTCCATCACCGTCACGCCGCGCGCCTCGCCCCGCACCTCCATGCGCCGCTTCACGCTGCGGAAGGTGCGCAGCCCCTCCAGCACCCCCGCGCGGTCCGCGCCGATGAAGTCCGCCACGGCGATCACGGCCAGGATGTTCCTCACGTTGATGGCGCCCGTCACCGGCGTCTCCACCACGCCCCACTCCTCCCCGTCGTGCACGGCGGTGAAGCGCGTGCCCTCCGGCCCGAAGCTCACGTCGCGCGCCGTCCAGCGCGGGTGCTCGCCGCCGGACGCCGCTTCGCCGTCCGTGTAGCCGAACGACTCGATGGGGGCGAACGACTTCGGGGCCAGGTCGCGCACCATGGGCGAGTCCCACCCCGCCACCAGGGTGCCGTTGCGCGGGACCAGGTTGATGAAGCGCGCGAAGGCGAAGCGGTACGCCTCCTCGTCGCGGTAGATGTCCGCGTGGTCGAACTCGGCGTTGTTGACGATGGCCGCGTAGGGGAGGTAGTGCCACATCTTGGGCCCCTTGTCGAAGTACGCGGTGTCGTACTCGTCGGCCTCGATCACAAACCAGGGCGAGTCCGTCAGGCGGAACGAGGTGCCGAAGTTCTCGGCCACCCCGCCGATCAGGAACGACGGGTTGAGCCCCGCGGACTCCAGCGCCCACGCCAGCAGCGAGGTGGTGGTCGTCTTGCCGTGCGTGCCCCCCACTGCCAGCGGCAGCCGCGTGCGCAGGAACTCTTCTTTGATGGTGGCCGCGGCCGAGGTGTAGGGGAGGCGCTGGTCCAGCACCGCCTCCAGCTCTTCGTTGCCGCGGGAGATGGCGTTGCCCACCACCACCCAGTCCGGGCGGGGCTCCAGGTTGGCGGCGCCGTACCCCTCGGCGTAGCGGATCCCCAGCTCGCGAAGCTGGTCGGACATCGGGGGGTACACGTTTTCGTCCGAGCCGGTGACCGTGTGCCCGGCCGCGCGCAGCAGCCCGGCCAGCGAGGCCATGGCGGTGCCGGCGATGCCGATCAGGTGGTAGTGGCGGGGCGCGGCGGAGCGCACCTCGGGACGGGGGGTATTGACGGGAGGCTGGCTCATTCGTTCCCTTGCAGGCTGCGGTTGACACGCGCGGTCCGTTGCGAGGAGCGTGCCCCCGCCTCCGGCCCGGTTCTGGCGGTGCCTCCCAGCCGACGGCGGGAAGGAACCCGCTGCCCATCCTACCCGCTTCCCCGAGGACCTCATGCGCGCCCGCACCTTCATTGCGCTCGCATCCCTGTGCGCGGCCGCCGCCGCGTGCGAGAACCCCGCCGTCGATCAGGGCCAGTGCGAGCCCCCGAGGACCACCCTCACCCAGCGGGGTGACACGGTGGTCAGCAGCACCTCGTTGCGCTACATCGAGACGCTGGTGGGCACGGGATCTCCCGCCCGCTTCTGCCGTGGCGCCGCGGTGCGCTACGTGGGACGGCTGCAGTCGGGCGCGGTCTTCGACAGTGTGCCCACGGACTCGGCCTTTCGGTTCATACTGGGCGGCACGCCGCTGATCCCCGGCTTCACCGAGGGGGTGCTGGGGATGAAGGTGGGCGGGGAGCGCCGCCTGATCATCCCGCCCGCCCTGGGGTACGGCAGCCAGACCCGCCCCGCGCGCCCTGGGTTCTCCGGGATCCCGGAGAACGCCACGCTGGTGTTCGACGTCAAGCTCGTCGCCGTGGAGGAGTGACGGCGCAGCACCCACGGCCGCGGGCTGTGGATCGCGCGCGTCGCCGTCCGCTCCCGCGAGCTTGTGGATCGCGCGCCGCGATCAACCGGAGGCACGGAGAGCGTTCTCCGTGCCTCTCTGTCAGAAATGGCGTTCCCGGACGTTTTGACACCTGAGGCCGAGCGGATGAACGACGATGGACTGATCGCGGTGAACGACGGCCTGTGGATTCCGCGCGCGGAGCTCACCTACCGCGCCACCCGCTCCGGCGGGCCCGGCGGGCAGCACGTCAACACCAGCTCCACCCGCGTGGAGCTGGTTTGGGACGTGGACGGGTCGCCCAGCGTGACGGAGGAGCAGCGGGCCTTGATCCGCGGCAAGCTGGCCAACCGCATCAGCGGGGAGGGCACGCTGCTCCTTGCGGCCAGCGACCACCGTAGCCAGTATCAGAACAAGGAAGCCGTCACGGAGCGCTTCGCCGCCCTCCTGCGCGAGGCGCTGACGGTGCAGAAGAAGCGGAAGAAGACGCGCCCTCCGCGGGGTGCCAGCGAGGCGCGGCTGCGGGCGAAGAAGCAACGGTCTCAGCTCAAGAAGATGCGCGGCGGGCCCATCGAGGAATAGCCGCCGTGACGCGCGCCCCCGGGGCGTCGTCTGTTTACCAGCTCTGGCCCGCCCTCGAGCCGGGCGCGAACCCACGTAGGATAAACGCCATGCGAGCCCTCAAGCTGTTCGGCGCCCTGTGCGTCTGCGCCACCGCCCTCGCGTGCGAGGCCAACGAGTCCGTCGGCGTCTTCTGCCAGCGGATCACGAACACCCCCGCCAGCACCCGCGGAGACACGGTGACCACCACCACGGGGCTCCGCTACCTGGACCTGCGGGAGGGCACGGGCATCCTCGCCACCCCGTGCAAGGGCGTCGCCATCAAGACGGTGGGCCGGCTGGAGAACGGCGCCGTCTTCGACAGCACCCTCGCCGGAATGCAGGGTGAGTTCATCCCGGGCGTGAAGCAGATCCCCGTACGCGGAGTGGAAGAAGGGGTGCTGGGAATGGCGGAGGGCGGCCTGCGCCGGCTGATCATCCCGCCCGCGCTGGCCTACGGCTCCGAGTCGCGGAAGGCCGAGCCAGGCCGGGGGTTTGTCGACATCCCGCCCAACGCGACGCTGATCTACGACATCACCCTGCTGCAGGCGGCCCCGTAACCACGACGGCGGGGCGAACACGGAGGCACGGAGAACCGCTCTCCGTGCCTCCGTCTTTTTACCCCGCCGTCCACTCGCAGGCGTCGCCGCCGCGGGCCTGGCACGTAGGGTGGGCCACCGGGTGCTCGCGGCCCGTGTACTCGCGGAGGAGCTCGGAGAGGGCGCCGGCGTAGAAGGCGCAGGCGGCGCCCCCCGGGTCCGCGCGGTAGGTGAGGGCGCCCACCATGCGCACCGAGGGCGGCCGGCCGTGCACCTCCAGCCACGCGGTGCCCTGGAGCTGGCGGAAGAGGCGGCCCGCGGCGCGGCGGGCGCTGCGCGCGGCCAGCGCGGCCGGAAGGAGGCGCACCATGCGGCGCGCCGGGCCGGAGCGCTCTTCCCATATCCGCCGGGCCACGCGGCGCCCGGCCTCCATGAAGATCTCGTCCGCGTCGTGGCGCTTGATCACCAGCCGGATCAGGTCTTCCACGGTGGCGGCGGTCTGCGGGCGCCGGCGGCGCACCTCGCCGCGGAAGCGGTGGATCTGCGTGAACACCACGTCGCTGAGCCCCAGGCGGCGCGGCATGCTCGCCGTCAGGTCCTCGCCCTCCAGCACCTCCTCGGGGCGGTCCATGTCCCGCAGCGTCTCCAGGAGGAGGAGGGGAAACAGGGGGTTCACGCTGGGCTTGTCTTCGGTGGCCCCCCGGATGGCTCGCGTGTTCGGCATCTTGCGCGTGAGAGTGTGGCTCGGCGTACGGCGGGCGCCAATCTCGCCCGTGCCCGGGGTCGCTGGCAACCCTCGCGCCGCGGGGGGCGGGCCTGCCTCTTGCAAACCGCGCGTGGAGCGCGCGGGCGGCGGGTGCCGTTCCGTGCTCCTTTCCATTCGTCCCAGCGCCTGGAGGCCCGCGTGGTCGATCCCAACCAGAACCCCACCTGCGTCTTCTGCCGGATCATCGGCGGCGACGAGACGGTGAGCATCATCCACGAAGACGAAGAGGTGATCGCCTTCCTGGACGTCCAGCCGCTCCACCGGGGGCACGTGCTGGTGGTCCCCAAGGCGCACCACAAGAACCTGTTCTACGTGCCGGAGGAGCTGGCCACGCGCACCTTCGCCGTGGCCAAGCGCATCCTGCCGGGGCTGCGCCGCGCCACCGGGTGCCGCGCCGTCAACCTCTTTTCGCCCAACGGGGCGGACGGGGGGCAGGACGTGTTCCACTTCCACCTGCACCTGATCCCGGTGCCGCAGGGCGCGCCCTTCCCCCTGCAGCTCCCCGATCCCAACGCCGAGGTCCCCTCGCGTTCGGCGCTGGACGCAATGGCCACGCACATCGTGCGCTCCATCCACGACGAGCAGGACGCGGAGGCGGCCCTCCCGGAGCACGCGGCGATTCCGCGGTAAAGATGGGGGGCACACAGAGACACAGAGGCACAGAGACAAGTTCATCTCTGTGCCTCTGTGTCTCTGTGTGAGCATTGCGTGGGGGGTGGGGCGCGGCGTATCCTCAGCCAGTGCACGAACCCTCGCCACTGAAGAAAAAATGAAGCGTTTTGCTGCGTACGATCCGCCCGAGTACCAGAACTGGCAGGCGGACCCCGAGACCATGCGCGACTTCCGCGCGCGCATCGACGCGGACCCGGCACGGCGCGAGGTGGTGCGGGGCATCGGCCAGGACGACCTGCTCGCCATGTACGCGGGGCTGCTGCGCAACCGGCTCCACGAGATCGCCCTCAAGCGGTGGGTGAAGAACGGGGTGATCTCCAAGGCCTGGCTGGGGGTGGGCGAGGAGGCGGCCACCATCGGCCCCGTGCACGCGCTGAGAAGGTCCGGCCCCGGGCGCGACGTGGTGGCGCCCATGATCCGCAACTGCGGCGCCTGCCACGAGTTCGGGATGCCCGTGGCCAGCATCTTCCGCACCTACCTGGGCACCGGCGACGCCCCCGCCGGCGGCCGCGACCTGCACGTGGGCGACCTGGAGTACGGCGTGCTCGCCCCCATCTCGCACGTGGGCGACGTGGTGCCGGTGATCGCCGGCATCGCGCTCTCCTTCCAGATCCGCGGCGAGGACCGGGTGGGGCTGACGTGGATCGGCGACGGCTCCACCAAGACGGCGGCGTTCCACGAGGGGATCAACCTGGCGGCGGTGCGGCGCCTCCCCGCCCTCTTCATCATCCAGAACAACCAGATCGCGCTGGGCACGCGCCTCAAGGTGCACGCGGCGGGCTCCTTTCACGATTGGCCGGCCATGTACGGCGTGGCCGGCGCCGTGTTCGACGGCAACCACGTGCTGGACGCCTTCGCCGCCACCCGCCTGGCCGCCGACCGCGCCCGCGCCGGCGAGGGCGTCACGCTCCTCATCGCCGAGACCTTTCGCATGGGTGGCCACGCCACCCACGACGAGCGCGAGGCCCGCTCCCTCTTCGAGCCCGAGCTCTTCCGGAGCTGGGGCCGCCGCGACCCGGTGGGGATGTTCGAGACGTGGCTGCTGGACGAGGGGATCGACCGCGCGCGCCTGGAGTCCATCGAGGCCGGCGTAACCGCGGAGGTGGATGCCGCCGCCGAGGAGGCGCTGAAGAGCCGCGAGGCGAGCATGCCGCGCGGCGACACGGCCGGGCACGGAGCGTACGCCGCGAGTGCGGTGGCGAATCCCGCCTGGGGCTGAACAGCGGGGGTCACACAGAGGCACGGAGGCACAGAGGAGAACCTTTCTCTGTGCCTTTTCAAGTTCGGCTGGTGATACAGGGTGTGTCAAACCTAACTTCGCCGGCGGCGAGCGGAGGGCGAGGGCGCCGAGAGGGCCCTCACCCCCCGACCCCCTCTCCCGATAACGGGAGAGGGGGCGATTTCCACGCATCCGCCCACACCTGACGCATTGGCGGAACCGCGGCCCTGATTAGACCCCGGGCCACCACCCGTCACCGAAGATGCGCCCCCCTCCCCCAGCGGTTTGGGGGAGGGGGGTCGGGGGGGGAGAGGGCCCTCACTCCGCTGTTGACGCGCCACCTCGCGCGCGGCTACGCTTCACACGCGTCCCTACTCCCCTGACCGCGTGCCTTGCGAATGAAAGCTCCCGTGGTGGCCGGGTGGATCGAGCGGCGGGTCCTGGTGAACTACCGGGTGGAGCCGGATGCGCTCGCGGGTGTTCTCCCCGAGCCCTTCCGGCCCCGGCTGGTGCGCGGCAGGGCCGTGGCGGGGATCTGCCTGATCCGGCTGCGCGCCGTGCGCCCGCGCGGCCTCCCGGCGCTGGTGGGGATCGGCTCGGAGAACGCGGCGCACCGCGTGGCCGTGGAGTGGGACGGCGACGACGGCGTGTGCCAGGGCGTCTACGTGCCCCGGCGCGACACCTCCAGCGGGCTGAGCGTGCTGGCCGGCGGACGGCTCTTCCCCGGCGTGCAGCGGCGCGCGCGCTTCGACGTGCGCGAGTGGGACCGCGGGCTCAGCGTCTCCGTGCGCAGTGTGGACGGGGAGACGCGCATCGCGGTGCGCGGGCAGGTGTCGCGCGCGCTGCCGCCGGGCTCCGTGTTCGCATCGCTCTGGGAAGCTTCCGACTTCTTCCAGCAGGGCGGGCTCGGCTACTCGCCGCGCGGCGACCTCACCGGGTTCGAGGGGATGGAGCTGCGCACTGAGGGGTGGAGCGTGGAGCCGCTGGAAGTGGACGTGGTGGAGAGCAGCTTCTTCGACGACCGCGCGCGCTTCCCCGAGGGCTCCATCGCCTTCGACTGCGCCCTCCTCATGCGCAGCACCGCACACGAGTGGCACGCCCGGCCCCAGCTCGCGGCGCGCAAGACGGGGCCCGGGCTGGTGCCGGCGTACTGAGAACAGCGGGGCTCACACAGAGACACAGAGGCACAGAGATGAACTTCGTCTCTGTGCCTGCCTGTTTTCCTTCATCAAAATGGGGGAATGCCCTGAAATGCTGCACAAGAATGGTGAAGAGCACGCTGCTCTGTTGGGGACATTAAGATGCAGGTCGCTGCGGGAACGATACTTAGCTGAGGACCGGGGAGTGGCTTGGGGAATGCCTGTTTGCGGGGCCGTTCACCACTGCGCCACCAACACTCTCGGGAGCACCTATGCGTCGTACCTTCGCGCTGCTCGCACTGGCAGGCCTGGCCGCCTGCGATTCGGAACCCGTGGCCCCGCGGGCACAGGCGTCGTCTTCCCTGGTCGGCACGAGCACGGAGGGCCGCATCCCGGGCCGGTACATCGTGACGCTGCGCGACGATGCGGACCCGGGCGCGGTCGCGCTGGAGTACGGGATCAGGCCGCTGTACGTGTACGACTCGCTGATCACCGGCTTCTCGGGCGACATCAGCGACGTGGTGCTGCAGGCGCTGCGACTGGACGGGCGCGTGGCGATGATCGAGCAGGACGGGGTGGTGACCACCAGCGAGGTGCAGCGGCCCGCCACGTGGGGGCTGGACCGGCTCGACCAGCTCGCGCTACCGCTGGATAGCGCCTACACCTACAACCACACCGGCAGCGGGGTCACGGCGTACATCATCGATACGGGGATCCGCTACGACCACCAGGAGTTCGAGGGCCGGGCCCGCTTCGGCTTCGACGCCTTCAACGACGGCCAGAACGGCGCGGACTGCCAGGGACACGGCACGCACGTGGCGGGCACCGTGGGCGGCAGGACGTGGGGAGTGGCGAAGCGGGTGAACCTGGTGGCGGTGCGCGTGCTGGACTGCGCCGGGAGCGGCTCCTTCTCCGGGATCATCGCCGGGATGAACTGGGTGGCCGAAAGCGGCGTGCTCCCCGCGGTCGTCAACATGTCCATCGGCTCGCTGGTGCCGCAGCGGAGCCCGTCGGTGGACGCCGCCACCCGCAACCTCATCGCCTCCGGCGTGACGGTGGTGATGGCGGCGGGCAACGGGATCCCGAACGGCGGTGTGGGGATCGACGCCTGCAATAACTCGCCGGGCGGGCTGCCGGAAGGGATCACCGTGGGCGCCACCAGCCGCACGGACCAGCGGACCGCCTGGTCCAACTACGGCGACTGCGTGACCTTCTTCGCCCCGGGCTCCGGCATCATCTCGGCGTCGCACGCCAGCGTGGACGGCAGCAAGAGCAGCAGCGGCACCTCCATGGCCTCGCCGCACGGCGCCGGCGTGGCCGCGCTCTACCTGGAGCAGGCCCCCCGCGCCGCCCCGGCCACGGTGAAGAAGGCGGTGTTCGACGCCACCAGCAAGAACGTGGTGCAGCTCGCGCTCAGCACCAACAACCACGTCCTGCAGAGCCTGGTGACCGCCCCCGTGGCTCCGCCCGAGGAGACGGGGCCCACGCCCTGCACCCCCAAGAACAAGAACAAGGGGAAGTGCAAGTAACCGCATCCTGACGGCGGGGTCGCTCGGGGGGCACGGAGATCATCTCCGTGCCCCCCTCCCTTTCGCCCAGAGCACCTGCCGCACCCGCAGCCCCATCAGCAGCGCCACCACCGCGAGCGACGCGGTGAGCCCCATCCAGATGCCGGCGTGGGCCATGGAGGTGCGGAAGCCCAGCAGGTAGGCCACCGGGAAGCCCACGCCCCAGTAGCCGATCATGGTGATCCACATGGGGACGCGGGTGTCGCCGGCCCCGCGCAGCACGCAGATGCCGGCGGCCTGCGCGCCGTCGAAGAGCTGGAAGAGGGCCGCCAGGAGGAGGAGCGTGGCGCCGATGCGCAGGATCTCCGGGTCGCGCGTGTACAGGCCGATCACCGCCTCCGGCGCGGCGACGAAAATGAGCGCGCAGCACCCCATGAAACCCAGCGCCAGAACGTAGGTGGCGAGCGCGGCGCGGTGCACCGCCCGCCAGTCGCCGGCGCCCACGTGCTGCCCCACGCGGATGGAGCCGGCGATGCTGGCGCCCAGCGGCACCATGTAGGTGGTGGAGGCCACGTTGATGGTCACCTGGTGCGCCGCGAGCTGCACCGGGCCCAGCCACCCCATCATCACCGCCGACAGGGCGAAGATCCCCACCTCGGCCCCGAGCTGCGCGCCCACCGGCACCCCCAGCCCCACGATGCGCCGCAGCCGCTCCGCCACGGGACGCAGCGAGATCCCGCGGAAGGGGTGCAGCTCCGGGGTGCGCAGGATGTACGCGACCATCCCCGCCAGCATGCCCCAGCGCACCACCGTGGTCGCCACGCCGGAGCCGACCACGCCCAGCGGCCGTACCACGCCGGGAACGCCCCAGATCAGCGCCTGGTTCCCCAGCACGTTCAGGATCACGCCCCCCAGGGTCATCCACATGGCCGCGCGCGTGACGCCCATCCCCTCCAGGTACTGCCGGAAGGCCATGAAGAGCATCAGGGGGAGCACGCCGGGGGCGAGCGCCGTCAGGTAATCGCCCGCCAGCAGCGCCACGTCCGGAGCCTGGCCCAGGAGGAGCGCCAGGCGGCGGCCGGAGAGGGAGACGAGCGTGGCGGGGAGGGCCAGGGCGCAGGCGATCCACAGCCCCTGCACCAGCACGCGCCGGCACTCCTCGCGGTCGCCCGCGCCAAAGGCCTGGCTCACCAGCGGGATCATCCCCATCACCACGCCGTTGCACATCACGAACACGGTGAACTGCACCGCGCTGGCCAGCCCCGCGGCCGCCAGCGCGGTGGCCCCCAGCGGGCCCACCATGATGGTGTCGGTGGTGTTCATGGCGATGCCGCCGAGCTGGCTGGCCATGATGGGCCCCGCCACCAGGGCGAGCGCGCGGAGCTCGTGGAGAAACAGCCGGGTGCGGCGAGTCATGAAGTCATCTCACAAAGAGGCACAGAGACACAGGGAGAACCCGCTCCTCTGTGTCTCTGTGCCTCTGTGTGACCCTGTTGTTTCGATTAGTTGCGTTCCTGCGGGGCCGGGACCATCGCCCGCGTCTCGCCCGACGAGAGGAGCGCCTCGGCGAAGTCCTGGCGCTCTTCCATCAGCGAAAGGCGGTGGTCGATCCCCGTGAGCAGGTCGCGGATCTGCGACATGTCCACCGGGGGCGGCGGCGGGGCGGGCTTCAGGCGCTGCTCCGCCATCACCTCCAGCAGGCGCCCCAGGCGCTTGGAGATGGGGCGCAGGATCAGCACGGCGCCGGTAGTGATGATGCCCGTGGTCATCACGATCATGGGGGCGAGCTCGGGGCCCATGGCGGTCTCCTTCGGTTTCCGGAATGCGGATGCGGCTCGTCGTGCTACGGGGTGCGGACCCGGGGGGTTTCGCGCGGCGCCGGGGCGCGGCGCTTTCCGCCGGCCAGGAGCTCGTAGCGGAACGCCATCAGCCCCGCGAACACTCCCGCGAAGATCAGCGGCTCCCGCACGTCTTTCTTCACCAGGAGGAAAAAGTGCAGCACGCCGAGCCCCGCCGCAACATACACCAGCCGGTGCAGCTTCTGCCAGCGTTTTCCCATGCGCCGGATCGCCCCCTTGGTGGAGGTGAGCGCCAGCGGGACCAGGAGGAGGAGCGCCGCGAACCCCACCGTCACCCACGGGTGCTCCACCACGTCCGCCACGACGAAGCCCCACGAGAACGACTGGTCCACCAGGTACGTGGCGAAGTGGAGCACGGCGTAGAAGAAGGCGAAGTTCCCCAGCACCTTTCGCGCACCGATGACGGCGTTCCACCCCGTGACGCGCCGCAGCGGGGTGATGGCCAGCGAGCACAAGAGCAGGGTGAGCGCCCAGAAGCCGGTGAGGTGCGTCACCGTCTCGATGGGGTCCACCCCGATGCCGCCGGCGGCCAGCACGGCGAGCGGGGTGAGCCCCAGCAGCCACGCCGCCGGCTTCACCAGCCGGCCCGGCGCCATCCTAGTAGTACCTCCGCAGGTCCATCCCCCGGTACAGCGACGCCACCTGCTCGCCGTACCCGTTGAACATCAGCGTGGGTCGGCGCAAAAAGGTGCCGATGCGCCGCTCGCGCGCCTGCGTCCACCGCGGGTGGTCCACCTGCGGGTTCACGTTGGCGTAAAATCCGTACTCGCGGGGCGCGGACACGTTCCACGCCGTGCGCGGCTGCCGGTCCGTGAAACGGATGCGGACGATGCTCTTGATGGACTTGAAGCCGTATTTCCAGGGCACGACCAGCCGCAGCGGCGCCCCGTTCTGCGCCGGCAGGGCCTTGCCGTACAGCCCGGTGGCGAGCAGGGTGAGCGGGTGCATGGCCTCGTCCAGGCGCAGCCCTTCCACGTACGGCCAGTCCAGCACGTCGCGCTGCTGCCCCGGCATCTGCTGCGGGTCGTGCAGCGTGGTGAACTCCACGAAGCGCGCGCCCGGCGAGGGCTCCGCGCGGGCCAGCACGTCGCGCAGCGGGATGCCCTGCCAGGGGATGACCATGGACCACGCTTCCACGCAGCGCAGGCGGTAGGTGCGGTCCTGCACGCGGTTGGCGCGCACCAGGTCGTCGAAGGCGTAGCGCCCCGGCTTCTTGCACAGGCCGTCGACGGTCACCGTCCACGGGCGGGTGCGCAGGAGGCGCGGGGCCAGGCGGGCCGGGTCTTCCTTGTCCAGCCCGAACTCGTAGAAGTTGTTGTACTGCGTGATCTCTTCGTACGTGTTCAGCTTGTCCTGCGCCCCTTCGGCCTCCGCGCACGCCACCAGCGACGCGGGCGCCGCCACCGAGGCCAGCGCCGCGGCCGCCGCCGTCCCGATGAAGGAGCGGCGGTTCACGTACACGCTCTCGGGCGTGATCTCGGAGGACGGGATGTCGTCGGGCTTGCGGATCAGCATGGCGGCCTCGGGTGGATGGGTGCCCTCGTGATACGTCCGGCACGGGCACGCCGGATTTGCAAGCCGGGATCGCGAGTGCGCTGCGGCGCGCGCACGGAAGGCCCTCACCCCCCCGCCCCCCACTCTCCCGATAACGGGAGAGGGGGGCGCATCTTCTGTGTCGGCGCGCGGACCCGCGCTTCTTCGATGCCGCGGCCCCGGTGGCGCACAGGCGCGGCTGGAGGGGTGGAGTGCGCCCCCCTCCCCCAAACTTGGGGGAGCGGGGGCCCGGTCAGCGCGCGGCAGCCCCGTCGACTGCGGCCGTTGCCCACACACTCACGCACTACCCCCTCGCCATCGCCTCCAGCCGCGCCACGCGCTCCTCGGTGGGCGGGTGGGTGGAGAAGAGCTTCGAGAAGCCGCCGCCGTGCATCGACGACAGCGGGTTCACCTGCGCCAGCGGGGCCGCGGAGGGGGAGACGTGCATGGGGATGCGCTCCGCACCCGCCTCCAGCTTGCGGAGGGCGTGGGCCAGCGACAGGGGGCGGCCGCAGATCTGCGCGCCCACCAGGTCCGCCTTGAACTCGCGCTGGCGCGAGATGGCCATCTGGATGATCCCGGCCGCGATCGGCGCCAGCACCATCATCAGCAGCGCGCCCACCGGGCTCCCGCCCTCCTCGTCGTCGCTCCCGCCGAAGATGGCGCTCCACATCCACATCTGCCCCAGCGACGAGATGGCGCCGGCGATGGTGGCGGTGAAGGTCTGCAGGAGCATGTCGCGGTTCTTGATGTGCGCCAGCTCGTGCGCGATCACCCCCTCCAGCTCGTCGCGCGAGACGAGCTGCAGGATCCCCTCGGTCACGCACACCACCGCGTGCTCCGGGTTGCGGCCCGTGGCGAAGGCGTTGGGCTGCATGTGCGGCGCGATCGCCACCGTGGGCATGGGCAGAGCCGCGCGCTGGCGCAGCCGGTCCACCATCTCGTACAGCTCGGGCGCCTCGGCGGCCGTGACGACCTGCGCGTTGTACATGCGCAGCACCATCTTGGCCGAGGCGAAGTAGGCGAAGAAGTTCATCGCCGCGGCCATCAGCAGCGCGATCATCATCCCGCCCTGCCCGCCGAGCGCCCCGCCGGCCATCACGAACAGCGCCGTGAGACCGGCCATCAGCCCGAAGACCTTCACGTTGTTCATCTTGCAGCTCCCCTCGTGTGTGCCCTACGCGCGAAGGCGAGACCCTCGCGCGGCCGGCGCGGGTGCGCCGGCAACAATCGCGAAGGTCTCGCCTGGCTCACCCTGGAGCCTGACCGGACCGTGCGCCGGGAGGGCGCAGTCTTGACGATCCGGTCACGCGGGCTGTCGACCCCGCGTGGCTACTCCCCTTCCATGCGCCTCGAACCATGCAACAGGCATACCGGCCTGTGGCTGCCATACTTGCGCACGGGGCGCCAGCACGGCGGGAACGGGGCGTGCTGTGTCGTACCGCCGATCCGCGCCTTCGTTCCCCGCACCGCGCTTGTCATGACGGAGCCCCGCGCCGGCCGGCTGTTTCTGGGCGTTCCTCTGGACGAGGAGGTCCGCGCGGCGCTCGCCGAGCACCTGCGGCGCGCCTTCCCCGGCGGCATTCCCGGGCGCCCGGTGGTTCCCGCCAACTGGCACCTCACCCTGCGCTTCCTGGGCGACACCGACGCGGAGCAGCACCGCCAACTGGTGGGGGCGCTGCAGGCGGCGCCGCTGGGCCCGTCCTTTTCGATGGAGCTGGGCGGGCTGGGCGCCTTCCCGAAGCCCCGCCGCGCCGGCGTGCTCTGGGTGGGCGTGGACGGGGGCGCCGCCGACCTCAAGCGTGTCGCGGCGCTGGCCGAAGAGGCCGCACGCCGCGCCGGCTTCCCCGCCGAACGCAAGCCCTTCTCGCCGCACCTCACCGTCAGCCGCCTGAACCCCCCGCGCGACCTGGAGGAGACCGTCACCGCGGCCCCGCGCTTCGGCGGGCGGATGGAGGTGCGCGCGGTGGTCCTCTTCCGCAGCCACCTGGGCGCCGGTCCGCCGCGCTACGAGGCACTGAAACGATTTGGCCTCACACAGAGGCACAGAGACACAGAGGAGTGATGAACATGACCAGGAGTAGCTCCCTCTGTGTCTCTGTGCCTCTGTGTGAGATTCAGTTCCCGCCGCGCCGCGGCCGGCGGCGGCGGACCCAGATGGGGAGGGCGAACAGGTACATTCCCGTGAGCCAGAGGACGAGGAGGGTGAGGCCGGCCGGGAGGAAGAGCCAGAGCTTGGCGTGCTCGTGGAACCAGGAGCCGTCGTGGATCGACTCGATCAGGTCCGAGCGGCGGTAGGCGGCGTGGAGCACCCGCGCCGTCCCCACGTCCACCTGCACCTCCCAGCCGTTCCGCGTCCACACCTTGGCCACGCCCTTGCCGGGCCGCAGGTCCACGCGCCGCACGTCGTCCCACCCGCGCACCTGCGCGCTCGGCACGGTGGCGGCGGCGCGGAGGATCTGGTCCAGGGAGATGGCGGGCGCGTTGCCCGTGCCCGCGTACTCGGCGGGCTGCACCCAGGGGAGCTGCTTCTTGAGCTGGAGGAGGATGCCGCTCGCCAGGATCACGAGCACCGGCAGCGCCGCCGCGATGGCGCCCCAGGAGTGGGTCTTCCTCACCAGCAGGTTCCAACGCATCTCACGCTCCGATCGACGAGAAGTTCGCAAGTTCCGAAAGCTACGGCAATCTCACACGGAGGCACAGAGATCGCACCGCGCCGGCGCGGACACCCAAACGGGAGATACGGCGATGCAGCTTGAAGGAAGGGTGGCGCTGGTCACGGGGGGCGGCGAAGGAATCGGGCGCGCCTCGGCGATCCTGATGGCGAAGGAGGGGGCGAAGGTGGCCGTGCTGGGCCGCCACCGCGAGAACCTGGATCCCGTGGTGGAGGAGATCGAAAAGGCGGGCGGCCAGGCCATGGCCGTGCTCGCCGACATCAGCAAGGCGGACGAGATGAAGCGCGCCGTGGACGAGGTGGTGGGCCAGTGGGACCGGCTCGACATCGTCTTCGCCAACGCCGGCGTCAACGGCGTGTGGGCGCCCATCGAGGAGCTGGAGCCGGAGGAGTGGGAGAAGACGATCGCCATCAACCTCACCGGCACCTTTCTCACGGTGAAGTACGCCACGCCGCACCTCAAGAAGCGGGGCGGCTCGGTGATCGTGAACTCGTCCATCAACGGCACGCGCATCTTCAAGAACACTGGGGCGTCGGCGTACGCGTCGTCCAAGGCCGGGCAGGTGGCATTCACCAAGATGCTGGCGCCGGAGCTGGCGCCGCACGGGGTGCGGATCAACGTGATCTGCCCCGGCGCCATCGAGACGGCCATCGACGACAACACGGAGCAGCGCAACCTGGACAAGGTGAAGGTGGAGGCGGAGTTCCCCAGCGAAGAGGCCAAGTACCCGCTGGAGCGCGGCCCCGGGAGCGCCGAGCAGGTGGCACGTGTGGTGCTGTTCCTGGCCTCCGACGCCTCCGACCACCTGACCGGCACGGAGATGTGGGTGGACGGCGGCGAGTCGCTGCTGGCCGGCACGTGAGCCTGGAGGACACGTTTTGAAGATCCTGCTGCTTTCGGAAGACCGGCTCCGCGTGCAGGGAGGCGCGGGGCCGTTGAGCGTGGAGGCGGACTCGGCGGAGATGACGTACACGCCAGGGCACATGCTGGCGAGCAGCCTGGCCGTGTGCACCTACTCCGTGCTCCACTCGTGGGCCACCAACGCGGACCTCCCCGCCGACGACCTGGCGGTGGAGGTGGGCTTCGGGTACGTGGAGAAGCCGCACCGCATCGGCACCATGGAGGTATCGCTGGTGTGGCCCTCGCTCCCGGCCGAGCGGCGGGAGGCGGCCAAGCGGGCCGCGGGCGTGTGCACCATCCACCGCACGCTGCACGCCCCGCCCGAGATCACCACGGTGGTGGCGGCATGAGCTTCCCCGTCGTCCACTTCGTCTTCGGCGGCAAGGAAGCCCTGGCCGCGGGGATGGGCCGCCCGTACACGGTGGTGTTCGACGGCCAGTGCAAGGTGTGCACGCGCCTGGCCGGCGTCCTCCGCAGGTGGGACACGGCCAATGAGCTGGAGGTGATTCCCTTCCAAAACACCTCCGTGCTCACCCGCTTCCCCTGGATCCCCAGCGAAGCGTACGGTCAGGCGCTGCAGCTCGTGGGCCCCGGCGGTAAGACGTGGCAGGGCGGCCACGCCATCGAGCAGCTCCTCAAGATCCTCCCCATGGGCGGCACCATCGGCTGGGTCTTCAAGCTCCCCTACTTCGGCGTCGCGTTCGAGCGCTTCTACCGCTGGTTCGCCGCCAACCGCTACCGCTTCGGCTGCGGCGCGCACTGCCAGCTCCGCCCCGCCGACCTGGACTTCGGCGACAGATAGGGGCTCACACAGAGACACTGAGGCACGGAGATGAGGTCAACTCCGTGCCTCTGTGTGTCGTGCGAGGCCGCTTTCCCGCGCTCCATGGACGGATGGGCTCCGGAGCATGACATTCGAGCCTCCACCTCGTTCACCCGTCCCCCGCTGGCTCGATGCAGACCACGCTGGCTCTGGGTTCCTCCGGCTGGCCGGAGCCCCCTCTCCAGGGTAACTTCCAGGGCATGACCTCGGCCACAAACGCGCGTATCGCACCTGGCGCAGCCCCTCCACTCCCCGCCCGAGCGGGGGAGTTTCCGCAACTCCGGTACATGGGGAGCAAGCACCGCTTGCTCCCATGGATCCACTCGGTGCTGTGGGACCTGCGGTTCGACAGCTGCCTCGATGCGTTCTCGGGGAGCGGGGCCGTTGCCTACCTGTTGAAGGCGATGGGCAAGCAGGTCACCGCGTGCGACTTCCTCAACTTCCCGTTTCAGATCTCGTCCGCGACGATCGAGAACTCGGCCGACACACTCTCGGACGACCACCTCGAACTGCTCTCGGCGCCGAATCCGCGTCGCGGGTCGTTCATCGAAGAAACGTTCGGAGGAGTTTTCTTTACTCCGGCCGACCTGCGCTTCCTCGACACGCTCTGGGCCAATATCGCGCGGCTGGAATCCCCGGCGCTGCGCTCGCTGGCGATCTCCGCGGCCGTGCGGGCATGCGTCAAGCGTCAGCCGCGCGGCGTCTTCACCCTCACGGGCGACACTTCCAAGTACGACGATGGGCGGCGGGATCTGAAAATGAGCCTGGAAGAACACTTCGCGGAAAGCGCGCGGGCGTACAACGCGGCCGTTTTCGACAATGGGCGGCGCAACCGCGCGCTCCGCACCGACGTCTTCGGCGCGCCGACGGATGCCGACCTTGTGTACCTGGACCCGCCATACGTGCCCAGGGCGGACGACAACTGTTACATCAAGCGCTACCATTTCCTGGAGGGGCTCTCGTCCTATTGGACGGACGAGGGGACGGAGATCCGCTTCGACACCAAGGCGCGCAAGATCGCGAAGCGCTTCACTCCCTTCTCGTACCGACGCACCGCGGTGGATGCGTTCGACCGCATGTTCCGGCACTTCGCGGGGAGTACCATCGTGCTCTCTTATTCCTCCAACGGTTTTCCCGACCTTGACGTGCTGGAGGCGCTGCTCAGGCGGTACAAGACGAGCGTGCAGGTGTTCGAGCGGCCGCACCGGTATCACTTCGGCACCCATGGTAATGTGGCCGAAGCGCGCGCCTCGGTGCGCGAATACCTGATCGTCGGAGAATAGATGGCATTTCCCCCTGTCGACCTCGACCGCCTCCTCGCCGAGCTGGTCGAGCTTCCGTCCGAGGGCGTGGACGACGAGACCCGGGCGCTCCGCGAGTTGCTTCCTGGGGTGCTGAAGACGATGAGCGACGCGGAGCGTCCGCTCACCCTCGCGGAGCTGACGGCGCTCCTGCGCCAGCACCCGAGCTTCCTGGTGATCGCCCGTCTGTTCTGGGGCGTTTCGCAGGACCGTGCGGCCTCGCTCTTCTCGCAGGCGCTGGGTGCGCGGCTGAGCTGGGCCGGTCTGCGGGCACGAGTGAACCAGGACCCGGACGGCGTCGCGCAGGCGATGGCCGCCCTTGATCTGCCCGCGACGATGTGGGAGCAGATGCAGCGCACCTGGACGGTGGGGGACGTGCTAAACGAGCGCTACCGCCTTCTCCGCGGACGCGCGATCGCGGGACAGCAGCGCGGGCGCCAACTGGAGGACCAGGTGCGCGGCGTACTCCAGCGGACGGGGGTACCGTTCGAGTACAGCGTGACCTTCGTGGGACGTGAAGGACAGACGGCGAAGTGCGACTTCGCGATCCCCTCGCGCGACCGGCCGAAGATCGTCATCGAGGCGAAAGGGTTCGAGGCGACTGGGAGCAAAGTGACCGATGCCCTGGGCGACATCCTCAAGATCGAGCGCGCCCGCGCGATGCACATGTACTTCTTCGTCGTGCTCGACGGCACTGGCTGGCACCATCGTCCGAACGATCTCCGCAACATCGTGCAGGCACAGAACGCCGGCCGGATCGACATGATCTACACCACCAGCCGGCTGGACGAGCTGGAGCGCGAAGTCACCCGCATCTACACCGCGGAGTACGGTAGCTGAAACGGGGCTCACACAGAGGCACAGAGACACAGAGGCACAGAGGCACAGAGATCAGTTCTTCTCTGTGCCTCTGTGTCTCTGTGTGAGCCCTTCTGTTAACCTTGTACAGAGTTTATATTTAGGGATGGAAATCGCCGCGAAGTTATCGATCCTGGCCGATGCCGCCAAGTACGACGCTTCGTGCTCCAGCAGCGGCGCGAAGGGGCGGAAGGGCGGGCCGAAGGGGCTCGGATCCACCGAGGGGACGGGGATCTGCCACAGCTACACGCCGGATGGACGGTGCGTGTCGCTGCTCAAGGTGCTGCTCACCAACTACTGCATCTACGACTGCCAGTACTGCATCAACCGGCGCTCCAGCGACGTGACGCGGGCGCGCTTCAAGGTGGATGAGCTGGTGTCGCTGGTGCTGGACTTCTACCGGCGCAACTACATCGAGGGGCTGTTCCTGAGCTCGGGGATCATCCGCACCCCGGACTACACGATGGAGCAGCTCATCGGCGTGGCGAAGACGCTGCGGCGGGAGCACGGGTTCGCGGGGTACATCCACCTCAAGACGATCCCCGACGCATCGCCGGAGCTGCTGGACGAGGCGGGGCGCTGGGCGGACCGGCTGAGCATCAACGTGGAGCTGCCCACGCAGGAGAACCTGGACCGGCTGGCGCCCGAAAAGCAGCTCGTGCAGATCACCGGCGCCATGGGGCGGATGAAGGAGCGCATCGCCGAGGCCAAGGCCGACGCCGCGCCGCGCGGCCGCCTCCCCGTGTTCGCCCCCGCCGGGCAGAGCACCCAGATGATCGTGGGCGCCACCGACGCGACGGACACCACCATCCTGCACACCGCGTCGGAGCTGTACAGCGGGCCGCAGCTGCGGCGAGTGTACTACTCGGGGTTCTCGCCCATCCCGGACTCGTCCGCCGCGCTGCCGCTGATCCCCACGCCGCTGATCCGCGAGCACCGCCTGTACCAGGCGGACTGGCTGATGAGGTTCTACGGGTTCGAGGCGCGCGAGCTGACCACGGCGCAGGCTCCCAACCTGGAGCTGGGGGTGGACCCCAAGACGGCGTGGGCGCTGCGCAACCGCGAGCGCTTCCCGGTGGACGTCAACCGCGCGGAGCGGGAGGACCTGCTGCGCATCCCGGGGCTGGGCACGCGCAACGTGAAGCGCATCCTGGCGGCGCGGAAGTGGCACCGCATCCGCCTGGCGGACCTGGCGCGCATGCGGGTACCGCTGCGGCGCGCCCTCCCCTTCATCGTGACGGACGACCACCGGCCGCGGCTGCTGGGTCCCGACTCGCTGGACCTGCGCGACCGCATCGCGCCCAGGGGAGCGCAGACCGACCTGTTCGAAACGGCGTTCGCGGCCCTGCACGGCGAGCTCTGAGGCGGACTACGGAGCGCCAGAGTGCATGCGGCCGGAAGTGCTGAGTCCTGAGTGCCGAACCGCAGTTCACTGAGGACTCAGCAATCCTACACCGGCTCGCCGCCCGCGTGCATGACCCTGCGGTCGCGCGCGCGCTGCACCAGCAGGCGCGAATGGCGTCCGTGCTCGCGCGCGGTCTCCACGAGCTGCCGGCTGGTACGCACCGTCTCGTGGATCTGGCGGATCAGCTCGGCGGCGCGCCGCTGCCCGTCGGCGTGGCGCGGCACCGACTGCGCATGCTCGTACAGCGCGCAGATGCGGGCGAGCTGGGCGGCGATATCATCCTGCAGTGCCCGGGCTCGGATTGCGGTGAGCCCCAGCATGACCGGGATGTCGTCGGACGGATACATGATGTCAGGTCTCGTGCGGGTTTGAACGCGCCCGGTTCACGGAAATTCGCGGAACACGCCGCCGCACCGCCCGTTCCCCCGAGGATGCACGGCGCGCCGGGGCGCCGTGTCTTGTGACTGTACAACGTTGCTCCCCCATCGCATGCGCCGTATCACGATCGCACCCACCTTCCAAGCGTGGCGCACCGCCGCCCGCGGGCTGCTCGCGGCCGAAGCGGAGCCGCGCGCCCTGCTGTGGGAGGAGGCGGACGACGACCAGCCCGCGCTTCCCGGGCTGGTGCACGAGGCGGCCGGCGCGAAGGGAGCGGCGGCGCGCGTGCCGAGGGCGTTCCTGGAGCTGGCGGAAGCGGGGGCGTGCCACTCGGACCCGGAGCGGTGGGCCCTGCTGTACCGCGTGCTGTGGCGGATCACGCACGGCGAGCCGCGGCTGATGGAGGTGGCGATGGACCCCGACGTGCACCGCATGCTGGCCATGGAGAAGGCGGTGCGCCGCGACGTGCACAAGACCAAGGCGTTCGTCCGCTTCCGCGCCGTGGAGCTGGAGGTGGGGACGCACTACGTCGCCTGGTTCGAGCCGGACCACCGCACGCTGGAGCGCTCGGCCCCCTTCTTCGCCGAGCGCTTCGCGTCCATGAGCTGGTCGATCCTGACCCCGCGCCGCTGCGCCCACTGGGACGGCGAGGATCTTTGGTTTTCCCCGGGCGTGCCGCGCTCGGCGGCCCCCACCGAGGACGCGCTGGAGGGGCTGTGGCGAACCTATTACGCCAGCGTCTTCAACCCCGCCCGCATGAAGCCGAAGGCCATGCGCGCCGAGATGCCGCTGCGCTACTGGCGCAACCTCCCCGAGGCGGAGCTGATCCAGGGGCTGATGCGCGACGCCCCCGCCCGCGTGCGCCGCATGATCGAGGAACAGGGCTGAAGTTCTCTCCCTGCCTGTATGTGAGATTTACATTAGCCCGCGGAAAATAGTTTGCGCTATTTGCGGCGCGATGCTACTCCTTTAGCAGTCCACCCTCCCCGCGTTCCGGCACCTCTCCTCCAGGAGTACCCCTCGTGAAACGGTTGATCGTTCCCGCGCTGTGCGCCGGTCTCGCCGGCTGTGCCAGCGCATCGGCCAAGAGCGCCCCGCAGTCGCCGCGCCCCGCGGGCGGCC
>CADCTW010000045.1 GCA_902805735.1 uncultured Gemmatimonadota bacterium | reverse complement strand
GGCTCGCTTCGGTCCCTACGACCAAGTTCCGGGAGGACTTTCACCTCCGGACCATCGCCCATGCTGGGCACACCACAGAGGCACAGAGATGAAGTCGTCTCTGTGCCTCTGAAGGGTTCCCTCCAAACCACCGGATGCTTGGCCGCTACGGGATCGTCAACTGTGTGACCTCGCCTTGCTCATTCAGCACCAGTACCGTGTTGATCATGTCCAACGGTGGATCGCTACCCTCGATGTAATCAACTGCCGTTTGGAACAGCCGGATCTGATCGGCACGAGGCACATCGGGGAGCGAGATCGCGCCGGGGTGGATACCTTCACGTGCGAGCATCGGCCGAAAGTCCTTCCAGTTGCCGGTCACCAGGGTGAGGTTCTCGTCCAGCATGCGTCGACGGAGGACGAAGTCAGGCGCTCCCTTCTGGTTGAGGTATTGAACCGCGTACGCCGTGTAGCCGCGTTCGGCCGCGACAACCGCGAGCTTGGGTGTGACGTCCTCGTCGATCAAGAACTGAATCACGGAGACGTGCCGCGGCCAAGCGATCCAGCCCCACCGGTGCGGGGCCTCCCCCGACGGGGATATAGCTTCGCGTAGCGGACCGCCAGATCAAAATCACCTTCATCGAGTCGCGGGTAGTCCTCGCGCAGTTCCTCCAGGGACGAACCAAGCTCGATCTTCCGGGCGATCGCATGCACCGGGATCCGGGTGCCGGAGAACACCGGCTCGCCGGCGCGCACCTCTGGATCGACTTCTACCCGCTCCTTGAACCGCTGAAGCACCTGGAGGCGTTCACGTACTTCGCAAATGGGCTGCTCCAGGTCCAGCACGATCGTACCCACCTGGAACCGGCTGGGGATCTGGGCCAGCGACTTCCCGCGAAACGATTGGTACAGCTTGCGCCGGTATTCCGGCGCGAATACCTGGTGTACGCGCAGGTATACGACATCGGAGGCTTCGACACCGCGAGATCCGCGGTTGCGTCGATCGTCCTCACGGAGAAACTCACGCGTGCGGATGTGCGTCCGATCGATGGCCTGGTTGACCACCTTCACGGGAACTCCGGCCGCATAGGCTGCCTCGTTGACCGTGAAGACCGTCGCCTCCTTTTTGCGCCGATCTGCCGTCCTTGGCATAAACACCTCCTCAGTAGAGGATGATTATACACCCACTACCTCCCCCCCGCAACCCAGCTCGTCGTACATGGCCGCTGACATAAAGACAGAGGCACAGAGATGAGTTCATCTCTGTGCCTCTGTGTCTCTGTGTGAGCCAAGCAGTTCAGCGTGCCGCGAGCTGCTTCTCTCCTTTTTGCTTCGACTTACGGTCTTCCTTGCGCGCCTTGAGCACCACGGCGTCGGCGTCCAGGTGGTCGTCGCCGCAGGAGTGGACGTACTCCTCGTAGGTGCCCAGGAAGTCGCGGATGCCGTTGCGGCTGATCTCCACCACGCGGGTGGCGAGCTGGTTCACAAACCACCGGTCGTGCGAGACCAGGATCAGCGTGCCCTCGTACGCCTGCAGGCCGGCCACCAGGGCTTCGATGGACTCCAGGTCCAGGTGGTTGGTGGGCTCGTCGAGCACCAGGACGTTGGGCTGCTCCAGCGCGATCTTGCTGAACACGAGCCGCGCCGCCTCGCCGCCGGACAGGGCGCTCAGCCGCTTCTCGCCGTCGTCGCCGGAGAAGAGCATCATCCCCAGGTGGCCGCGCACGAAGCCGCGGTCCTTGTCCGGGCAGTAGCTCCACAGCCACTGCTCGGCGGTGCCCGCCAGGTCCTCCAGCTCCTCGTGGTGGTCCTGGGCGAAGTAGCCGCGCTGCGCCTCGTACCCCCACTCCACCCCGCCCTCGTCCGCCGCCAGCTCGCCCATGATGATCTTGAGCAGCGTGGACTTGCCGATGCCGTTGGGGCCCATGATCACCATGCGGTCTCCGCGGCGCACCTGCAGGTCCACCCCGGGGAGGACCTCCTTGTCGCCGAACGACTTGCGGATGCCCTTGATCTTGAGCACCTCCTTGCCGCTCTCGCGCCGCTGGTTGAAGCGGAACTTGGGGTAGCGGCGGGACGAGCCCGGAAGCTCCTCCATCTCCTCCACCTTCCGCTCGATCATCTTGGCCTTGCTCTGGGCCTGGCGCGCCTTGCTGGCCTTGGCCTTGAACTTGTCCACGAACTTCTGGTGGTGGGCGATCTCCTTCTGGCGCCCCTCGATCTCCTTCTCCTTGCGCTCCCGGTCTTCCACCTTCTGCTCCAGGAAGTCCGTGTAGTTCCCCTTGTACAGCGTGACCGTCTGGTAGTCCACGTCCAGGATGTAGCTGGACACGTTGTCCAGGAAGCGGTGATCGTGCGAGATCACCGCCACCGGGCCCTCGAAGTCGTGGAGGAACTTCTCCAGCCAGCGGATGGAGAGGATGTCCAGGTGGTTCGTGGGCTCGTCCAGCAGCAGCACGTCCGGGCTGCCGGCCAGCACCTGCGCCAGGAGCACCCGCAGCTTGAAGCCGCCGGAAAGCGTGGACAGGGGCTGGTGGTGGATCTCGGCGGGGAGGCCGAGCCCCTCCAGGATGACGGCCGCGCGCGCCTCGGCGGTGTAGCCGTCCAGGCGCATGACCACGTCTTCCAGCTCGCTGAAGCGGTCCGCGTCGAAGTGCTCGTGGGCGTTGGCCAGGACCTTTTCCTTCTCGACCATGGCCTCCCAGAGCTCCGGGTTGCCCATGAGCGCCACGTTCAGAATGGACTCGCTCTCGTAGAGGAACTGGTCCTGGCGCAGCACGCCCAGCCGTGCGGACCTGGGGATGGACACGCTCCCCTTGCTGGCCTCCGCGTCGCCGCTGAGGATGCTGAGGAGCGTGGTCTTCCCGCACCCGTTGGCGCCCACGATGCCGTAGCGCTCGCCCGGGTTGAGCTGGAAGGCGGCATCCGCGAAGAGCACGCGGTCGCCAAACGATTTTTCGAGGTTGGATACGGAGATCATCCAACAATATAAGGGAAAACGGCTTGCTCACACAGAGGCCCGGAGACACGGAGAGGAGATGATGCTGGGCATGGGGGATGGGGGCGATTACTTTTGCGCCGTGGTCCCCCGCCCCACCGTCTCCCGGGAGCCTTCGCATGACCCTGATCATCATCCTCGCCATCGGCGTCGTTCTCGGCATCCTGCTCGTGGCGCTTTACAACCGGCTGGTGAAGCTGAGAGTGACGGCGCAGAACGCGTGGTCGGACATCGACGTGCAGCTCAAGCGCCGCGCGGACCTGGTGCCGAACCTGGTGGAGACGGTGAAAGGGTACGCGTCGCACGAGCGCGAAACGCTGGACGCCGTGACGGCGGCGCGCACCCGCGCGGTGGCCGCGCACGGCGCCGGGCCCGCCGAGCGCGCGGAGGCGGAGGCCGCTCTCTCCGGCGCCCTGCGCGGGCTGACGGTGGCCATGGAGGCGTATCCGGAGCTCCAGGCGTCCGGCGGCTTCCGCGACCTCCAGGCGCAGCTCGCCGAGACGGAGGACCACATCAGCAACGCGCGCCGCTACTACAACGCCGTGGTGCGCGACCTGAACACGGCCGTGCAGACCTTCCCGTCCAACCTGCTGGCGGGCCCCATGGGCTTCCGCGAGCGCGAGTTCTTTGCGGCCACGGCGTCCGAGCGCGAGACCCCCGCCGTGCGGTTCTGAAGCCATGCGCCTCATCCTCCTCCTGCTCCTCGCCCTCGCCGCGCCCGCGGCTGGACAGGAGCCGTCGATCCGCGTCCGCGATTTCGACGCGCTGCTGGTGGTCACCCAAGACGGGACGCTGGATGTCACGGAGCGGCTCACCCTGGGGTTCACGGGGCAGTGGAACGGGGTGAACCGCGACCTGTCGTTGAGGCACAAGACGGCGGAGGGGCGAACGGCGGCGCTGGACGTGGAGATCGGCTCGGTGACGGACGGGGACGGGAAGCCGCTGCGGGTGGAGGAGGAGCGGATCGACGACGGGTGGGGGCGCCGCCTGAAGATCTGGGTGCCGGGGGCGCGGGACGCGGAGCGGCGGGTGGTGATCCGGTATCGCGTGGCCAACGCCATCCGCTTCTTCTACGAGGGAAGCGAGCCGGGGCCGATGGACGAGCTGTACTGGAACGTCACGGGCAACGCGTGGGACATGCCCGTGGACCGGGCACGCGGGCGCGTGGTGCTCCCGCGGGGCGCACGGCCGCGCCAGCACGCCGTGTACACCGGCGCCGCGGGGACCACGCTGGCCGCCTCCAATGCCGAATCGCGGGTGACGGAGCGGGGGCTGGAGTTCGCGGTCACGCGCCCGCTGGAGTCGTACGAGGGGGTGACGGTGGCGGCCGGCTGGGCGCCGGGGTTCGTGGCGTCGCGGCCCAGCGAGCGCGAGCGCGGGGTGCGGGAGATGGTGCGGCTGTGGCCCCTGGCGCTGCCGCTGCTGGCGTTCGGCCTGTCGTTCCGGGCGTGGCGGCGGCGCGGGCGCGATCCGGAAGAGGAGTCGATCGTGGTGCGGTACGAGCCGCCCCTCGGCATGTCGCCCACCGAGCTGGGCACGCTGATCGACCACGAGGCCCAGATGCGCGACATCACGGCGACGCTGGTGGACCTGGCCGTGCGAGGGTACGTGGGGATCGAGGAGCGGACGGAGGAGAAGCTGATGGGCCTCTTGTCCAGCACCGAGTTCACCTTCCACCGCCGCCGTCCGCGCGAGGATTGGGGCGCGCTGGCGCAGCACGAGCAGCTCTACCTGCAGGGCCTCTTCCAGCACGCCACGACGGCCGAGGCGAGCTGGGACGAGCTGCGGGCGGTGGCGCACGCCTCCGGGCCCGCGCCGGAAGCCGCGCGCGGCGGCGAGCAGGTGGCGCTGTCCGCGCTCACCGACAAGTTCTACACGGCGCTCCCGGAGATCCGCGACGCCGTGTACGAGAGCCTGGTGACGCGCGGCTTCTACCTGCGCCGCCCGGACCAGGTGAGGACGCGCTGGATGTTCCTCGCGGGCGCGTTGCTGGTCGCGGGGGCGGCGGGCGCCGGGTGGGTGGAGGGGCTGGCGTGGGACGGCGTGTCGCCCGTGGCCCTGGCGGCGGGGATGATCGCCAGCGCGGTGATCGTCTTCATCTTCTCGCGCGTGATGCCGGCGCGGACGCCCGCGGGCGCCCGTGCGCGCGAGGCGGCGCTGGGCTTCCGCGAGTTCCTGGGCCGGGTGGAGAGCGAGCGCTACCGGCGGATGGTCACCTCCCCGGAGATGTTCGAGCGCTACCTTCCGCACGCCATGGCCTTCGGCGTGGAGGATCGCTGGGCGCACGCCTTCGAGGAGATCTACCGTGAGCCGCCGCGGTGGTACAGCGGAAGCGGCCAGTTCCGCGCCACCGACTTCTCGTCGCGCATGAGCCACATGTCCAGCACCGCCGGCAGCACCATGTCGTCCAGCCCCAGCTCGTCCGGTTCGGGCGGGGGCGGATCGAGCGGCGGCGGGAGCGGAGGGGGCGGAGGGAGTGGCTTTTAGGATCACACAGAGACACAGAGGCACAGAGAAAAGCTTTATCTCTGTGCCTCTGTGTCTCTGTGTGAGACCCTTATTACTCTGCTTCGGCGAGCATCTGCTGGAGGCGGTCGACCAATCCGCGCAGCTCCTCCCTGTAGGCGGGATCCTGTTGAAGCCGCTTGGGATCCAGGTGCGCGTTGAGGCGCAGGGTGCCGCCGCGGGCGGGGGACCAGCGGATGGGCGGGGGCGCGGCCTCGGAGGCTTCCGGCGTGCCGGCGGTGCGGGCCATGGCGCGAAGGGTCGCCACGCGCTCTTCCAGGGGCCTGGAGGAGGTGTCGCGGAAGATGGCGGTGCCCATCTTGGGGTGACGCGCGAGGGCGGCGCGCTCGTCGTCGGTGAGCTGCGCGAGGGCTTCGCCGCCCTTGGTCATCCAGCTCACGTAGCCGGGGCTCTTCCCCGCGCGCGTGGCGAGCACCGCCTGCGTGTGGCCGAAGCCGTGGTGCGCGCGGAAGTACGCGAGGCAGGCGTCCATCACCGACATCGCCCTGCGCGACTCGTTCTCCGCGATCTGCTGGAGGAAGGCCTCCTCCTCGCCGATGGTGCCCAGGTCGCGCACCGTGACGGAGGTGAGCCCGGCCAGCCGCGCCGCGTGCAGCCGGCGCCGGCCGTAGACCAGCACGAAGCGCGGGTTCACGGGCGGTCCCACGCGGCGCACCCCGATCGCGCCGGGCACGTCACCGTCCGTGCGGATGGAGCGCGCGAGGTCGGCAAGGTCCTCCTCGCTCTCCACCTCGCGGACGTAGGCGCCCTCTTCCTCGATCTGGGCGAGGGGGAGGGTGAGGTGGTTCTTGGCGCGGGTGGCGCCGTCCACCACGGCGGCCGGGTGCAGCGACTCCGCCGCGCTGGAAAAGGCGGCGCGCTGCCGGGACAGGTCCAGCGCGGGGCGTGCGGTCTTGCTCATGCCGCCACCTCGAGCTCAGGTTCCATCGCGATCCCGCGCTGCTCGCCTTCCAGGCGCGGCACCGCGCCGCGCCGCTCGATCCCCGCGCGCTGCATCCACTCGGCGGCGACGCCGCGGAAGAGGGGAGCGGCGGGCGTGCTTACCCGGTAAAGGCGCTCGTACAGCTCCACCGGCATCCGCACCCCGCGCGACGAGCCGATCACGCCGCGCAGCGGAAAGACCACGCCGAACACGTCGGCCTCGAAGCAGTCGCGGAAGAAGCGCACGTACTGGTCGCCCTCGGAGGTGCGGCGGTACTGGTTGATGAGGAAGCCGGCGCGGCGCAGCGCCGGGTTGAAGTCGGCGCAGACCTGGTCCACCGTGCCGATCAGCTTGAGCACGCCGCTGGCGGAGAAGTCGTCCGGCGTGGCCACCACGGTGTAGGTGTGCGCGGCCGCCAGCGCGATCTGCAGCCAGATGCCGCCCGAGGGCGGGGTGTCGATCAGCACCACGTCGATCTCGTCCGGGATGGCGTCGGAAAGGAGCGAGGCGACGGAGTGGATCACGCGCCCGCGCCGCGCGTCGTCGCGGGCCATCTCGTATCCCACCAGCGCCTCGGATCCCGGCAGGGTCCAGAGCGTGGGGAAGCTCTTCTGCACGGCGGCTTCCGCGATGGTGGCGCGGCCTTCGAGCACGTCGGCGAAGGTCGGCGCGTAGCCGGCCTCGATGTACTCGGGGCCGAGCAGGGCCGCGGTGGCGTTGCACTGCGGGTCCGCGTCGATGACCAGGGTGCGGAGCCCATAGGCGCCGGCCAGCGCGCCGGCGACGTTTACCGTCATACTGGTCTTGCCCGCACCGCCCTTCTGGACGGTGAAGCAGGTAATGTGTGCCATGTAGCGGAGGAGGCGTTGCGGGTGTGAGTTGCGTGCGGGCGTAAAGATGCGCCGATTGATGCGGCGGAGCAAGATGCGGCTCTTTACAGTTCGCGGGTTTACCCGGTAAACAGAAGCGCCTACACAGAGACACAGAGGCACAGAGAAGAGATGGCGATGCTCGATCTGGGGTGGGGTTCTCCTCCGGCGGGGCCGAGGGCGACGGGGGATGAGGTGCACGTGTGGCGCGCGTCGCTCCAGCAGCCGAAGGGGGTGCTGGAGGAGTTCGCGCGCACGCTGGCGCCGGCGGAGCGGGAGCAGGCGGCGCGGTTCCGGTTTCCCGTGCACCGGGACCGCTTCATCGCGGGGCGTGGGATCCAGCGGGCGATCCTGGGGCGCTACCTGGGGGAGGCGCCGGGGGCGCTGCGCTTCCGCTCGGGCACGCGCGGCAAGCCGGAGCTGGACGGTCTGGAGGGGGCCAGCGGCATTCGCTTCAACGTGAGCAACGCGGAGGATCTCGCCCTGTACGCCGTGACGCTGGGGCGCGAGGTCGGGGTGGACCTGGAGCCCCTGCACCGCGTCCTCGATGCCCAGGGCCTGGCGAAGAGCTTCTTTTCATCCACCGAGTGCGATGCGCTGGGGAAGGTCTCGGATGCCCTCATCCACGCGGCGTTCCTGAACGGCTGGACGCGGAAAGAGGCTCTCATCAAGGCCGTGGGCGACGGCCTTTCCATGCCCCTGGACGCCTTCGACGTGACCCTCACCCCCGGCGAGCCCGCCCGCCTCCTGGCGACCCGCACCCCCGGCCTGGACGCGAACCGCTGGACGCTGCACGCCCTGGACGCCGGACCCCAGTGGGTCGCCGCCATCGCGGTGGAGGGCGATGGCTGGACGGCGCGGGGGTTTGACTGGGACGGCGGCCTGGCCCCTTCACACACTCCTGCTGACTGAACAGGCCGACCATGGTGCTGCGGACGCGCGGGAGTCCGCTCGCGACCCGGATATTCGGCTTGTATTCGGGTCTACCTATTGACACCCTACCAGCGCGCGAGTAGATTCCACAGACTAAATGGACTGGGAAATCCCGGTCGGCGCTGGGCTCTGGCTTCATGCCGGGGCCCTTCGCTTTTCAGGGAAACACCTTCAGACCCCATCCCTGCGCCGACCCGCCAGGGCTGCGACGAAACTTGCGCGCGAGAACATCATAGGCCCGGTTTGGCTGCTCCGGTGCAAGGATATGGCGGCCGATCGGCCGCGCTACCAGATCCGCCACCTGAAGGCCGGCCGAGTTGCACTTCTTGTCCGCCATGACGATCTCGAACGGAAAGCGCCGCCGCACCGCGTTGTGCCCGTCGCATGCGCGACGGAACTCCAGCTCCAGCTCCGCGTCCTCCTTCTCTCCACGTTTCTCGAACACCATGTGAGTGATGCCTTCCCGGCACCCGAGACCATCAAGATGCTGGTAGAGGCGCTCCAGGCCGAACCCTAGCGCGATGTGGTACGGGTTGTTCGGCGAGCTGTACCGGGCGCGATGCCTTTCCTTGTGGATGGCAGCAGCGACAAGAGTGAAGGGTGCCTCTTCGACCCCCGCGTTCAGGTCAGTGTAGAATGCGGGGCGCCGGTTCGCATCCGTGAGAAAGCGGAAGTGCCCGAGGGTCTTCCGAATCTCGTGCTCGTGCAGGATGACCTGGTCGTGCCCGAAGTGCTTGAACTTCAGCCGCATCACTGCAGGCGCGGTGATCGCCGCGTACTCTTCCTTGGTGAAGAGGCAGAGCGCCAGTACGAACATCGGATAGTTGGGATCCAGCGTGGCGAGGCCGTGATCCCCGCTCTCGTCGGCGAAGACGATATAGTCGCTGAACTCGGGCAAGGCGGCATCCCAAAGAGGCGGGTGGTTGCGTTCTTTGTGCGCCAACTCTAAAGCCGCCCTGGTGGATCGGGTAGTGCCCGGTGGACGTGGCAAAGCGCCCCGGCTCGCCTACCGGGGCCGGGGCGCTTCTCTGCCCTGACAGGGCTCGCAGCCGATGCATCCACGCGCACGATCAGCGGTACTCCAGCTCCCGCCGCGTCCACACCCTTCCGCCGCGCACCACCAGGGAGATGCGGCTGACGTTGGAGATGTTGGTGAGGGGGTTGGCCTCGAGGACGACCAGGTCGGCGGCTTTGCCGCGCTCCACGGTGCCGATGTCGTCGCGGCCCATGGCGCGGGCGCCGTTGCGGGTGCTGGCGACGAGGACCTCCATGGGGGTGAGGCCGGCGGAGGCCATCGCGATCATCTCGCGGTAGACGGAGGGGCCGTGGAGGGTGAGCGGGTTGCCGGCATCGGTGCCCATCACCACCGGGATGCCGGCGTCGTGCACGCGCTTCAGGTTCGCCAGCATCAGCCGGTACCCCTCGGCGATGCGCGCGCGGAACGCGGCGTTGTCGCCGCCGCGCGCGGGCGGGAGCGAGTCGGTGAGGAAGGCGCGGCGGCGCGTGGAGGGGTCCACGCACTCCAGGGGGAGGCCCTGGGGATTGAAGCGGCGCTCCCGCAGCTGCACGTATCCCTCGCGCACGGTCAGGGTGGGGTTGTAGAAGGCTCCGGCCTCGCGCGCGAGCCGCAGGAACTCGTCGTCCACCGGCCGGTCCTCCACCGAGTGCACGAGCAGCCTGGCCCCGGCGCGCAGCGCGTCCTTGGCCGCCCAAAGGTCGGTGGCGTGGACGATGAGGGGGATGCCCGCCCGCCTCGCCTCGCGCGCCGCCACCCGCAGCAGCGACTTCTGCCCGGCCGTGTCGGGGGATGAAGCCCCCACCAGGTACCAGACCTTCACGGCGTCGCTCCGGTACGCGGCGACCATGCGCGCGCCCGCCTGCGCGGCCGAGTCGCTGGCGAGGTGCACGAACTGCCGCTGGGCCGGGAGGTTCACCCAGTGGTCGCGCGTGGAGAGGAGGGGGCCCGCCGCGGCCACGTGCGGCGCGTCGGTGGAGCGCTCGGCCCGCTGGCGCAGCGCCCAGGTCCAGGGGTAGCCGCCCACGTCGAAGGTGGCGGTCACGCCCGAGCACAGGTGGCTGCGGAAGAATCGCTCCGGGTGCGCCTCCAGCGCGGCGATGGTGGAGTCGTAGGGGAAGCGGTCGCGCACGTCCAGCGCGTCGGGGCGCCCGTCCGCCCACCCCGTCTGCGAGTAGTGCACGTGCCCGTCCACCAGGCCGGGGATCACGTACTTGCCCCGCACGTCCACGCGCCGCGCCCCGGCGGGGACCGCGCACCGCCCCGCGCACTCGATCTTCCCGTTGCGCATTACCACGGTGGCGGCGGGCACGGGCGCCCGCCCGGTGCCGTCGATCAGAGTGGCGCCCACCAGCGCGGTGGCGCGCTGCGCGGCGAGCGGCGTCTGCGCCACGGCGAGAGCCAGGAGGATGGCCAGTCTCTTCATCTCTGTGCCTCTGTGTCTCTGTGTGAGATTGCGGCGAGGGGCACCGCGGCCCCGCACGCGGGTACTCAGCGCACCAACCGTACGACCGACACTCCACGAGAGAAGATATAGATGTCCATGGAAGTGCGCCCCGAGGGTGCCGCGGAACGCATCCGCGCCGCCACGGAGCTGCTGGAAGCGGTGGTGGCCGACCGCGCGCTCCTCGCCGAGGTAGGCGCGGAAGAGCGCACGCGCTTCCTTCGCGCCGCGGGGCAGGTGGCGCGCCCCGACGCCGACCACCGGCGCCGCCTGCAAAAGGCCACCCGCCGCGAGCGCCGCGCCGAGCGTGCCCAGCGCGCGGAAGAGGTGCTGTCGCAGCGCGGCATCCGCAAGCTGCGCCAGGAGCCCGTGTTCGTCACCCCGCGCCTGTTCGCGCCCGCCGGGTTCGGCTCGGCGTACCTGCTCCCCGAGCAGACGCACGTGACGGACGCGCACAACTGCTACATCTGCAAGCGCGACTACACGGAGCTGCACCACTTCTACGACCAGCTCTGCCCGCCCTGCGCCGAGCTCAACTTCGCCAAGCGCACCGAGACGGCGGACCTTAGCGGGCGCGTGGCGCTGCTCACCGGCGGGCGCGTGAAGATCGGCTACCAGGCCGGGATCAAGCTGCTGCGCGCGGGGGCGCACCTCATCGTCACCACCCGCTTCCCCCGCGACTCCGCCGCGCGCTACGCCGCCGAGCCGGACTTCGAGGAGTGGGGCCACCGGCTGGAGATCTTTGGGCTGGACCTGCGGCACACGCCCAGCGTGGAGGCGTTCTGCCGCGAGATGCTGGCCACGCGGGACCGGCTGGACTTCATCATCAACAACGCCTGCCAGACGGTGCGGCGCCCGCCCGAGTTCTACCGCCACATGATGGAGGGCGAGTCGGCGCGGCTGGACCAGGTGCCGGAGCATCTCCGGCGCCTGCTGGGCAGCTACGACGCGCCCCTGCTCACCTCCGGAAAGGCGCCCGCGCTGGCCTCCGGCGCGGCCGCGCTGTCGCAGCTCCCGCTCCTTCCCGACGACTTCTCGGTGGGCGAGGCGCTGTTCCCGGCGGGGCGCCTCGACCAGGACCTGCAGCAGGTGGACCTGCGCGACCGCAACTCGTGGCGGATGCTGATGGACGAGGTCCCCTCCGTCGAATTGCTGGAGGTGCATCTCGTCAACGCGGTGGCGCCCTTCGTCCTCAATGCACGCCTCAAGCCGCTGATGACGCGCACGCCGGAGCGCGACAAGCACATCGTGAACGTGTCCGCGATGGAGGGGCAGTTCTACCGGCGCTTCAAGACGGCGCGGCATCCGCACACCAACATGGCCAAGGCGGCGCTCAACATGATGACGCGCACCTCCGCCGTGGACTACCAGCAGAGCGGCATCCACATGAACAGCGTGGACACCGGCTGGGTGACCGACGAGGACCCGGCGGAGCTGGCCGCGCGCAAGACGGCCGAGCACGGCTTCCACCCCCCGCTGGACATCGTGGACGGCGCCGCGCGCATCGTGGACCCCATCATCGACGGCATCAACACCGGCGAGCACGTGTGGGGGGCCTTCCTCAAGGACTACAAGCCAACCGATTGGTAGCTCACACAGAGACACAGAGGCACAGAGAACTTATCTCTGTGCCTCTGTGTCTCTGTGTGAGGCCGCTGTTCCTCGGCAGATCCTGTCCGCGTACGTGCAGCATGTCGCGCGGGCGGCCGATTCGCTAGCTTGGAGGCCGCCGTACCCCGCCCCGCCTCCCCCGGGATCCCCCGCCCGATGATGGTACCCCTCCGACTCCCGAAGCTGCTCGCCCGCTGGCTCCCCGGCCTCGCCGCGGCCGTCCTGGCGGCGCACGCCCATGCGCAGGCCGCGCCGGAAGGCTTCGCCATCGCCGGGTGGAACACGGAGGACGGGCTTCCCTCCAACGTCGCGCGCGACATCCAGCAGACGCCGGACGGCTTCCTGTGGCTGGCGTCGTTCGAGGGGCTGGTGCGCTTCGACGGGGTCGCCTTCCGCTCTTTCGCCGAGGCCGAGATCCCGGGGCTGGCCCGCGCCAGCTTCCGGCGCCTCGCCGTGGACCGCCGGGGCGCCCTTTGGGCCGCCAGCGAAACGGGTGGGGTCGTGCGCTGGGCAGATGGGCGCTGGAAGGTCTTCACCACGCGCGACGGCCTCAGCAGCGACCGCGTCACCACGCTCCTCCCCGGCCCCGACGGCTCGCTCTGGGTGGGGACGCGCGCGGGGATCAGCCGCGTCGCCGGCGACCGCGTCACCCGGCTGGCGCTGCCGGGAGAGACGGCGGTAAGCGCGCTGGCGATGGACGGGCAGGGGGCGCTGTGGATCGGCACCGTGGCCACGGGCGTGCTGCGCTACAAGGATGGCGCGCTCACCCGGGTCACCAGCCGCGACGGGCTGGGCGACGACCGCGTGACCGCGCTGCGGGTGGACGGCGACGGCACGGTGTGGGTGGGCACCTTCGGCGGGGTGGCGCGCATCCAGGGCGGGCGGGTGACGCGGCCGGGCGCGGAGAGCGGCGCGCGGCCGGGGCCCGTCAACGACCTGCTGCAGGACCGGGACGGCGCCTGGTGGCTGGCGGCGGACAACGGGCTCTTCCGCCTGCAGGGCGACCGCGTCACGCCCGTGCGGCGGCCGGGCGGCGAGGCGTTCACGCAGGTGGAGGCGCTGGAAGCCGACCGCGAGGGGAACGTGTGGATCGGCACGCGCCAGGCCGGCCTGTTCCGCCTGCGCCGGACGGGCGTGCGGATGCTCACCACCCGCGACGGGCTCCCGCACGACTTCGCCGCCGCCATAACCGGCGACGGGTCCGGCGGCGAGTGGATCGCCACCCGCGGCGGCGTGGTCCACCGCACCCCCGCGGGCACGGTGGCGTACACCCAGCGCGGCGGCGCCCTGCGCGACGAGGTCGCCCGCGACGTGGTGCGCGACCGGGCGGGCGACGTGTGGGTGGCCACCAACAGCGGCCTCACGCGGGTGCGCGGGAGCCAGGCCACCACCTACACCGCGCGCGACGGGCTCCCCGACGACCGTGTGCGCGTGGTGCTGGAGGACCGCGAGGGGGCGCTGTGGATCGGCACCTACAACGGGCTGGCGCGGCTGACGGACGGGCGCTTCACCCACTTCGGCGCGGCGCAGGGCCTCCCCGACGGGTACGTGCTCTCGCTGCACCAGGACCGCGCCGGCACGCTGTGGGTGGGGACGCAGGCCGCGGGGCTCTTCCGGCTGCGCGGCAGCCGCTTCGTGCCGGGCCCCGTGGAACTGGCGCGGCAGCCCATCTTCCGCATGAGCAGCGACGCGGACGGCACGCTGTGGGCGGGGACCTCGCGCGGCCTGGCCCGCCTGCGCGGCGGGCGCGTGGCGCTCTTCACCACGCGGCACGGCCTGCACGGCAACACCGTGTTCCAGGCGCTGGACGACGGGGCGGGCGCGCTCTGGCTGACGGGCCCCTGGGGGATCGCGCGCGTGCCCCGCGCCGACCTGGAGGCGGTGGGCGCCGGCCGGGCGCGCGTGGTGAACGCCAAGGGCTTCGGCACCAGCGACGGGCTGGGCGTGCGGGAGGTGTCTTCCATCGGCGGGTCGTGGCGCGCGCCCGGCGGCGTGCTCCACTTCCCCACCCCGGCGGGCGTGGCGCTGATCGACGCGCGCCGCCTGTCGCGCAACGTGGTGCCGCTGGTGACGCACATCGAGCGCGTGGTCGCGGACGACGCGGAGTCCAGCGGTGCGGCGCCGGTGGTGGTGGGGCCCGGCAGCCACCGGCTGGAGATCCGCTTCACGGCCCCCAGCTTCGTGGCGCCGGAGGAGCTGCGCTTCCGCTACCGCCTGGACGGCTTCGACCCCGAGTGGGTGGAGGGCGGCACGCGGCGCGCGGCGTTCTACACCAACCTGCCGCCGGGGCGCTACACCTTTCGCGTGCAGGCGCGCAACGAGGACGGGGTGTGGAGCCGCGCCACCGCGGCGGTCGCGCTGCGCCTGCGCCCCTACTTCTGGCAGACGCGCTGGTTCATCGCGCTGGCCGTCCTGTGCGCCGCGGCCGCCATCCTCGGCGTCCACCGCCTGCGCGTGCGCGCCGCCGAGTACGCTTCGCGCGACGAGGTGCTGCGCGCCATGTCGCTGCGCGACGAGCTCACGGGCCTCTACAACCGCCGCGGCCTGCTGGCGCTGGCGGAGCAGCAGATGGCGGCCTCGGTGCGCGCGGGGCTGGGCTTCGACGTGCTCTTCATCGACCTGGACCACCTCAAGAAGATCAACGACACGCTGGGCCACGCGCAGGGCGACCAGGCCCTGCGCGACGCGGCCGCCCTCCTGCGCGCCACCTTTCGCAAGTCCGACGTGGTGGCGCGCCTGGGGGGCGACGAGTTCGCCGTCCTGGTGATCCGCACCCCCGCCGAGCCCGCGCAGGGCGGCGCCGAGGCCGCCATGGAGCGCCTCTACGATGCCGTGGAGCGCCACGCCTCCGCCGTCCGGCGCCCCTACACCCTCTCCATGAGCGTGGGCGCCAGCCACTTCGACCCCGCCGCGCCCGCCCTCCTCGAGTCCCTCCTGCAGCGCGCCGACGAGCAGATGTACGCCCACAAGCGCAGCCGTGCGGCGCTGCGGGCGTGACAGAAGGGGGTCACACGGAGACACAGAGGCACAGAGATAACTTCATCTCTGTGCCTCTGTGTCTCTGTGTGAGCCCCGCGGTTGCTCGTGTCAGAATTATCTTGCTCCTCCAGGCTGCGACGATTACATAAGAGGCCATGCGACGAACCCTCTCGGCGCGCTCGACCGCTTTTTATCACGCACTGCCGTGGCTGTGGCTGGCCGCGGCGGGCGCGGCCGCGTGGATGATGCGGGGGGAGCGGGAGATGCTGCCGGCGCTGGTGGGGACGGCGGTGGTGCCGGCGGTGGCGTTGTACCTGTTGATGCGCCAGGTGCGGCGCGTCAGCACGGACGGGCGGGTGCTGTTCGTGGCGGCGCGGGGAAGGGAGGTCGTGGTGCCGTTCTCCGAGATCGCGGAGGTGCGGGAGCACCGCGGCGGGCGGAGGGGCGCGCCCAGGGTGACGCTGCGGCTGAAAACGCCGTGCGAGCTGGGCGAGGAGATCCACTTCGTGCCCCGGATGCGCTGGTGGCCGGACACGGAGGCCGCGGGGCGCGCGCAGGCGCTGCAGGCGACCGACCCCGACGCCGCGGCGATGGCGATGTGGGCCTCCTTCTCCCCCGCGGAGGAGATCCGGCAGAGGATGCAGGCTTCGGAAAACGTCCGCTCACCCCATTCCCAGGGCGCCCCATGAGATCTCGCACCATCCCCACCCTCGTCCTGCTGGCCCTCGCGACGAGCGCTTCCGCGGCGGCCCAGGTGCGGCCCATGCCGAGGCCGGTGCCCAGGCCGGTGCCTCCGACGGTGGCGAGGCCGATCCCCGCCGCTGTGGCGGCGGTCAAGCACGAGCGCCTGACGCCCGTGCAGCGGCTCACGCGCGGCTTCGAGTCGGGGAGCAAGTCGGGCGCGTACTTCGGGGTCCTGATGCACTCGGTGGACCGCGTGCTCTCCGGTTCCGGCAACGGGTCGGAGATGGACGTGGCGGTGCAGCGCGCGCTGGAGCGGAACCCCGCATCGCGGGAGGTGCTCGGGCGCATGGTGGCGGACTACCGGGCGATCCCCGTGGACGTGCGGGCCCGCAGGATGCCGCGGGAGCTCGCCGTGCTGGACCGGGGCACGGGCCTCTCGCACAGCGCGGCGCGGCGGTTCGTGTCGGCGCCGGCGGGGGCCAGCGGGATCATCGTGCAGGGCGGGCTGCAGGGCCCGGGGCGCAGGATCGGCACCGTGCGCCCGGCGCCGGACGCGGGGCCGGCCGCTCCGCGCATCGACGCGGTGGCGGCGACGCTGCAGACCGGGGGCGCGCGGGTGGTGCTGGACGGCTCGTTCCACGGCACCTCGCCCATCGCGCCCGTCTACCTGAGGCCCGCGGGGGGCCAGTCGCTGGAGTCGTCGGGGTTCCAGACGGTGGATGGCGAGCAGGTGGTGGTGGCGCTGGGCAGGGTGGATGGCGCGCGCTCGCGGGTCGAGGTCACGCTCCCCGCCGGGATGCAGCCGGGGCCGTACGACGTGGCGGTGCGCGTGCCGCGCGGCGCGGCGGGCGAGCCCAAGAGCAACTGGCGGCGCCTGGAGCTCGCGCCGTTCGCCTACACGGTGCGGCTGCTCTCCATTCGCTGCCTGGACGAGTCGGACCCCGAGACGGTGCTCGCCGGCCCGGAGGTGCACGACGAGATCGTGGTGAGCTGGGCGGCCTTCGCGGACCAGGGCCCCGCCATGATCGGCTGGACCCAGGAGTACGAGGGCTTCGACGACAACGAGGAGCAGACGATCCGGATGCATCCCACCGACGACGGGGCGCTGTTCCTGGCCCTCTCCGGTGGCACCCCGGTACCCGGCGTGGTGGCGAACCGGCTGTTCGTGGTCGCGCAGCTCGCCGAGTCCGACGAGTCGTCCGACTTCCGGATCGGCGGCTCCCCGGTCGGCGCGTTCTTCGCCGACATCGGCCGGGCGTCGCTCGACGAGCTGGACGTGCAGCTCTTCCAGGAGAAGCTCTCGCAGGCGCTGCACTGGGCCACGCGCTGGGCCAGCACCTACGACGAGGTCGGCGAGGTGCGCCTCAGCTTCAGCGCCGCCGAGCTCCAGCAGATGACCAACAACTCCGCCGGGCGCCATCGCGACCGCATGCTCTTCCGCAACAGCGACGACCGCGGGAGCTACGCGGTGGAGTACGAGATCCGGAGGCACGGCAACTAGGGCTCACACAGAGGCACAGAGGCACAGAAGGGACTTAATCTCTGTGCCTCTGTGCCTCCGCTTGTCATTTGCGGTATTCGAAGAGCGACCTCGCGTAACTATCAATCACATCGAATTTCGCGAGCTGACGAAGCCACCTCGCCGGAATACTCCGGACACCGTAATAAGCACCAGCGAGTTGCCCGTACACGGCAGCAGTCGTATCCGCGTCATCTCCCAGGTTGACCGCCCGAAGGCAACCTTCTTCGAAGGAGTCGGTCGTGTGGAAGGCCCAAAGGGCCGCTTCGAGGCACTTTACCACGTAGCCAGAACCAACGATCTCCGGAGGATCCTTTTCACGAAAGGAGCCCTGGGCTATGCACTCGACTTCGTCTGCGAGAGGATGTGACTCCCAATAACCCAGTACCGGGCTGTACCTCGCCGCCAGAAGCTCGTCCTTGGTCGCCCCGCTGACAGCGCCCACGAGGAGAGCGGCGAAGTACCGGCAAGCGTCGACAGCGGTATGCGCGGCGTGCGTGGTGCGAGAGCTTTCGCCCGACCACTCGATCGCCGCCCATGGCCGCGACGCATAGAAAAGAGCAACCGGCGCGAGTCGCATCAGCGAGCCGTTGCCCGCGGTGAACGGGTCCGTGGAGCCACAATATGCGGCTCCAGTGCGCGCGAAACGCTGCAGTGCATCGCTGACCGTCACGCCCACGTCGAAGCAGTGCCCCGTGCTGCTCAGATGTCCGGTCGCGTACCAATGCAGATAGCGCGTGAGCTGGTCGCGCGGATGGAACTCTCGACAATGGATCAGGCTCTCTGCCAGACACAGAGCCATCGACGTATCGTCCGTCCACTCACCTGGGCGTAGATCGAATGGCCCGCCCCCGATCATGTCCGTGACCGGTTCGAAGGAACCGGCAGGGCAGAACTCGACCGATGCTCCCATCGCGTCACCCACCGCGAGACCCATCAGGCTCCCCAGGTAACGATCGAGCAATGCCGGCCCATAGGTATCGGCGGTCAATGACATCGCACAGGTGAGCTCAGGCTGGTCGGCGCTCACGATCTGTCACAGTGTCTTGTTTACCCGCTGCAGCTTCGCCGGAATCTCTCGCAGGCTGGCGCGGAAAGCACTGCTGCTCCTCCACACGGTCTTCGCCGAAGCTGCGGAAGGCTTGCTCAACGAGAGCACTGGCGGGGCGATGCCGGCTCAGATCACCTACTCTCACGGGCATGATGAACCTCCTCGTGACGAATTCTTGCCCATACGACACCGCTGCGCTCAGTCAAACCCAACCCCACAAACCGCCCGGACGTGTACCATTCGCGCTCAGCCCACAGATCTTCACGATACGAGAGATTCTCAATCGGAATAGCTCGCGCACCAGCCTCGAGCTGAAAAATCACCCCGACCCGAGCTTTGTCGTGCGCCCTCGCGGCCCGGTACCCAGCTTCCTCGATGCTGGTGGTGAAGGAACTGAGCTTCGGAAAGATGTCTACACCCGCACCAAAATTGGTGTCGAGGTCCGCATCGATTGGTAGTGAGATTCCGCGGAATAGTTCCGGAGCCTCGATGTCGGCTTCAGCAAGCACTCGAAGAAGTCGCTGGGTCCGGGCGTCCCAACGGCGGCCAGCGATCACGTCATCCGTAGCCAGCCGGATCTCGGCATGATCGCCCTCCTGCCACTCGTGGACAGTGTTCCGGAAGGCACGGTACTCCGGGTCAGAACCGAAGCCGGCCTCGAGCACCGCCGACCACGCCTGGGCATCCGTAAAACGGGCGAACTGCGGCGCGCCGCAAATCTCCGTGATCCAGCTCAGGGTACCCTCGATGGCTTTCGGAAAATGGGAATAAGTTCCACGACACCATACCGGTGGAGTCGCTGCTCCGCCGTGGTGCTAATCACCCCCGAGCGCAGGCGCCGCGACAGGTAAGCTGGGCGATGGGATTCCGTCCTGCAAGTCCGCGGCACCGGCACCATCTCCGGTACGTGAAACAGTGGGCGGAGTCGGGGAACGGGTACTCGTGGGCGAACAACCTGGTGCACGAGCGAGTGCACGCCTACGGACAGGTGCACGTGGGCCGGTACTCCGAGCCCAACAAGTGCGACCTCGCGTACGTGGCGGGGAACCTGGCCGAGGCGATCCTGCGGTCTACGGCGTCGGGCGGGCCCCTGCCGGCCGACAGCAAGCTGTGCCCGGCGCTCACCGCCGAGCTTCGCGCCGGGCGGATGATGATGTAGCGACGGGGCAGCAAAGAGTCGCGGAGGCACGGAGATGGCTTGATCTCCGTGCCTCCCGTCGTTCTGGCGAAACGATTTGCTTGACACGCGGGGGAGCACTCCCCATGCTAATCACGCCACTTACAGCGGCGAAGGGTCGCGCCGCGGGGGTGGCATCCGCACGGAAGGAGCCCGCGAGTGCCCATCTACTACTGCACGCATCCCAGTCCCATCGGCGGCCTGCTGCTCACGTCGGACGGCGAATCCCTCACCGGGCTCTACATGGAAGGGCACCTGCGCGGCCCCGTGCCCGGCGAATCGTGGGTGTGGGCGGGGGCTCCTTTCGATGCAACACGTGCGCAATTAGATACTTATTTCGCGGGAAAGCGGAGGCACTTCGAGCTCCCGCTGCGCGTGACCGGCGGCACCCCGTTCCAGCGGCGGGTGTGGGACGCGCTCCGCGCGATCCCCTTCGGCGAGACGACGAGCTACGCGCGGCTCGCGGAGACGATCGGGAGGCCGGGAGCGGCGCGGGCGGTGGGGTCCGCGAACGCGCGCAACCCCATCTCCATCATCGTGCCCTGCCACCGCGTGGTGGGCGCGGGCGGGGCGCTGACGGGATACGGCGGGGGGGTGGAGCGGAAGCGCGCGCTGCTGCGGCTGGAGGCGGACGCGCGCGGGTAGCCGTTGGGGGATCAACTCAACATCCGGACGCCGGGGTCTATGATCCGCATCCTGATCGTCGACGACACCTTCATCTTCAGAGAGGGGCTCGCCACGGCGCTGGCTTCGTGGGAGACGGTGGCGGGGGTCACCACCGCGTCCGGGAGCACCGCGGCGCGGCGCGCGGCGGAAGAGCTGGAGCCGGACGTGGTGCTGGTGAACATGGCCTCCGCCAACGCCCTGGACGCGGTGCGGCAGGTGCTGCGGGTGTGCCCCGGCACGCGCGTGGTGGCGCTGGGGGTGGGCGAGGACGACGACGAGGTGGTGGCGTGCGCCGAGGCCGGCGTGGCCGCGTGCCTGTGGCGCGACGGCTCGCTGGAGGACCTGTCCGGGGTGGTGCAGGCCGCGCTCCGCGGCGAGATGCCCTGCTCGCCGCGGGTGGCGGCGGCCCTGCAGCGCAAGGTGGCGCGCGCCGCGGCCGAGCGCGCCGCCCGCGAGGACGCCGCCGTGCCGCGCAACCCCGCGGCGCGGCTCACCCCGCGCGAGGCGGAGATCCTGGCGCTCCTCCAGGAAGGGTGCAGCAACAAGGAGATCGCGCGGCGCCTGGAGATCACACCGCTCACGGTGAAGAACCACGTCCACAACATCCTGGAGAAGATGAACGTGAACCGGCGCGGCCAGGCCGCCGCGGCCATCCGCGCGCTCCACGTGCGGCAGCCCGCGGAGCGGAGCCGGTAAAAGGCGGGGCTCACACAGAGACACAGAGGCACAGAGATGAACTTCATCTCTGTGCCTTTCTTTCGTGTGGGCATAGACCGGAAGGACTAGTCCTTCGGGGCGGGCGGGGTGTGCCGGATGATCCATTGGACGCGGGGGGAAGGCGGAGCATCTTGGGCTGCAACGGCGGGAGGGCCAACCATGAAACGGCTTCGGATTCTCGTCGCGGCCCCTTCCCCCGAGCTCCGGTCGCGGATGCGCACGGTCTTCGGCGGCGCCGGCGACATGGAGGTGGTGGGGGAGGCATCGTCGCCGGTGGAGCTTCTGCTGGAGACGGGGCGCACGGGCGCCGAGCTGGCGGTGATGGAGCTGGAGACCCGGGACGCGCTCCCGGGGAGCGCGAGCCACCTGCTGGCCGAGTACCCCCACACCCGCGTGCTGGCCCTGAGCAGCGACGAGAGCCACGCCCTCCTTTTCGAGCTGCGGCTGGAACGCATCCGCCTCCCCGCGGGCCCCGCGCTGCTGGACGCCCTCCGCCGCACCCTCCGCGATGGCCGCGCCGCCGGCTGAAGCGCCGTCCCCCCTACCAGGAAGCGTGTCGCATGGACCTGGGAATCATCAAGAACATCGGCATCCACGACGTGATCGGGATCGGGTTCGGGCCCGCGGGGATCGCCCTGGCGGCGGCCATGGAGGACGCCCAGGAGGCGCGCCCCGAGGACGAGCCCTGGCACGGGCTCTTCCTGGAGCAGGCGGACGGGCCGCTGTGGCAGCCCAACATGCTGATCCCCGGCACCGACATCCAGCACCACTTCCTGCGCGATTTTGCCACGCCGCGCAACCCGCGCAGCCGCTTCACCTTTCCCTGCTACCTGCACGAGAAGGGGCGGCTCTTCCACTTCGGGCTGCTGGGCGGCGCGGTGGGGCGGGTGGAGTGGGCGGACTACGTGGCGTGGGTGGCGGGGAAGCTGGAGCACCGCGTGCGCTACGGGCACCGGGTGGACGCGGTGGAGCCCGTGCGCTGCGGCGACGGCGAGTGCGAGCTGCTGGCCGTGCACGCCACCGAGCTGGCGACGGGCGCGGTGAGCACCTTCTACACGCGCAACCTGGTGCTGTGCACGGGGCGGCGCCCCAGCATCCCCCCGCTCTTCCGGGGCCTGCAGGGGCCGCGCGTCTTCCACTCGCACCACTTCCTCTCGCGCATCGCGGGGGTGGACCCGGCGGCGGCGCCCTCGTTCGCGGTGGTGGGATCGGGGCAGAACGCCATCGAGATCATCCTTTACCTGGCGGACCACTTCCCCAGCTCCGCCATCACCTCCATCAACCGCAACAGCGGCTTCCGCATCTACGACCTGGGCCACTTCAGCAACCAGGTCTACTTCCCGGAAGAGGCGGACTACTTCCACAGCCTGTCGCGCGAGGGGCGGCGCCGCCTGTTCGAGGACGTGCGCTTCACCAACTACTCCAGCGTGGACTTCGACGTGAGCCGCGCCCTCTACTGGAAGGTCTACGAGGACGGCATCCAGGGGCAGGAGCGCATCCGCGTGCTGAAGCGCCGCGAGGTGCGCGAGGTGGCGGAGGAGGACGGGCGCTACCGGCTGGGGCTGGCCGACGTGTACCGCGGCACCCCGCAGCGGGTGGACGCGGACGTGGTGATCCTGTGCACCGGCTTCGTGGAGGATGCCGTGCCCGGCCTGCTGGACGCCATGCGCCCGTCGCTGGCCTTCGACGGCGAGGGCGAGCTGGAGGTGGACCGCGACTACCGGGTGCGGACCACCGAGGGGGTGCGCGCCGGGATCTTCGTGAACGGGCTCACCGAGCACACGCACGGGATCAGCGACGCCACTTCGTTCAGCATGATGGCGCTCAAGGCGCAGCGCATCCTGGACCGGCTGCGGGAGCTGCGCGCGCTGGCCGAGCGGCCCCTGGAACTGCTGGCGGAGGCCTGACCATGACCCTCGTCATTCCCGCCGCCGGCGTGGCGGACCGGCTCTCCCCCGTGTGGCCGCGCTTCACCGACCTGGACGTGGAGCGGGGCGAGGGCGCCTGGCTCTTCGCCGCCAGCGGCCGGCGCTACCTGGACTTCACCTCGGGGATCGGGGTGACCAACACGGGGCACTGCCACCCGCGCGTGGTGGAGGCCGTGCGGCGGCAGGCCGGCCGGCTGATGCACGCGCAGGTCACCATCGCCCGCCACGACGCGCTGTACGAGGTGGCGGAGGAGCTGGCCACCGTGGTCCCCCAGGAGCTCGACTGCTTCTTCCTGGCCTCCAGCGGGAGCGAGGCGGTGGAGAGCGCGCTGAAGCTGGCGCGGCACGCCACCGGGCGCGGCAACGTGGTGTGCTTCCAGGGCGGCTACCATGGCCGCTCGGTGGGCGCCATGTCCATCACCACCGCCAAGACGGTGTACCGCGGCCACTACCTGCCGCTGATGGCCGGCGTGCACGTGGCCCCCTTCCCCTACGCCTTCCGCCACCGCCGCGATCCCGAGGAGCTGTCGCGCTGGTGCCTGGCGGAGCTGGAGCACCTGCTGGCCACCCAGAGCGCGCCCGGCGAGACGGCGGCCTTGGTGGTGGAGCCGGTGCTGGGGGAGGGCGGGTACGTGGTGCCGCCGCACAGCTTCCTTCGCGGGCTGCGCGAGCTGTGCGACCGGCACGGCATCCTGCTGGTGTTCGACGAGATCCAGACGGGGTTCGGGCGCACGGGGGCGATGTTCGCGCTGGAGCACCCGGGGGTGGTGCCGGACATCCTGGTGATGGCCAAGGGGCTGGCCTCCGGGCTCCCCCTGAGCGCCATCGCCGCCCCGCGGGCGCTGATGGAGAAGTGGGTGCCCGGGTCGCACGGCGGCACCTACTGCGCCAGCGCTGTGCCCTGCGCGGCGGCGGCCGAGACCATCCGCGTGATCCGCGACGAGGGGCTGGTGGAGAACGCGCGGGCCCGGGGCGAGTCGCTGCGCCGGCGGCTGAACGCGGTGCGCCAGCGCCTGGGCGCCCCCGCCGAGGTGCGCGGGGTGGGGCTGATGGTGGGGTGCGAGTTCGCCACCCCGGCCGGCCTCCCCGACCGCGCGCTCGCCCGGCGGGTGCGCGAGGGGTGCCTGGACGCGGGGCTGCTGCTGCTGACCTGCGGCACGCAGGACCAGGTGATCCGCTGGATCCCGCCGCTGGTGGTGACGGAGGCGCAGGTGCTGGAGGCGGTGGGGATCTTCGAGGCGGCGCTCGCCGCGGCGCTGGGCTCGTGACCCTCCCCGACGTGGTGGTGGTGGGGGCCGGCGTGGTGGGGGCGAGCATCGCCTTCCACCTGGCCGCGGCGGGCGCGGGGCGCGTGGTGGTGCTGGAGCGCGGCCTGGCCGGGGCCGAGGGCGCCACCGGGGCCTCCGGCGGGCTGGTGCGGATGCACCACCCGCACCCGGGGATGGCCGCGCTGGCGTGGGAGAGCCACCGCGCGTTCGAGGAGTGGGGCGAGCGCGCGGGGTACCGGCGCACCGGCTTCGCCCTGCTGGCCGGGCACGACCGGGCCGCGGAGCTGGCGGTGCACGCGGAGCGGTTGCGCGGCGCGGGGGTGCCGGTGCTCCTCCTCTCCCCCGCCGAGCTGCGCCAGGTGCAGCCGTACATGAGCCCCGCCGGGATCGGCGCCGCCGCGTTCGAGCCGTTCAGCGGCTACGCGGACCCCGCCCGCACCGCCCGCCTGCTGCTGGAGGCCGCGGGGGTGGAGGTGATCCCCTTCGACGCGGCGGCGGTGCGCGGCGGGCGGCGGGGACCCTCGGTGCACGGGCCCGCGGGGGAGGTGCGCGCCGGCACGGTGGTGGTGGCGGCGGGGTGCGGCACCCGCGGGCTCCTCCCCGGCGCCCGGCTCCCCCTGCGCCCCCGGCGC
>CADCTW010000044.1 GCA_902805735.1 uncultured Gemmatimonadota bacterium | reverse complement strand
AGCCGCCGGGCGGAAAGCCGAGTACGAGCGCCGGTACGGGCGCTACACGGCGGCCCCGCAGCCGCGCCTGGAGGGCGTGCGCCTGCACGCCGAGCTGCACCCCGAGCGCGGCGACGCGGAGATCCGCGGCAGCTACCTCCTGGTGAATCGCGGGGACGCGGCGATCGATTCCATCCACGTCACCACCTATCCCGGCGTCGCCACGGGGCCGATGACGCTGGACCGCGCGGCGACGCCCGCGGTGTCGGACAGCCGGCTCGGCTACCGCGTCTTCGCCCTGCGCACCCCGCTCCGGCCCGGCGACTCGCTGCGGCTCGGCTGGGTGGTGCGCATCGGGAAGCGCGGCTTCGCCAACGACGGCGTGACGCACTCCGTGGCGGCGAACGGCACCTTCATCCGCAACGCCGAGCTCCCCTGGATCGGCTACCAGGAATGGCGCGAGCTGGCGGGCGCCGGCGCCCGGCGCGACCACGGGCTCCCGCCCCGGCCGGCCCTGCCATCGCTGGACGACGAGGCGGCGCGCCTGGACGCGCGCCTGGGCGCCGAACGGATGATGGTGGAGGCGACGGTCGGCACCCGCGCGGACCAGCGCGCGGTGGCGCCGGGCACCCTGCGGCGCACGTGGACGCGGAACGGACGCCGCTACTTCCAGTACGCGACCGAGCGGCCGATCCGGGGCGACTTCGCCCTCTTCTCCGCGCGCTACGCGGTACGGACGGCCCGCTGGCCCGGCCCTTCATCGGACCGCGCCGTCTGGATCGAGGTGGTCCACCACCCCGGGCATGCGATGAACGTCGGCCGCATGCTCGCGGCCAGCCGCGCCTCGCTGGAATACCTGTCCACGAAGCTCGGCCCCTACCCGTACCGCCAATTGCGGCTGGTGGAGCATCCCGGTTCGGGGGGGCTGCACGCGTCTCCCATCAACGTGTCGTTCCAGGAGGGCGCGGCGCTCCTCGATCCCGGCCGGGACGACCGGGGATTCGACTTCACCTTCGCCATCGTGGCGCACGAGCTGGCGCACCAGTGGTGGGGCAACCAGCTCACCCCGGCGCGCGTGGAGGGTGCCCACGTGCTGAGCGAGAGCCTGGCCTGGTACTCGGCCCTCGGCGTGGTGGAGCACGCGCGGGGCCGCGCCGAGATGGAGCGGCTGGTGGCGTTCATGCACGAGGCCTGGCTCCCTCCGCGCGCGCCGTCGGACCCGCCGCTCCTGCGCGCGAGCGAGTGGATTCTGGGCTACCGCAAGGGGCCGCTGGCCCTGTACGCGCTGCGCGAGTACGTGGGCGCCGGGCAGGTGGACGTGGCGCTGCGCCGGCTGCTCGCCGCGCACGCGGAGGCGCGCCCGCCGCTCCCCACCACGCGCGACCTTTACCGCGAGCTGGAGGCGGTCACCCCCGACTCGCTGCGCCCCCTGCTGCACGACCTGTTCGCCGCCAACACGCTGTGGGAGCTCGCCACCGACGCGGTCTCGGCCCGCCCCGCGCCGGGTGGCATGGTGGAGCTGACGCTCGCCGTGCGCGCACGCAAGATCGTGGTTGACACCGCCGGCGCCGTGCGCGAGATCCCGATGAACGACTTCGTGGAGATCGGCGCGTTCGCCGGCGGCGAGGAGCGGGGAGCGCCGGTCTACCGCCGCTGGCACCGGATCCGCTCGGGCCCGCAGCGCATCACGCTGGTGGTGCCGGCCGCCGCCACCTGGGCCGGCGTCGACCCGCGCTCCCTGCTGTTCGACCTGAAGCCGGGGAACAACGTGGCGCGGCTGCCACGGCGGGAGTAGGGGCTCAATCGGGATAGGGGGCAGCCGGTGATCCCGGCTGCACCCCTCCCACACCACCGGACATGCGGGTCCGCATCCGGCGGTTCGGAAAGTTGAGGTTAGTGCGGT
>CADCTW010000043.1 GCA_902805735.1 uncultured Gemmatimonadota bacterium | reverse complement strand
TCCTGAGCGTCAGCCTCTTTCAGAAAGTCGAGCTTTCACAGGCATTCTCAGCCGCAAAGTCGCAAAAGTCGGAGGAATCAACATGCAACCAGTTACGGCTCTTCGACTTGTAACCGGACGCTACTGTCCGCACACCGTGAGGACGTCCGCGTCACTCGGGAAGCGACCGCGCTAGCCAAGCGCTACATCGCCTTCGGTGTGTTGGGCAGGTCCATGCACGCGGATGCTCACCACGTCGCAGCCGCGACCGTCCATCGGGTTGACGTACTCGCGAGTTGGGATTTCAAGCATATCGTCAACGTACGTCGCATTCACGGGTACAACGCCGTGAACCTGCAGGAAGGCCGTTCACCAGTCGAGATCCAGACCCCGGCGGAGGTAGTTCGCTATGGAAGATGAACCGATTGTCGACGGTGTGCGCCTGATGCGCGAGATTCGTGACCAGGTGAACCGCGAGATCGCGGGCATGTCCTTCGAAGAGCTGGAGCGCTGGATGGACGAGCAGCTATCCGAGGAAGACGCCCCGCAAGCACCCGTAGCCCTCCGTGAGAAAGCCGGATAGCGGGTGCAGTTCCTCTCTGTGTCTCAGTGCCTCTATGTGAGATCGCGGTCACGTGTGCGGCCGGAGTCCGCATCGGTGCGCCCCGAAATGTGGCTGGTGTGGCACAAGGGTAGAGCTTTACCCTTGCCGCATGAAACCACGGCGCGTGTACATCGACACATCGGTAGTGGGCGGCTGCCTCGACCCGGAATTCCAGGACGCCTCCATGCGGCTGTTCGAGCGGTTCCGGGCGGGGAGCCTGATCGCGGTCGTGTCCGACCTGACGCTGTTCGAGCTCGGTCCTGCTCCCGCAAGGGTACGTGCGGTAATGGAAAGCATTCCGACTGCGTTCCGCGAGGACGTTCAGGTAACCGTCGAGGCAGACCGGCTCGCGGAGCTCTACATCGCGGACGGCGTGATCGGCCGCGCTAGGCAGAGTGACGCCGAACACATTGCCACGGCGACAGTGCACGAGGTGGACGTACTCGTGAGCTGGAACTTCAAGCATATCGTCAACGAACAGCGTATTCACGGGTACAACCTTGTGAACTTACAACAGGGTCGTCCACTCATCGACATCCAAACCCCGGCGGAGGTGGTTGCTCATGGCAGATGAGAAGCCTTTCGACTGCGTGCGGTTCCAGCGGCAGGTGCGCGCAAGGATCAGCCGGGAGCTCGCCGGAAGGACTTCCGAGGAGCGGGTGCGCTGGATCCGGGAACAGGCGGCACGGTACGCTCCGCCCACAAAGGACGACGCGCGCACCAGCGAATGAAGAAAGGGCCCCGGGGAAGTCTCCCCAGGGCCCTCTCGTCCTGCACGCGCCGCGGCTCAGGTGGTGGCGGTCTGGCAGCCGCGGGCGAAGCCGGGGACCATGCGCTGCACGCCGCTCAGCAGGTACTCCACCACCTCGGCGGCGGAGTAGCCCACGCGGTCCGAGCCGATGAAGCGGCGGATGTTCTTGAGCTCGTCGCCGCTGGTGATGAGCGGGGCCTCTTCCACACCCTCGTCGCGCAGCTGGGCGTGGCCCACCGTGGCGAACAGAGCGTTGCACAGGCACTTGCGGCCGACGGTGTCCTCGATCCTGCCGCCCTTCTTGACGTACGTGTCCACCGGCTCGGCGGCGCAGCGGTAGTTGACGCGGCCGCGCTCGTCCTTGTACGACTCGCGCAGGTAGCCAAGGTCGCACACCCGCTCGCGCTGCTGGTACACCGGGAGCGACGAGAGCGTCCCCGGCACCTGCGCCACCTTGAACGGAAAGCCCGTGGGAGAGGCGCGCGAATCCGTCATCACGTCGATGGTGTCTTCCTGCGCCTGGCGGATCACGTCGCGCTTGAGCGCGGGAGTCACGCCGCTCTCGTCCGCGTAGGCGAAGAGGGTGCCCACCTGGATGCCGGCCGCGCCGGCGTCCAGCGCCTCGGCCAGCTTCTCCGGGCTCCCGGCGCCGCCGGCCAGCCAGAAGGGAAGGCCGTGCTCCTTCATCTTCTCCAGGTCCACCACGTCGCGCTCGCCGTATACGGGCTCGCCGCGCTCGTTGTACATCACCTCGCCGCGGGGCGGGGCGTTGTGCCCGCCGGCCGTGGGCGCCTCGATGATGAACCCGTCCACCCGGCCGCTCGCCTTGCGCGCCAGCATGGTGGCCAGCGAGTTGGAGGCGATGATGGGGAGGAAGAAGGGGCGCACCATCTCCACCGGCGGCGCCTCGGAGTGCACGCGCGGGTCGAAGGTGAGGTGCTCCGTCTCGCCGCGCTCGAGGCCCTCGACGTCGAACTTCATGGAGGCGGGCTCGTGGCGCGCGAAGCGGTCCAGCACCCCCGGGATGTCCTTGGGGATGCCGGCGCCCATCAGCACGTAGTCCACCCCGGCCAGCATGGCGCCGTACAGGGTCGCCAGGTTGGGCATCTGCACCTTGGTGAGGAGGTTGATCCCCACCACGCCGTCGTGCCCTTCCTTGGCCAGCCACACCTCCACGAAGGAGGAGAGCACCGTGAGCTGCTCGCGCACCCTGCTCACCACCTGGCGGTACATGGGCACCGCCTTGTACGGCTCGCCCGGGGCGCGCCCCTCCGGAAGGAAGTAGCTCCGGAGCACCTGGGTGCTCACTTCCGGGATGGGGAAGTGCTCCATGGCGCGGCGGATGTGGCCGCCGATGTCGCCGTCCTGCAGGCGGCGAACCAGGAGCGAGTCGATGCACGTCCCGGATACCACGCCCATCTGGCCGCGCATGGCGACGGCCTTGGCGAGGACCCAGTTCGAGACTCCGACGCCCATGCCGCCCTGGATGATCAGCGGATGGGAGAGCGCGGCAGTGTCCATGCGCTTGCGGGGTAACGGGTTGCGTGCTGCTCTTCGTATATGGTTGACGGTGAATCTACCGCGAAAGTGCCCGATGTGCAACGGGTTACGCGTTTGGCGCCTGGAAAATGAGCGCGGCTCACCGTGCGCGTCGCGTCGCGAACCGCGGTTTCGCACCCCCGTTCCGGCATACGCCGTGCCCCGGCGCGGGGGCTGGCGGGGGTTGCGCGCAAGCGGTTGCCAAAGCTCGGCTTGTGCCCGTATCCTTGCGCGCCGCCCCCGCGGCCGGTCCCGCGCCGCGGGAGTCCGCACGACCCCGCGCCACGCTCATGACCCAGACCAGCGGCCGCCTGCTCGCCCGCAACACCCTCTTCAACCTCCTGGGGCAGGCGGCCCCCATGGTGGCCGCCGTGGTCACCATCCCCATCCTGATCCACTCCATCGGGACGGAGCGCTTCGCCATCCTGACGCTGGCGTGGATCGTCATCGGCTACTTCAGCCTCTTCGACTTCGGGCTGAGCCGGGCCCTGACGCAGGTGGTGGCCGACCGGCTGGGCGCCTCGGACGCGCGCGACCTGCCGGAGGTGGTGTGGACGGCGCTGGCGCTGATGTCCGCGCTGGGGGTGGCGGGGGCCGTGCTGCTGGCCGCCGTCTCGCCCTGGGTGGTGAGGGGCGGGCTCAACGTGCCGCCCGAGCTGCGCACGGAGACGATCCGCACCCTGTACCTGCTGGCGCTGGGGCTTCCCTTCGTGATCAGCGCGGGGGGGCTGCGCGGGGTGCTGGAGGCGTACCAGCGCTTCGACGTGGTGAACGCCATCCGCGTCCCCACGGGGGTCTTCTCGTACCTGGGGCCGCTGCTGGTGCTCCCCTTCACCCGCTCCCTTGCCGCCGTGGTGGCCGTGCTGGTGGTGGGGCGGGTGGCCGGGTGGCTGGCCCACCTGTACTACTGCGTGCGCGTGGTGCCGGAGCTGGGCGCGCGCGTGGCGCTGCGCCCGCACCTGGTCACGCCCCTCCTCCGCTTCGGCGGGTGGATCACGGTGAGCAACCTGATCAGCCCGCTGATGACGTACGTGGACCGCCTGGTGATCGGCGCGCTGCTCCCCGTGGCGGCGGTGGCGTACTACGTCACGCCGTACGAGATCGTGACCAAGCTGTGGGTGATCCCGGGGGCGGTGGCGGGCGCCGTCTTCCCCGCGCTGGCGGGGAGCTACGCGCTGAACCGGCTGCGCGCGCGCGAGCTCTTCTTCGCCGGGATGCGGGCCACGATGGTGGCGCTCTTCCCCGTGGTGCTCATCCTCTTCACCCTGGCCCCCGAAGGGCTGCGGCTCTGGCTGGGGCCCGAGTTCGCGCGGGAGAGCACGCCGGTGCTGCGCTGGCTGGCGGCGGGGGTGCTGGTCAACAGCCTGGGGCAGGTGGCCGGCGCCGCCGTGCAGGGCGCCGCCCGCCCCGACCTGGCGGCGAAGCTGCACGCCGCCGAGCTCCCCTTCTACATGGTCTCGCTCTGGTTCCTGGTGCGGGAATACGGCGTGACGGGCGCCGCCATCGCCTGGACGCTGCGGGTGGGCGTGGACGCGGTGGTGCTCCTCTTCATCTCCGACCGGCTGCTGGTGCCTGGCGCGCGCGTTTCCTGGTGGGCGCTGGGCGCGCTGGCGCTGGCGGCCGCGGGGCTGGGCCTGGGCACCCTGCCGCAGGCTCTCGGCGCCAAGGTGCTCTTCCTGGCCGTGGTGTGCCCCGCCTTCGCGGTGCTCGCCTGGTTCTGGGTGGTGCAGCCCAACGAACGGGCGCGGATGCTGGCGCGCATCCGCAGAACGGCTTGACTCACACGGACGCACAGAGACTACTTCGATCCGGCCTTCCTGAGGTAGAACGCCGCCTGGTCGCCGCGGCCGGAGGCGTTGAGGGCCCGGGCGCGCTGCTCGTACTCGCGGTGCTGGTCCGGGGGGATCTTGCCCGCGTGGTCCACCAGGGGGATGCCGCGGCGGTAGAGCTCGCTGGCCTCGAACTGGAAAGCGGTGGAGTCGTGCTCCACGGACGCCACCCGCAGGCCGGCGCCCTCGGCGAGGAGGGCCAGGCTGCGCAGGGAGTGGATGAAGAAGTGGCGCGGGGGGTCGATCTGCACCCAGTGCTCGCGGTAAGTGTCCCACGCCTCGGACGAGACGAGCGGGATGCGGACCAGGCAGAAGCCCGTGTCCGTGAGGCGCTCGGCGACGGCGGCCATGGTCTCGTGCTGGTCGGGGATGTGCTCCAGCACGTGGTGGAACATGATCACGTCGAAGCGCCCCTCCACCTCGGCCAGCGTGCGCTTGAGCACGGTGACGCCGTTGGGATAGCGGAGGTCCGCCTCCAGGTACGGCTCCACGCCCATCACGTTCCGATAGCCGGCGGAGCGCAGGCTCAGCAGGAGGCCGCCGGAGCCGCAGCCCACATCCAGGATGCGCGCGTCGCGGGCCACGCCGCGGCCGGCCAGCCACCGGTGGGCGCCGGGCGTGGGGAAGGGGTGCAGGCGCTCCAGGATGCGCCCCACGGCGCCCCGCCCCGTGAAGGTGAAGCGGTTGCGCACGGCCCACACGCGGCCGCGCGCTCCGGTGGGGAGCAGGGGCGGGTCGTAGCTCCCATAACCCGCGTAGAAGCGCGCGATGTCGGGCGGAAAGTCGCAGATCTGCAGGCACTCGCAGGCGCCGCACTGGAAGTAGCAGAACTCTTCGCGCGTTCCGTACATCATCTCGCGGGCGCGGTACTCCCGTGCGCCCTGCTCGCTCCCGCAGATGCGGCAGCGGCGTTGGGTCATGCTCATCGATCTGGCGCGAGGGTGGACGGAGGGGTGGCGAGCGGAAAGGATAGCAGACGCCATGGGGGGTGTCCATCTGCGCGCTGGACGCGACCCGGGCGCGAGGAGTAGCTTTGCCCTGAGAATCGCGCCCCAACGAGTCCCCGTTACTTTTCCACGATTTTCCCGAACGAGACCGATATGAGCGCCATTCCTCCAGCCACGCTCGAAGGCTGGTACGCACTTCACCAGGTGTTCGCCCTGGACTGGCCCCAGATCCGCGCGCTGGACGCGCCGGGGCGCAACACCCTGGCCGCCGCCGGCCGCCGCCTCGTGGAAGAGCTCTCCACGCCCGGCGCGGGGTGGAGCGCCGCGTTCCGCGTGGTGGCCGGGGACGGGGCGGACCTCCTGTTCGTCCACTTCCGTCCCACCCTGGACGAGCTCGCCGAGGTGCAGGCCAGGGTGCGCGCGTCGGCGCTGGGCGCCCTGCTGCGCCCCGTGTACGACTACCTTTCCATCACCGAGGCGGGGCTGTACCACGCCACGGCCGAGGCCGCCCGCGAGCACGAGCCGCGCTCCGCCGGGTTCCGGGCGGCGGTGGAGGCGGCGCAGGCGGCGGAGCTGGCCACGCCCCACGTGCGGTCGAGGCTCTTTCCCGAGGTGCCGGAGGGGATGAAGTACCTCTCGTTCTACCCCATGACCAAGCGGCGCGCGGGGGCGGAGAACTGGTACACGCTGGACGTGGCGGAGCGCAGCCGGCTGATGCGGGACCACGGGATGACGGGGCGGCAGTACGCCGGGCGCGTCTTCCAGGTGATCACCGGCTCGGTGGGGCTGGACGAGTGGGAGTGGGGCGTGACGCTGTTCGCGCGCGACCCCCTGGAGTTCAAGCGCATCGTCACCGAGATGCGCTACGACGAGGCCAGCGCCCTGTACGGCGAGTTCGGGCGATTCTTCACGGGCATCCGTCTTGCTCCTGGCGAGTGGGAAGGCGCGCTGGGCGGAGCCGCCGCTTAAGCAGGCCGCGGCTCCGCCGGCCTCCCACACCCCGTCCGGGACAGTCCGACGCTGGCCCGGCGCGGGGTTCGCTCGTATCTTGGGCCCATGAACTGGTCACTCCCCTTCGCCGCCGTCGGCTCGGCCATCATTGGCTTCCTGGCGTCGTTCGCGCACTTCTCCCGGTTCGTGCGGGACATGCTGGCGGCACTGGGCGACGTGCGCACCTGGGGGCCGCTCACCATCATGCAGATGAGGCGCCTGGGGGTGGACTCGCTCCCCATCGCTCTCTTCCTGAGCGCCTTCACCGGGATCGTGCTGGCGCTGCAGGCGTCGTACACCTTCACGGGGGCCATCCCGCTGTACTTCGTGGGCGCGCTGGTCACCAAGACGATGATCCTGGAGCTGGGGCCGGTGCTCACGGGGCTGGCCCTTTCCGGCCGCGTGGGCGCCAACATCGCCGCCGAGATCGGGACGATGCGCGTGTCCGAGCAGATCGACGCGCTGGAGACGATGGCCTACAACCCCATGGCGTACCTGGTGGTGCCGCGGGTGCTGGCCGGGCTGGTGATGGTGCCGCTGCTGGTGATCTTCGCCAACGTGCTGGGGATCATCTCGGGGTGGGTCACCTCCATGAACGTGCTGGAGATGACCAGCGCCCAGTTCATCCGCGGGTCGCGCCTCTTCTACGACTCGTTCGACATCGCGTACTGCGTGATCAAGTCCATCTCCTTCGGGCTCACCATCACGGTGATGGGGTGCTACCAGGGCTTCAGCACCCGGGGCGGCGCCGAAGGGGTGGGGATCTCCACCACCCGCGCCGTGGTGCTGGCCAGCATGCTGATCCTGGTGTTGGACGCCTTCTGGGCGCTGGTGCTGCTCCAGTGAGCATCCAGCTTCGGGGGGTGCACAAGGGGTTCGGGGCCAAGAAGATCCTTCGCGGTCTGGACCTGGACGTGGACGAGGGGGAGACGATGTCGCTGGTGGGCTTCTCCGGCGCCGGCAAGTCGCTCACCCTCAAGCACATCGTGGGGCTGATGAAGCCCGACGCGGGCACGGTGCACGTGGACGGGCAGGAGGTGCCCACCCTGCCGCGCGAGAAGCTGTTCAAGCTGCGGCTGGACATGGGGTACGTCTTCCAGTTCGCCGCCCTCTTCGACTCCATGACCATCGGCGCCAACGTCGCCATGGGGCTCAGGAAGAAGGGCGGGATGACGGAGAAGCAGATCCAGGACCGGGTGGAGGAGTCGCTGGCGCTGGTGGACCTGGAGGGGTTCTCGCACCGCCTGCCGTCGCAGCTCTCGGGCGGGCAGCAGAAGCGGGCCGGGCTGGCACGCGCCATCGCGTACCGCCCCAAGTACCTGCTGTACGACGAGCCCACCAGCGGGCTGGACCCCGTCACCACCACCGTGATCGACCGGCTGGTGCTGCGGATGAAGAAGGAGCTGGGGGTCACCTCGCTGGTGATCACGCACGACATGAAGAGCGCCTACACCATCAGCGACCGCATCGGGATGCTGTACGAGGGGCGGCTGGTGGAGGTGGGGACGCCGCAGGAGTTCCAGAACACGCGCAACCCCATCGTGCGCGCGTTCGTGGAGGGCGAGCCGGGGATGCGGAACGACGCGGAAGAGCTCCTGCCGATGGGCGGGAGCGGCTCGGACCAAGGGAGGAAGCCATGAAGTGGAAGAACGAGGCGCTGGTGGGCCTGGTGGTGATCTCCGGGATCCTCACGGCACTGGCCGGCGCGGTGTGGCTGAGCGGGCAGTCGTTCGCGGGGGACGAGCGCGAGGTCACGGCGACCTTCCGTGGCGTGGGTGCGCTGGAAGAAGGCAACCCCGTCAAGGTGCGCGGGGTCACGGTGGGGCGCGTGTCCGCCATCCGCCTGTCGGAGCGGGGCGACGGCGTGTTCGTGACCATGACGGTGCGGCCGGACATCGTGATGCCCAACGACGCCGGCGTGCTGCTGGCCAGCGAGTCGCTCTTCGGCGACTGGATGGCGCAGATCGTGTCGCGCGGCCAGTACCCGGACCTGGAGTTCGTGAGCACGCAGGGCGGGCGGGTGCTGCCCGGCGCGGCGCTCCCGGACATCTCGGAGCTCACGGCGGTGGCGGCCCGCATCTCGGGCGACATCGAGACGCTCTCCGACCGCATCCAGCTCGCGTTCACGGAAGAGACGGCAGTCAAGATCCGCCAGACGCTGGAAAACGTGAGCGAGGTGAGCGACCAGCTGGAAGGCTTCATCGGCCAGCAGACGCGCACCTACGACCAGGTGTCGCGCAACGTGCTGGAGTCCACCGCCAACGTGCGCAACGCCACGGGCACCTTTGCGGCCACGGCCACCGACGTGCGCACCACCATCAACCGCGGCGACGTGCAGGCGATCCTGGCCAACGCGCGGCGGGCCAGCGCCAACCTGGAGACGCTGAGCGCCCAGCTCGGCGCCTCGGCGGGCGGCGTGCCGGGGGTGCTGACGCAGGTGGACAGCACCGTCTCCGCCTTCCGGGCCACGGCGGTCTCGCTGAACGCCACCATCAGCGCCCTGCAGCCCGCGCTGGGCGAGCTGAGCCCCACGCTGGTGGAGGCGCGCCGCGCCACCACCGCGCTGGCCGCCGCCATCACGGCCATCCAGCAGGGCAACGGCACCCTGGGCCGCCTGGCCACGGACCCGGCGCTGTACGAAGAGACGCAGCGCGCCATCGTGACCATGCGCCGCCTGCTGGCGGACATCCAGCAGAACCCCGCCAAGTACATCGGGCAGGTACAGGTCTTTTAGGCTCACACGGAGGCACGGAGACGCAGGGAGAACATGCCTCTTGTAGTCCAGAAGTTCGGCGGGACCTCCGTGGGGTCGCCGGAGCGGATCCAGGCGGTGGCGCGCAGGGTGGCGCGCGCCCGCAAGCGGGGGGACGACCTGGTGGTGGTGGTGTCCGCGATGGGGCACACCACCGACGAGCTTACCGAGCTGGCGGCGCGGGTGACGGGGCTGGAGAGGGCGGGGAGCGAGCACCCGCGCGAGATGGACATGCTGCTCACCGCCGGGGAGCGCATCGCGGCGGCGCTGCTCACCATGGCCATCCGCCAGGAAGGCGCCGAGGCGTGCTCCTTCACCGGGAGCCAGGCGGCCATCATCACCGACGAGCAGCACACGGCCGCGCGCATCCGCGAGATCCGCGGGGGGCGCGTGCGCGAGGCGCTGGACGAAGGGATGGTGGCCATCGTGGCCGGCTTCCAGGGGGTGAGCGGGGAGCGCGAGATCACCACCCTGGGGCGCGGCGGCTCGGACACCACGGCGGTGGCGCTGGCCGCGGCGCTCCAGGCGGACCGCTGCGAGATCTTCACCGACGTGCCCGGCGTGTTCACCGCCGATCCGCGGCGCGTGCCCGGCGCGCGCGTCATCCGCGAGATCTCGCACGCGGAGATGCTGGAGATGGCCTCCGCGGGGGCGCAGGTCATGCATGCGCGCGCCGTGGACATCGCGGCCCGCTTCGGCGTGGACATCCGCGTCCTATCCTCGTTTTCGGACGACGACACCCCTTCCGGCACCCTGATCACCGCCATGCCGCGCGCGATGGAAGACCTCGTACTCACGGGCCTCGCCTCCTCGGCCGGGCAGGCCAAGCTGGTGCTGCGCGGGCTGCCGGCCGGGATGGCCTCCTCCACCGAGCTGCTGGGCGCGCTCGCCGACGGCGGCGTGAGCGTGGACATGGTGAGCGAGGCGGACGAGGGGGGCGGGCGGATGCAGGTGCAGCTCACCGTGGCCGGCGACGCGCTGGAGCGCGCGCGGGCGGTGGCCGGCGAGGTGGCCGCGCGGCTGGGGAGCGGCACGGTGGAGGTGCAGGGCGGCCTCACCCGCATCACCCTGGTGGGGAGCGGCATGACGGGGCGGCCGGGGGTGTACGCCCGCGCCTACCGCACCCTGCACGCGGCGGGGGTGGAGGTGCACGGCGCGTCCACTTCGTCCATTTCGATCTCGCTGCTGGTCCCGGCGGAGCGCGAGGACGATGCGTTGCGCGCGCTGCACGACGCCTTCGCGCTGGAGATGGCGGGGGAGCACACCACGGTGGCGGAGCGCTGACGATGCACCTCGCGGTACTGGGCGCCACCGGGGCGGTGGGGCGTACGATGCTGGCCGTGCTCGCCGAGCGCGGCCTTGCCGTGGACCGGCTCACGCTGCTCGCCTCCGAACGCTCGGCGGGGGAGCGCGTACAGTGGGGCGGACGCGAGTGGACGGTGGAGGTGCCGCGCCCCGGCGTGTTCCGCGGGGTGGACTACGCCCTCTTTTCCGCCGGCGCGACCCGGTCCAGGGAGTGGGGGCCCGTGGCGGCGGAGGAGGGGGCCGTGGTGGTGGACAACTCGTCCGCCTTCCGCATGGACCCCGACGTGCCGCTGGTGGTGCCCGAGGTGAACCTGGCGGCGGCGCGCGACCGGCCGCGCGGCATCATCGCCAACCCCAACTGCTCCACCATCCAGGTGGTGGTCGCCCTCCAGGCGCTGCACAGGGCCGGGGGGCTGCGGCGCGTGCTGGCCACCACCTACCAGTCCGTGAGCGGGGCGGGGGAGACGGGGCGCTCCACCCTGCGGCGCGAGAACGCAGGCGAGGGGCTCACCCTTCCCCGCGTGGCGCAGCCGGTGGAAGGCTCCCCCTTCGCGCGGCGCATCGCCGGCAACGTCATCCCCCAGATCGGCGACTTCGACGACGAGGGGTGGACGGGGGAGGAGCGGAAGATCATGGAGGAGACCCGCAAGATCCTGGGTCTCCCAGGGCTGGCCGTGGCCGCCACCTGCGTGCGCGTGCCGGTGGAGGTGGGCCACTCGGTGCAGGTGATGGTGGAGACGGAGCGCGAGCTATCGGCCGAGGCGGCGCGGCGGGCGATGGCGCTCTTCCCCGGCATCCTGCTGCAGGGCGGGCCGGAGGCGTACCCGACGCCCTGGGAGGCAGCCGGGCGCGACCCGGTGTTCGTGGGCCGCATCCGCAAGGACCCGGAGGTTCCCAACACGCTCCACTTCTGGGTGGTGGCGGACAACCTGCGGAAGGGGGCCGCCACCAACGCAGTGCAGATCGTGCAGGGGCTGCGCGGTGGGTAAGCGGCGGCGCGGCCGGGGCGACTGCGCGGGGCCTTCGCGCGCGGTGGTGGAGACGAGCGCCGGCGGCGTCATCTACCGCTGGTGCGGGCCCGTTCCGCACGTGCTCCTCATCCGCGACCGCTACCATCACTGGGGCTTCCCCAAGGGGCACCTGGAGGGCGAGGAGACGGCCGCCGACGCCGCGCTGCGCGAGGTGGCGGAGGAGACGGGGCTCACCGAGCTGCGTTTGGGGCCGCGCCTGCACACCATCGACTGGTTTTTCCGCTTCCGCGGCCGGCTGATCCACAAGTACTGCCACTTCTACCTCATCGAGTGCCCCGCCGGCGACACCTGCCCCCAGGCCGAGGAGGGGATCACGGAGTGCCTGTGGCTCCCCCTGGACGAGGCCATCGCCTCCATCTCGTACGACAACGCCCGCGAGGTGCTGCGGCTGGCGGCAAACCAATTGCGAGGGGCGCAGCAACAGCAGTCTCACACAGAGGCACAGAGGCAGAGAGAGAGAAACACTCCTCCCCGCCTCTGACTTCGCGAACGCGCCGTCATGCAACCGACTCCGGAACCCGGCAAGAACAGGCATTTCGACTGGCAGATCGTCCACTCGGTGATCGTTGTCCTGGTGCTCTCGATCTTCCTGTACACGGTGCGGGGGGTACTCAGCCCGTTCCTGATGTTCCTCCTCCTGCTGTTCGTGATCGCGCCGCTGCAGGGGACGCGGCTGTACATCCTGATCGTGAGCGCGGCGGGGATGCTCACGCTGATCTGGGCGCTGAACGCCACGGGCTTCCTGCTGGCCCCCTTCCTCCTGGCGCTCGCCTTCGCGTACATCCAGAACCCGCTGGTGTCGCGCATGGAGCGGCGCGGGATCGGGCGGAGCTGGGGGACGCTGATCATGGCCATCCCCACGGTGGTGCTCCTGGGGGTGATCATCTTCGTGGCGATCCCGGCGCTGGGGGGGCAGGTCGCCGAGTTCATCAACAACTCGCCCGCGTACCTGCAGCGGGCCACCGTGTGGCTGGAGGGGCTGCAGGCGCAGCTCATCAGCCGCGACATCCCGGGGGTGGACGAGCAGGCGCTGGTGGCGCGCCTCCGCGCGATCCAGCCGGAGCAGCTGGTGGCGTACCTGCAGGAGCGGCAGTCCGCCATCGCGGCGGCGGCGTGGGCCGGGGTGCTGGGGCTGGGGCGCGGCGTGGGGACCATCCTCAGCATCCTCAGCTACGTCTTCCTCACCCCCATCCTCACCTTTTACCTGCTGCGCGACTGGCCCAACATCACGGCGCGCCTGTCGGAGCTGGTGCCGCTGCAGCGGCGCGCGGGGGTGATGGGGTTCGCGCGGGAGTACGACCGGCTGCTGTACGGGTTCCTGCGCGGCAACGCGACCTCGTCCGCGGTGGTGGGGCTGCTCACCTTCCTGGGGCTGCTGGTGCTGGGCTTTCCCTACGCGCTGCTGCTGGGGATCATGGCCGCCATCTTCAACATCATCCCCTACGTGGGGCTGATCCTGACGCTGATCCCGGCGCTGGTGATCGCGCTCTTCACCCCGGACCCGCTGCTGGGTCTGGGGAAGGCGATCGGCGTGTTCATGGTGGTGCAGCTCCTGGACGGTGCGGTGCTGTCGCCCAAGATCGTGGGAGAGAGCGTGAACCTGCACCCGGTGTGGGTGATCCTGGCGCTCTCCATCTTCGGCTTCTTCTTCGGGTTCGTGGGGCTGCTCCTTGCGGTTCCGCTGGCGGTGCTGCTAAAGTTGGTGCTCACCCACGCACTGGTCCGCTATCGTCGCTCGCGCCTCTTCCTGGGAGAAGGGCGCCCCCTCCCCGTGCCCTGACCGCGCCGCTCGCGGTGGGGCTTCCCCCACCGCGAGGCCGCCATGAACGCTCGCCCGCTCCCCCACTCCCGCCTGCTGACGACCGCCGCCGCGCTGCTGGTGCTGGGCGGCACCGTCGGCGCCTGGGCCTGCGCGCCGCAGCAGGCCGCCGTGGCCCCCGCGCCCGCCGCTTTCGTGAGCCCCGCCGCCGTCGCCCCCGCCGCCGTGCCGATCACCCCGGCCGGGCCGAGCGCGGAGCTGATCCGCTCCATCGAGGCGCGCATCCGCGCGGAGGTGCAGGCGGAGCACCGCGCCGAGCACGCCGCCGCGCCGCCCCCCGCCACGGGCGTGGCGGTGCGGGACCGGATGGAGATGAGCTCCACGGCGTACTGCCTGAAGGGGCTGATGCGGACCGGGGTGCGCACCCGCGACGGGATGGCGGCCGCGGACCCGCGCGTCCTTCCCCTGGGCTCGGTGGTGCGCGTGTCGCACCCGGACGGGCGTTCCATCGGGGTCTTCGTGGTGATGGACACGGGGGGCGCGGTGCGCGGCAACAAAATTGATATCTACATGGATTCCTGTCGGGAAGCGTCCGCCTGGGGGCGCAGGCCGGTGGTCACCGAGGTGCTCACGATCGGACGTTCCTGATACTGAAATCTCACACAGAGACACAGAGGCACAGAGACAGGTTCTTCTCTGTGCCTCTGTGTCTATGTGTGCGGCCGGTTTTTGTTGTGGCGCGAGAGTGATGGCGTACATTTCGACCCCTGAACGTTGTGCTTGTGAGGGGGGCTTCGCGCGTTTACCCTTGTACGTTGTTGAGCGTGCCAACCCTCCTCCGGGCCCCTGCCATGAACCCGACCGACGCCCCGCCGCGGGCTCCGTACACTCCGCCCGTGCTGGAGCCGCTGGGCGAGTGGAGCACACTGACGCTCCAGCAGAGCATCGTCGTCTCCAGCGTTTTCCTCCCGGACGCGGAAGGGCCGGGCAGGACCGCCTAGCTCTTCCGTCGCTCCCCCCAGGCGCAGGCCTTCCATGCGATTCCGTTTCCCGCTCCTCCTGCTGGCCGCGCTCGCCGCGTGCGCCGACGATCCCACCGGGTCCAAGGTGGCGCCCAGCCCCGAGGCGCCGCGCGCGCTGGGGCTGGTGGAGATCACCTTCAGCCGCCTGGGCACCGGCGAGATGAGCGCGACGGTGACGCCCGCCGGGCTGGCGGGGGGCGCGAGCCGCTCCGTGTCCGCGGTGCCGGGCGCGGTGCCGGGCGGGAGCGTGCAGCTGGGGCTGCGCTCCACTTCCACGGTGGATGCAGCGGGGGATCGCTACCTCCAGGCGGTCTTCCGGGTGCGCAACGCCATGGGGAACGGCACGCCGAACGCGCGTGCGCTGCGCAACGTCACCTTCATCCCCGTATCCACTCCGCAGACCATCCCTGGGACGCCGGTGCTGCGCTTCCTGAAGCAGGACGGCTCCCCGGCCGATCCGGCTCTCGCGGCGCAGCTCCGGCCCACGGGCGCGGTGGCGGACAACGGCTCCGGCGGCGTCGCGGCGCAGTACCCGGACGTGCTGCAGGCGTACACCGAGGACGAGGTGGCCGCCATCGACATGAGCAGCGCCCCGTCGGTGACCAACCGCTTCCCCTACGGCTTCGTGACGCGCCGGGTGGACAACACCGCCACGCGCGACCTGCCGCCCTCGCCCGCCCCGGAGCAGTTCGATGGGGCGGTGACCTTCGCGTACCGCTTTCCCACACGGAGCAGCGCGGCGAACAACCCGTTCACCATCACCATCCTGGCGCTGGCGGTGGAGGATGACGTCACGCGCATCACGCAGTCCGTCGAGGAGCAGGGCGCGGGGCAGGCGGCGTTCGAGGCGCGCGCCGCCTCGCTGGCCGCGAGTGAGGCGCGCATCCTCACCGGCGGGGGCTACAACGGCGCCATTCCGCGCGTCGCCGTCTGCTCCGTGCGCACGGCGGGGACGCGGGAGAGCCCCACGACGTTCGTCGGCAGCCCGGGGGACGCGTTCCTCGCGCTCTCTCCCAATCCCTATTCGGGCGCCGGCAGCTTCATCGCGCGCGACGCGGAGCTCTCCGCCACCTTCGACGGCAACGTATCGGGGGCGGGGCCCGGCACCTTCGCGGTGCACACGTTCCAGAGCGCGGGCACCTTCCTGAACGGAAGCTACAGCGGCAACGGCACGAGCACGCTGGCCTACCGCCATGCGGGCCGGTTCTTCCCGAACGAGGAGGTGGAAGTCTCGCTCACGGGCGGGATCACCTGCACGCCGCGCGTGGCGCGGCTGCGCGTGGCTTCCGCGCCCGCGAGCGGGCGCTTCGTCGCCGAGGCCTTCGGCGGGATCCCGGCGACCGAGCTGACGGCGGCCGACCTGAACGGCGACGGGCACGTGGACGTCGTGGGCGCGGGCGGCACCAGCATCGGCTCGCTGCTGGGCGACGGGACGGGCAGGTTTGGCTCGGCGGCCGTGTACCCCGTCAACGGGGGCGCGGTCGCGCTGGCGCTGGGCGACGTGAACCGGGACGGGAAGCTGGATGCCGTGACCGCCAACTCCACCACCAACAGCGTGAGCGTGGCGCTGGGCGACGGCAAGGGCGGGTTCCCCACCCGCACGCACATGGCGATCGGCACCTCGCCGGTGTCGATCGCGCTGGGCGACGTCGATGGCGACGGCGACCTGGACATGGTCACCGCCAACAACGCTGCCCACAACGTGAGCGTGCTGCTGGGGAACGGCGCCGGCGGCTTCTCCGGGCCGGTCCGCTACACCACCGGAGCCAACCCCCGGAAGGTGGTGCTGGGCGACGTGAGCGGCGATGGCATCCTGGACGTCGTGACGTCGGACCGCATCTCCGGCGACGTGAGCGTACTGCGCGGGAACGGCGCAGGCGGGTTCTCGGCGCCCACCCAATACGCCGGGTCTTCCGGCACGGTGGCGCTAGGCGATCTGAACGGCGACTCCCGGCTGGACATCGTGCCTACGCGCGGACGTGTGCTGCTGGCCAACGGCAGCGGCGGCTTCACGCAGGGAGGCACGCTGGAGGGCGGCAACGCGCTGGTGCTGGGAGACATGAACCGCGACGGGAAGCTGGACGCCGTGGTGAGCGGCCCCTCCGCGGGCACCACGCGTGTGGCGCTCGGCGACGGGAGCGGCGGTTTCGCGAGCATCACCGCGTTTCCCGCGGGCACCCCGGCCACACTGGCGCTGGCGGACGCGAACGAGGACGGAGCGCTGGACCTCCTCGCCTCCAGCGGCAGTGGCGTGCGCGTGGTGCTGGGGGACGGCAGCGGCGGCCTCGTCCTCCCGCCGCAAATCGGGTCCACCGCGAGGGCGTTGGGTGACCTGAACGGCGACGGGGCGACCGACGTGTTGCCGGCCGACGAAGGTCCGGCGCTGCTGGGCGATGGGAGCGGCGGATTCTCCCGCGGCTCGGCCCGCGTCACCTACCCTCCGGGCACGGTGTCGCTGCGGCTGGCGGACATGAACAATGACGGGCGGCTGGACATCGTTACCGCGAACTCCGAACGAAACCTGGCGAGCGTGCAGTACGGGGATGGCAGCGGCGGCTTCTCCGCCGCGGTGAGCTTCCCCGCCAACCGCTTCGTGCAGTCGGTGGCGGCCGGCGACCTGAACGCGGACGGCTGGCTGGACCTCGTGGTCACCAACCTGAGCCAGGACGACATCAGCGTGCTGCTGGCCGATGGCGGCGGCGGCTTTCTGGCACCCGTACGTTACCCGCAGCCCACCCCCGACGTGTCGTCCGTGAGCCTGAGCGACCTGAACAACGACGGCCGGCTGGACATCGTGTCGTCGCGCGGACGCGTGCTGCTGGGGAACGGCCGCGGCGGCTTCACGACCGCGCCCTCTTTCGTCGCCAACGGGAACTCCGTGGAACTGGGTGACCTGAACGGTGATGGACGCCAGGATGTCGTGTACACGCTCCGCACCGTCACCGGCCTGTTCCAGGCGCTCGGCAACGGGGACGGTACCTTCGGCGCCGCAACCCAGGTCGGGGTGGGCGGGCCGGTGCAGCTTGGGGACCTGAACGGTGACGGGCAGCTGGACATCGTGGGCACCGGCGGCCGCGGGTTCCTGGGCGATCTCAACAACGACGGGCGGCTGGACATTCTCTCGGGCACCTCGCTGCTGTTCAACGGCCCCCCCTGACCGGGTTGCGGCATACGGAACCCCCGGGGGAGCTCCCCGGGGTGTTTCCCCGCGGGGCCTGGGAGGACGCAGTTGTGACCACCTGGCGAGTGAGAAGCCGTTCCGTGCAGGTGCACCCCACCCAGGAGTGCGCGCTATGACCGATTGCAACGCACGCCGAAGTTCCCTTGCGGGACCCGTACACCCCGCCCGTTGCTGGAAGCACCGGGCGAGTGGAGCACATTGACGCTCCGGCAGAGCATCGTCGTTGCCGGGCTCTTTCCCGCCGACGCGGAAGCGACGAGCAAGACCGCCTGGCTTCCGTCTACCCCCCACGCGCAGGTCTCCACATGCGATTCCGTTACCCGCTCCTCCTGCTGGCCGCGCTCGCCGCGTGCGCCGACGATCCCACCGGGCCGAAGGTATCGCCCAAGCCGGAGGCGCCGCGCGCGCTGGGGCTGGTGGAGATCACCTTCAGCCACCTGGGCACCGGCGAGATGAGCGCCACCGTCACTCCCGCCGGGCTGGCGGGGGGCGCGAGCCGCTCGGTGTCCGCCGTGCCGGGCGCGGTGCCGGGCGGCACCGTCCAGCTCCGCCTGCGCACCACCTCCACGGTGGACGCGGGCGGGCAGCGCTACCTGCAGGCGGTCTTCCGGGTGCGGAACGCCATGGCGGACGGCACTCCCAACGCGCGCGTGCTGCGCAACGTGACCTTCATCCCCGTCTCCTCGGCGAACACCATCCCGGGGACGCCGGTGCTGCGCTTCCTGAAGCAGGACGGCTCTCCGGCCGATCCGGCGCTGGCGGCGCAGCTCCGGCCCACGGGCGCGGTGGCGGACAACGGGGCCGGCGGGATCGCCTCGCAGTATCCCGACGTGCTGCAGGCGTACACCGAGGACGAGGTGGCCGCCATCGACATGAGCGGCGCCCCGTCGGTGACCAACCGCTTCCCCTACGGCTTCGTGACGCGCCGGGTGGACAACACCACGACGCGCGACCTGCCGGCCTCGCCGGCGCCGGAGCAGTTCGACGGGGCGGTGACGTTCGGGTACCGCTTTCCCACGCAGAGCAGCGCGGCCAACAACCCGTTCACCATCAGCATCCTGGCGCTGGCGGTGGAAGACGACCTGACGCGCATCACGCAGTCCATCGAGGAGCAGGGTGGCGGCCAGCCGGCCTTCGAGCAGCGGGCGCAGTCGCTGGGCGTGAGCCACGCGATCATCCTGGGAGGCGGCGCCTTCACTTCGCACCAGGACATGATCCCCAAGATGGTGCTCTGCCTGGTGCGCACGGCGGGTACGCGGGAAAGCCCCACGGTACACATCGGGATCCCAGGAGCCCCCCTTTTGGCGCTCACCCCCAGTTCGTACTCGGGCAGCTTCATCGCGCGTGACGCGCAGCTCACGGCCCACTTCAACGGCAGCGTCCCCGGAGGCACGCCGGCCAACTTCGCGGTGCACGGGCTCCAGAGCGCGGGGACATTTCTGAACGGCAGCTACAACAGCGCCAACAACCACGAGGTGACCTACAGCCACACGGGGCCGTTCTTCCCGGGCGAGGAGGTGGAGGTCTCCGTCACCGCCGGGCTTTCCTGCACGCCGCGAGTGGAGCGGTACCGGGTGGCCACGGCGCCGGCTTCTGGCCGCTTCGTGGGCGAGCAGTTCCCGGTGGGAGTCAACCCGGCGGCGGTGCTGGTGCGTGACCTGGACGGCGACGGCGACCGGGACGTGGCCACGGCGAACCGGGGCGGCGGTGTGAGCGTGCTGCTGGCCGACGGCACCGGCCGCTTCGCCCCCGCGGTCCAGTTTACCACCGGCGGCAGCCGCCCGGTGTCGCTGGCGGCGGGCGACCTCAACGGCGACGGGCGGGTGGACATCGTGGCCGCCAACGAGGGTTCCAACTCCGTGGGCGTGCTGCTGAACAACGGCAGCGGCGGCTACACGACCACCACCCTGGCGGTGGGAGCGGGTCCCCGCTCGGTGGCGCTGGGCGACGTGAACGGCGACGGGCGGCTGGACATCGCCACGGCCAACTTCAGCGGGAACAACGTGAGCGTGCTGCTCGCGGCATCCGGCGGCGGCTTCGGGGGGCCCGCGTCGTACCCGGTGGGGAGCGTCCCCTCGTTCGTGGCGCTGGCCGACGCCACCGGCGACGGGCAGGTGGACGTGGTGGTGGCGAACAGCGGTTCCAACAACGTGGGCGTGCTGGCGGGGAATGGCGCCGGCGCGTTCGCCGCCATGGCCGCCTACCCGGCGGGCACCCTGCCGCAGTCGTTCGCGCTGGGCGACCTGAACGGCGACGAGCGGGCGGACATCGTGGCCTCCACCGGGGCCGTGCTGCTGGCCAATGCCACGGGCGGCTTCACGGCCGGGAGCCCGGCCGGCATCAGCGGCCGATCGGTGGCGCTGGCGGACCTCAACGGCGACGGCCGGCTGGACCTGGTGACCAACGACGTGGAGGTGGCGCTGGGCAACGGCACCGGCGGCTTCGGCCCCGCGAGCAGCTTCGTGGTGGGCACCGGCTCGCAGGCGGTGGCGGTGGGCGACGTGACCGGAGACGGCCGGCTGGACGTGGTCACGGCCAACGCCACGGGTACCACCACCCCGCCGATGAACTCGAACACCGTGAGCGTGCTGGTGGGCAACGGCAGCGGCGGCTTCGCCACGGCCGCTCCGGGCGCGGGCACCGTTCTGGGCGACGTGAACGGCGACGGGCGGCTGGACGCCATCTCGCTGGGCGTCGGGGTGGGCCGGGTACGGCTGGGCGACGGGAGCGGCGGGTTCGGCGAGCCGATGGAGTTCCCGGCCCGCACCGGCGCGCGCGACCTGGCGCTGGGCGACCTGAACGGCGACGGGCGGCTGGACGCCGTCATCGTCAACGGCACCTCCAAGACCCTGAGCGTGCACCTGGGCAACGGCGGCGGCGGCTTCTCCTCGGGGACGGACTACTCCAACCCCAACAACCCGTGGTCGGTCGCGCTGGGCGACGTGAACCTCGACGGGCGGCTCGACATCGTCACCGGCAACTTCGACCAGAACTACCTGAGCGTGCTGCTGGGCGACGGCAACGGCGGCTTCACGCTGGCGACGACCCTGTCCGACCCGGGCCCCGTGCGGGTGGGGGTGGCGCTGGGTGACCTGAACAACGACGGCCGGCTGGACATCGCCGTCTCCAAGGGGCGCGTGCTGCTGGGCGACGGCAAGGGCGGGTTCGCCCTTTCGGCTTCCTTCGCCGCCGGCGACGACGCGCGCGGAGTGGCGGTGGGCGACGTGAACGGCGACGGCCGCCTGGACGTGGCCACCGTCGCACTCGGCACCACCGCGGTGACCGTGCGGCTGGGCAACGGCAGCGGCGGCTTCAGCGGCCAGATCAGCGGTTCGACCCGTTCCGACCCCATCGCCGTGGCGCTGGGCGACCTGAACGGCGACGGGCGCCTGGACGTCGCGACGGCCAACTCCACGGCCAACAGCGTGAGCGTGCTGCTGAACAACGGCAGTGGCGGATTCGTGACGCCGGCGCATTACGGCGACGGCTCCGGGGGCACCGGCCCGCTCAACGTGGCGCTGGGCGACGTGAACGGCGACGGGCGGCTGGACATCATGAACGCCCAGGTGCTGCTGTTAGGCCAGGCTCCGTAAGCTGGCCGCCGGACCCATGACAGGGAGGCACGGAGAGAGGTATTCTCCGTGCCTCCTGTTTCTGGTTGGAAGGGCCGTCATGGACCAGGGCCGCCGAGACTGCTGGAACAGTACCGCACGGGCAACCCGGAGACCCGATGCCAGAGCCGGTGTAAGCGATCCTTGACATAAAGATACCGATCAATTACCCTACGGCCGGAATCTTCAACCATGTCCAGCGCGGAGCTTCCCCATGGAAGGATCGTACGGGAATGAAACGGATCACCATTACCGGGCGTACCAGCGGCTCATGGTGCTCAGTCTGCTGTTCGTGATGTCTGCGGGCGCACTCTTCCTGGCGGATGTCCTGGGACACGTCGGCGACGGGGCCAGCAGGGTCGGATTGACCATCGGCGCGCTCTACCTTGCCGGCATACTCGGACTCAAGATGAATGCATCTGGCAGCCGCCGCTGGGGCCGGCGCGACCCGTTCTTCCGGACCATCTTCCGGGACGAGTGGTCGTGGGCGGCGCGGAATCGAGCGTCCAGGGCCGCTCTCGCCGTTACGCTCTGGGCCCAGGTCCCGCTCGCGATCTTCATGGCGAACGTCCCTCCGTCGCCCTCCGTGGCCGGGATGGCCGCGCTGACGGTGTCGCTGGGGCTCACCGCGTTCTTTGGCGCGTACCTGTTCTACGGCCGCCAGCCGAGCGATGGGTGATCCAGCCGTCCGGAACACGATTCGGGTACAGCGGGCCATCCGGAACCTCACACAGGCGGAGCTCGCCGAGCGCGCCGGAATCACGCGGGCGTCCGTGAACGCGATCGAAGGTGGCCGGATGGTTCCCTCGATCTATCTTGCCCTGAGGCTCGCGCGGGCTCTCGGTGTGCCGGTGGGCGACCTGTTCGATCTGTCCGGCGAAGACGGATGAGGTGCGGCAGCGTCCGAGAGCCCCCGGAACACGGCTGCACGCACCCCCAGGCCAGCGTGCCCGGACGATGATGCAGCCGGACCCCGATCTGCTGACACACCGGCGGCTCAGCTCGGGTGGCGCTCCTCTTCCTCTGTCGTCCTCTATCCGTCCGTTGCCGGCACTGTTTCGCCGATCCCACTTTGTGCCGGCGCCCGGCACATCACCCTCGTGTTCCTGGAGACGTCCATGTTCTGCTCCCCGGTGCGTCGTTGCCCGCTCTGGCCCGTCGCCGCGCTGTTGTGCGCCCTCCCGGCGATCCCCTCCGCTGCCCACTCGCAGGGTGTGGGGACCGCGGCAAGGTCCGCGATGTTTCCGCCGGACTCAGCGGTGCTGTCTCTCCTCAAACAGCGCGTGGCGGACAGGCGCAGCGCCGGCGTCGTCGTGGGTCTGCTCGCGCCCGACGGCTCCACGCGCATACTCGCCTGGGGTGACCCCGGTCCGGGGCAGCCTCCGCTGAACGAGGCCTCGGTCTTCGAAATCGGCTCGGTCACCAAGGTGTTCACGGCCGCGCTGCTGTCCGACATGGTCCAGCGGGGGGAGGTGGCGCTCGACGACCCGGTGCAGAAGTATCTCCCCGCGGGCGTGGCGATGCCGACCCGCGGCGGCAAGCAGATCACGCTGGCCATGCTCTCCGATCAGACTTCGGGGCTGCCCCGGCTGCCCGCCAATCTCAGGCCGGCGGACGCTTCCAACCCGTACGCCGACTACACCGTGCAGCGGCTGTACGAGTTCCTTTCCGGGTACAGGCTCCCTCGCGACCCGGGCGCGCGCTACGAGTACTCCAATCTCGGTGTTGGGCTGCTGGGGCACGTGCTGGCTCTGCGAGCCGGCAAGTCGTACGAGGATCTGGTGCGTGAGCGCATCTGGAACCCGCTGGGGATGAGTAGCACCGCCATCACCCTGACCTCGCCGTTGCGGGCGCGCCTGGCGTTGGGCCACGGCCCGGGTGGTGCCGTGGTGCCCAACTGGGACCTTCCCACCCTGGCCGGCGCGGGCGCGATCCGCTCCACCGCCGTGGACATGCTCAAGTTCCTCGCGGCCCAGCTTCACCCGGAGCGCGGGCCGCTGGAGAAGGCGATGGCGCTCACCCACCTGGAGCGGGCGAGCGCGGGCGGTGCCGAGATGGGGATCGGCCTGGGGTGGCACCTCCGCCACCGCGAGGGTGACGACGTGGTGTGGCACAACGGCGGCACGGGCGGCTACCGCTCGTTCGCCGGCTTCCGGCCCGCAACGGGCGCCGCGGTGGTGGTGCTGACCAACTCCGGCGGGGCGGGCGCGGACGACATCGGGTTCCACCTGCTGAACCCGGCATTCCCGCTCACGCCAGCACCGGCGCCTCGGAAGGAGTACACCGCCATCCCGCTGGCAGCGCAGGTCCTGGAGCACTACGTGGGGACCTACGAGCTGGCGCCGCAGTTCCGCATCGTGGTCACGCGGGAGGGCGACGCGCTCTTTGCGCAGGCAACCGGGCAGGGCAAGCACCGAATCTGGCCTTACGCGGAAACGGAGTTCTTCCTTCGCGAGGTGGACGCTCAGATCGGCTTCGTACGTGACACCCAGGGCAAGGTGGTACGCCTGGTGCTCCACCAGGGCGGGCGAGACATGCCAGGGAGGAAGGTGAGCCCGGAGTGATGGCCTCACTCCCTCGAATCCCGCTTCCGACCTGACAAGCTGGCGATCCGGGGAGCCGCGCCGGGGAGCATGAGCACGCCGAAGGCGATGAAGCGCAGCCCGCCAGAGTCTCGGGAAGGCGCTCATTGTCTCTCGCCAGCCGGCGGAAGCGGGCCGCCCGGGCGAACGAGCGCTCCACGACCCACCGCCTCGGAAGCAGAGACCACTCCGTGTGCTCGACGGCCTCGTGGGCGTACGAGCTCGGGTACTGCTTTCGAGGATGCTCCCTGCTCGTGCTCACAAGAGATGCCCGAGCAACAGCTTGGTTCATCCCCATCCCGAAGCCCGTCCGCTTGTGATGAACACGCTGGAAGCCTGGCTCCTGGATCCCGAGAGACCCGCTCCGCCCGCCGCGCTGCTCCGCCGCCGCGGGCTGGCGGCGTACGCGTACACGGTGCTCCCCCCGGCGCACCCGGAGCGGCCGGGGCTGCGCGGCGACTACCTGGCATCGCTCGCGCGGCACCAGCGGATCAAGACGGAGCTCCTCCCGCTGCTACGCGCGTGGAACGGGTCGGGCGTGGACGTTCTCCTCTTCAAGGGCTTCCACCTCGCGGAATTCGTCTACCCCGCCCCCGGCGCGCGCTTCCACGGCGACGTGGACGTGGTGGTGCGGTCCGCGCACCTCGCGCGCGCCCGCGAGGTGGCGCGGGAGCAGGGGTGGCGCGAGGAGGCCGACACCGGGCGGCCCTACGCGCACAACGTCTGCACGCTCCACTCCCCGGGGGGCGACGCGTGCGTGGACCTGCACCGCTTCGCCATCCACAGCGAGCTGCCCTGGACCGGCGTCCCCCGGCGCATCACCGATGCCGTGTGGAGCGCGTCGCGCGAGCGGGTATGGGAGGACGTGCGGATTCGCGAGCCGAGCGAGGCCGACGCCCTCCTGGTGGGCCTGGTCCTGCAGCGCTGCTGGGGCGGCGACCGGTGGCGGCTGAAGGCCCATGACGTGCTCGATTTCCAGCTGCTCGCGCGCGGCGTGCCCCGCGCGGCGCTGGATGCCCGTGCGCGCGAGCTGGGTGCCGCCGGCGCGCTCCGCCGCTTCCTGGCGCGCTGCGACCCGGACGCGGGCCGCCTCTCCCTCTCCGTGCCGGCGCGGCGGGAGC
>CADCTW010000042.1 GCA_902805735.1 uncultured Gemmatimonadota bacterium | reverse complement strand
TCAGGTTGAGCCCCGACGCCATGTGCTGCAGCACTCCCGAGCCGCCCACCCGGTCGCGCGCGATCATCCCGATGCGCTCGTCCAGCCTGATCGTCCCCTTGTTCACCTCGTCCAGCAGCGCCACCAGGATCGCCACCTTGATCAGCGACGCCGACGGATACGTCTCGCCGCCGCGGATGGAGAGCGTCTCGCCCGTCTTGAGGTTGGCGACGCTGACCCCCGCCACGCCGGCGTAGCCGCGCATCACCCCCTCCAGCGTGCGGCGCAGCGCCGCCGTGTCGGTGCGGACGGCGGTGGGAGCGGGGCGTCCCGCGGCGGGCGCGGCGGCGGCGCAGGCCAGCGCGGCGAGCGCCAGCAGGGGTGCGGCGGTGCGGAAGAGGCGGCTCATTCGGGCACGGTGGGCGCGGGTGGAGGTGTGCCGGGGAGTATGGGGCGACGGCGTCGCGTTGTCCAATGGACGGGTCTCCCCGGGCGGCGGGGGCCAGGTGAGGATTTGGGGACGGGTCGCGCAACTCCTTGCGCCACATCGGCTTGCTTTTTCGGGGTGGGATGGCCGCGGTGCGGCGGTGTTGACGGGCGGAAAAGGGTACGGTATCATGGCTCCCATTCAACACCGCTCCACAACCGCTCCGCCGCGGCCGTCCCGCTCCGCCCGGGACCGCGCCTGGCACGCAGCTCCCCGCGCCGACCCGCAAGCCACCCGCGATCCCCCGCCCCGCTTTGCGTCCACTCCGCGGCAGCGCCCTGTTCGCCATCGTCCTGGGCCTGATGCTGGCCCTCCCCGCCCGTGCCTCGGCCCAGCAGCAGTTCCCGTCCATCCTAGGGATCCTGCGCGGCGACGCGTTCGGCGCGCGGCCGGAACAGGCGCAGCGCGACTCGCTGGTGGCGCTGGCGCGGCGGCAGGTGGGGGTGCGATACCTGCTGGGCGGCACCGATCCGGACCGCGGGTTCGACTGCAGCGGCTTCCTGCAGTACCTTATGCGCGGGCTCAACGTGCGCCTCCCGCGCACCGCGGCCGAGCAGGCGCGGGCGGGGCAGGAGGTGCCGCGCGACCTGAGCCGCCTCCTCCCGGGGGACATCCTGACCTTCGGCAGCGGCGGCCGCGTCACGCACGTGGGGATGTACGTGGGCGGCGGGCGCTTCATCCACGCCAGCACGGGATCGCGGAAGATCACCGAGGCGCGGCTGGATCGGTCGGAAAACAACCTCGTCCGCGCATGGACGGGGGTGCGCCGGATGCTGGGGCGCAGCGACAGCACCAGCGCAGTGGCGAGCAACCGCTGAGGGCTCGCGCAGGGTCACAGAGAGAACCACTAACCGAAACAATTTCACCAGGGAGAGACGGATGTCGACCGCCGACAACGAGGATACGACCATCTACCAGGTCGTCATGAACCACGAGGAGCAGTACTCCATCTGGCCAGCCGACCGCGAGCTGCCGCTGGGGTGGACGGCCGTGGGGAAGCAGGGCCCCAAGGCGGAGTGCCTCGCGTACATCGAGGAGGTGTGGACGGACATGCGCCCCCTGTCGCTGCGCAAGAAGATGGAAGAAACCGGGAATTCTGCGTCGTCCGCGTGAGCCGCCCCCCCGCCCGCAGCCCGTGGGCCACCTTCCCGCGGGCCAACCCCGGCGCGCGCCTGCGCCTGTTCTGCTTTCCGTACGCGGGGGGCGGCGCCTCCACCTTCAACTCGTGGCCGCCGGGCCTCCCCCCGGACGTGGAGGTGTGCGCCGTACAGCCTCCCGGGCGCGAGCGGCGCATGAGCGAACCGCCGTTTTCAGCGCTCGGAGACCTGGTGGAGAGCGCGACGGCGGGGCTGGCGCCCTTCATGGACGTGCCGTTCGCCTTCTTCGGGCACAGCAACGGGGCGCTGATCGCCTTCGAGCTGATCCGGCGGCTGCGGCGCGGCGGGCTCCCCCTGCCGCTGGCGTTCTTCCCCTCCGGCGCCACGGCGCCGCACCTGCCGAGCAGCCGGGCGCCGCTTCACGCCCTTCCCGAGCACGAGTTCCGCGATGGGCTGCGCCGCCTGCGCGGTACGCCGGAGGAGGTGCTGGAGCATCCGGACCTGATGGAGCTCTTCTCCCCCCTGCTGCGCGCCGACTTCGCCATCGGTGAGACGTACACGCACCGCCAGGAGCCCCCGCTCGCGATCCCCGTGACCGCGTTCGGGGGGATCCGGGACGAGGACGTGTCCCAGGCGGATCTGGAGGCGTGGGGGGAGCACACCACCGGCACGTTCGCCAGGCACATGTTCCCGGGCGACCACTTCTTCATCCGCCACGACCAGGACCAGGTGCTGGCGGAGCTTTCACGCGAGCTGCGGCGCGTTCGCTGAAAAAAAGGGCTCATACGGAGGCACAGAGGCACAGAGAGGAGTTCATCTCTGTGCCTCTGTGCCTCCGTGTGAGCCCTTGTGTTCCGGGGCGCCGTGCCCAACCTTGTGAGCGAACCCTTACGCCCGAGCACGTGACCACGAACGATACGCAGGACCAGGCCCTGGCGCTGATGGAGAGCGCCCGCGCGGCCCGCGCCCACGCCTACGCGCCCTACAGCCGCTTCCCCGTGGGCGCCGCCCTGCTGGCCGAGGACGGCACGGTGTTCACCGGGTGCAACGTGGAGAACGCCTCGTACGGGCTCACCAACTGCGCCGAGCGCACGGCCATCTTCAAGGCGGTGTCCGAAGGGCGCACCGCCTTCCGCGCCATCGCCGTGGTAGGGCCCGAGGACGACCTGCCCTGCGCCCCCTGCGGCGCCTGCCGGCAGGTGCTGCACGAGTTCGGGGCGGAGATGCTGCTGATCACCCCCGCCGGGGCGCACGATCCCGGCGGCGTGGTGACGACCACGGTGGGCGCCCTCCTCCCCGGCGCCTTCGACGGGGCGAGCCTCCCGGCGCGCGGCGGAGACGCGTGAGCGCCGGGGCGGTGCCGCTGATCGAGCGGAAGAAGAACGGCGGCGAGCTCACGGGCGAGGAGATCGGCGGGCTGCTCGCGGGGTACCTGGGCAAGACCATCCCCGACTACCAGATGGCGTCGTGGCTGATGGCCGTGTGCTGGCGCGGGATGACGGAGGGCGAGACGCTGGCGATGACCCGCGCCATGGTGGAGAGCGGCGCCACGCTGGAATGGGGCGGGCTGGACCGCCCCACCGTGGACAAGCACAGCACGGGCGGCGTGGGCGACAAGACCTCCATCGTGCTGGTGCCGCTGATGGCGGAGGCGGGCGCCGCCTTCGTGAAGATGTCGGGCCGCGGGCTGGGGCACACGGGCGGCACTTTGGACAAGCTGGAGGCCATCGCCGGCTTCCGCACGGCGCTGGAGCTGGACGAGATGCGCGCGCAGGTGCGGCGGATCGGGTGCGCGCTGGTGGGCCAGAGCCCCGAGCTCGTTCCCGCGGACGGGGCGCTGTACTCGCTGCGCGACGTGACCGCCACGGTGGACTCGGTGCCGCTGATCGCCAGCAGCATCATGTCCAAGAAGCTGGCCGGCGGCGCGTCCACCATCGTGCTGGACGTGAAGTGGGGCTCCGGCGCCTTCATGACCACGCCCGAGGCCGCGCGCGAGCTGGCCCGCGCGCTGGTCCGCATCGGCGAGGGCGCCGGCCGCCGCACCCGCGCCGTCCTGTCGTCCATGCGGGAGCCGCTGGGGCGCGCGGTGGGCAACGCGCTGGAGGTGCGCGAGGCCTTCGAGACGCTGGCCGGCGGCGGCCCCGCCGACCTGTGGGCGCTCACCCTGGAGCTGGGCACGCACCTGATGATCCTCTCCGGCCTCGCGTCCACGGCGGAAGAGGCGGAGACGAAGCTGACGGCGCTGCGCGACTCGGGCGCGGCGACGCGGCGGATGGAGCTGCTGGTGGAGGCGCAGGGCGGCGACCCGCGCGTGGTCGCCCGCCCGGAGCTCCTCCCCGCCGCGCCGGTGGTGCGCACCGTGGTGGCGGACGCGGAGGGGTGGGTGGCCGAGGCCGACGCGCGCGGCATCGCGGACGCGGCGCTGCAACTGGGCGCCGGCCGCCGCCAGAAGGGCGATCCGGTGGATCCCGCGGTGGGCATCGTGGTCCGCGCGCGCGTGGGCGACCGCCTGGCCCCGGGCGCCCCCCTCGCCGAGGTGCACGCCCGCTCCGGCGCCGCCGCGGACGCCGCCGAGGCGCGCCTGCGCCAGGCGTTCAGCCTGGCGCCGGAAGCCGTACCCGCGGCCGGCGCGCCGTACGAGACGGTGGGATGAGCGTGCCGGAGGAGCCCCGCCCCGCATCGCGGCTGTGGGTGGGGGCAATCATCCTCGCCGTGCTCCTCCTCATGCTCTTCGGCCGCAGGGTCTTTCCCGGCGCCGGGGCCACGGACCCCGCCGCCGCGCGCACCGACATCGAGGTGATCCAGGAAGCCCTCGGCCGCTACCGCGACGACCGCGGCGCCTACCCCACCACGGCGCAGGGGCTCGACGCGCTGCGCGGCCCCTACCTCCCCGCTGGCGTCCCGAACGACCCCTGGGGGCGTCCCTACCGCTACACCTCGCCGGGGCGCGGCTCGGGCTACGACCTGTACACCCTGGGGCGAGACGGCCAGCCCGGCGGCAGGGGCCCCGACGCGGACGTGTCCACGTCGGGGCCCTGAAGGAACAGCAGTCTCACACAGAGACACAGAGAGGATGATGAAGCGTATCACCTGCGGATTGCTGGTGCTGGCCTCCGCCTGCGCGCCGCGCGCCACTCCGCCCGCCACACCCACGCCCGCCGCCGCTCCGCGTTCCGCCGCGGCGGAGGTGACGGCGATCGCGGATGATTACATGGCGCGGGCAGTGGAGGAGAGCCCCGAGCTGGTCACGTACCTGGGGCTCCCGGGGAAGAGCCACGGCGGGCTCACCGACAACTCGCCCGAGGCGCTCGCCGCGAGCGACCGCAGGGAGGACGAGTGGGCGGCGCGGCTGGCCCGCGTGGACTCCGCGGCGGTGGGCGAGGGGCCGGAGCGGCTGACGTACGGCTTCCTGCGCCAGGCGCTGGAGAGCGCGCGGCAGTCGCGCGTGTGCCGCGGCGAGCTGTGGGCCGTCAGCCAGCTCACCGGGTGGCAGACGCAGTACCCCTTCCTCGCCTCCATCCAGCCGGTGGGGACGCCGGAGCTGCGCGATCAGGCGCTGGCCCGCTTCCGCCAGCTCCCCCGCTTCATCGACAACGAGACGGGGCGGCTGCGCACCGGGCTGGCGCAGGGCTACTCGTCGCCCAGGCTGAACGTGCGGCGGGTGATCGAGCAGCTCGACGGCCTCATCGCGCCGGCGCCCGCGCAGTCCCCCTTCTTCGCGGCTGCGCAGCGGGACAGCACGCCGGAGTTCCGCCGCGCGTGGGAGGCGCTGATCGCCAGCGAGATCAACCCCGCGCTGCGCCGCCACCGCGACTTCCTGCGCGACGAGTACCTGCCGGCCGCGCGCGAGGCCATCGCCGTGAGCACGCTGCCCAACGGCGCGGAGTGCTACCGTGCGCAGGTCCGCGCGTTCACCACGCTGGAGCTGGACCCGCGGCAGATCCACCAGACGGGCCTGGAGCAGATCGCCCGCATCGACGCGGAGATGCTGGCCATCGCGCGGCGCTCCTTCGCCACCAGCGACGTGCCGGCGCTGCTGACGGCGTTTCGCACGGAGCGGCGCTACGGCTTCCAGACGCGCCAGGAGATCATCGACTTCACCACGCGGGCCATGGACCGCGCCCGCCGCGAGATGCCGAAGTGGTTCGGCCGCATGCCCCGCGCGGACGTGGTGATCGAGCCGTACCGCGAGTTCGAGGAAAAGTCCGCCCCGCTGGGCTCCTACGACGCGCCGGCGGAGGACGGCAGCCGCCCCGGCATCTACCACATCAACACCTACGAGCCGGAGAAGCAGACGCGCGTGGGCGCCGAGTCCACCGCCTTCCACGAGGCGATCCCCGGCCACCACCTGCAGCTCGCCATCGCGCAGGAGCGGAAGGACGCGCACCCGCTGACGCGCTTCCTGGGCAACTCCGGCTTCAGCGAGGGCTGGGGCCTCTACGCCGAGCGCCTGGCGGACGAGATGGGCCTCTTTTCGTCCGATCTGGACCGCATGGGCCTGCTTTCGAACGAGGCCCTGCGCGCCGCCCGCATGGTGGTGGACCCCGGGATGCACGTGCTGGGCTGGACTCGCCAGCAGGCCATCGACTACATGCTCGCCCACACCGCCGAGACGCGCGGCTCCATCGAGGACGAGGTGGACCGCTACATCGTGTGGCCCGGCCAGGCCACCGCCTACATGGTCGGCTCGCTGGAGATCATGCGCCTCCGCGACCTGGCGCGGCGCGAGCTCGGCCCCCGCTTCGACATCCGCGTCTTCCACGACAAGGTGCTGGAAGACGGTACCGTGACCCTCCCCATGCTGCGAGAGAAGATTCAGCGTTGGGTAACGCAGGCCAGGCAGCCCCGGTAGCTTCACTTGTCGCCGGCCCGGGCGCCGGTTTGGGCATGTGAGTCTGGAACGACGCATGGTTCTTGCGGCAAATTTCGCTTTTGAGCCCTCCTGTCCGGTCCGGCACCCCCTCCCGGAGCAAAGTCATGCGCACCCGTTCACTTGTCCTGATCGCGTCTATCCCGATCGGCGCCGCCTGCGGCGGTGATACGGGCACCGGCATGATTCCGGTGGCCGGGCTGCAGGTGAGCATGCCGGCGGACACACTCACGGTGGGCGGCAGCTTGCAGCTGACGGCGGTGGCGAGGGATCAGCGCGGCCAAGTGCTGACGGGGCGGGGCTTTGCGTGGGCGAGCTCAGACACCGCCCGTGCCCGTGTGTCGGAAAGTGGCCTGGTCTCGGCGATCCGCCCCGGGGCCGTGACGATCACGGCGAGCAGCGGGGGCCACTTCGCCACGGCCACCCTCACCTTGCTCGAGCAGGCGGTCGCGTCGGTGGCGGTGGACCCCGACACGGTCGCCCTGCAGGTGGGTGCGGCCCGGCAGCTTACGGCCGCTCTGCGCGATGCCCGCGGCGCGCTCCTCACCGGGCGGGAAGTGGTGTGGAGCAGCTCGGATGATACCAAGGCACGCGTCTCAGCCACAGGGCTGGTCACGGCGGTGGCTGCCGGGACGGCGACGATCACGGCCCGCAGCGGGGGGAAGTCGGGGGTCGCCACGGTGAAAACCCTCCCCCGCACCTTTGCCGGGCTGTCCCTTGGGGGCGGAGGCGCAAATCACAGCTGCGCCATAGATCGCGACGGCGCGGCGTACTGCTGGGGCAGCAACTACCAGGGCCAGCTCGGCGACGGCACGATGACGAGCGGAGTCACCCGGGCGACTCCCACCAGGGTCGTCGGGGGGATCACCTTTCGGACCCTGGCCGTGGGCCAGAATCACACGTGCGGTCTGACGCCTGAGGGCACGGCGTACTGCTGGGGGGCGGGTGGTCAGCTGGGCGACGGCACAACGTCCAGCAGAGAGGCGCCGACGCGGGTGGAAGGGGGGCTCGTATTCGCGAGTCTTTCCGCCGGTGACTACCACAGCTGCGGCCTGACCCGGAGCGGCGCCGCGTACTGTTGGGGCAGTAACTTCCAGGGCCAGCTCGGCGACGGAACCACGTGGGACGGCTCGGTCGCGAGTGGCCGGCGTCTGACGCCCACCGCGGTCGCGGGTGGGTTGTCGTTCGTCGCGCTTCACGCGGGAGGGTTTCACACCTGCGCGCAGACGGGGGAGGGACGAGCCTACTGCTGGGGTGAGAACCGCGCGGGACAGCTCGGCGATGGCACTCGGACCACTCGTGTGGCTCCGCAAGCGGTCAGCGGCGCGCTGGTGTTCACGAGCATCGGTGCCGGGTACTTCCACTCCTGTGGGGCCACAGCCGGAGGGGACGCGTACTGCTGGGGGGCGAATGACAGCGGCCAGCTCGGCAACGGAACGATGACGACTGGGGCGACCATGAGCCCGACCGCCGTGACCGGCGGCCTGCGCCTCGTGCAGTTCGCTGCGGGATATTCCCACACCTGTGGCATCACCCCTGTTGGAAAGGAGTACTGCTGGGGCAGCAACATGCGAGGGCAGTTGGGCTCCGCCGCCCTGATAGAAGGGCGGTGCGTGAACACCCACATGCCCGGCACCTCCGCCTGGCCCTGTACGTCGCGCCCCGTGCCCGTGGATGGTGACTTCACCTTTCGCGCGATTACGGGAGGAGCCTTCTACAGCTGCGCGCTTACGTCCGGCGGTGAAGCTTACTGCTGGGGGGATGGCGGCCTTGGCCAGCTCGGTGATGGAGCCCGGACCCAGCGCTCAACCCCCACGGCGGTGACGATGCCATAGCCGTGTTCGGGCGGGCGCTGGGGAAGGCAATAAAGAATCTCACACAGAGACACAGAGGCACAGAGAAAAGCATTCTTTCTCTGTGCCTCTGTGTCTCTGTGTGAGATTTCTGTCAGAGCGCCAGGTCCGGCGACTCGTACGGGCGGCGCTCGGGGGCGGCCAGCAGGAAGGATCGGAGCAGCTCAGGGGTGATGACGGTGCGGTCGTCCACCTCTTCCCACAGGTCGCGGTGGGGCTGCTGCGGGCCGGTGCCGTGGAAAAGGTGCACGAGCACCCCCTCGTTCTTGGCGGCGCGGATGGCGGGGAGGAAGTCGCTGTCGCCCGTGATGAGGATGGCGCGGGAAACGCGCTGCTTCACGGCCAGGAGCACCAGGTCCACGCCCAGGTAGATGTCCACCCGCTTCTGCTCGAAGATGGGACGCTCGCTCTCACGGTCGGTGCCGCGGTACTCCAGCTTCCCCTCGCGCACTTCGAAGCGGTTCAGGCGGTTGAGGGCGCTGAAGAAGCGCTTCTTCCCCTCCAGGCGCTCCAGCTCCTCGGGCGTGGGGACGGGAGAGACGTACGGGAGACAGTGATAGTAATAGGTCCGCAGGAGCTCGTTCGGGCGGGCCAGCTCGGTGGCCAGCTTGCCGAAGTCGATCCGGGGGGAGCCACAGTCCCGCGACACACGGTCGAAGTAGCCCCCATCCACGAAGATCGCAGCCGCACTCATATCAACCCTTCGCTGGGAAAAACGAACCCGCCCCAGTGCCGGCGGCGGTGGAAAACGAACCCGCGGAGGCGCCCGGGACATTCCCGGCGCGCCTCCGCACGCGTTGAATTTGACGCCGCCGCGAGCGGTGTCAAGCACGCGGCGGCCAGCGCGACCCAGCGGCCAAACTCTAATGGGCCCCAGCACTTACGTAAGCCGCCACGAGTCCCGCGCTAGCGGATGCCGATCAGCTCCACGTCGAACACCAGCGTCGCGTTGGGGGGAATGACGCTGCCGGCCCCGCGCGCGCCGTAGCCGAGCTGCGGCGGAATGACCAGACGCCGCCTGCCGCCTACCTTCATCCCGGCCACGCCCTCGTCCCACCCGCGGATCACGGTGCCCGCGCCGAGGGGAAACTCGAACGGCTTGTTGCGGTCGCGGCTGCTGTCGAACTTCCGCCCGTCCGTGAGCGTCCCGGTGTAGTGGACCACCACGTGATCACCTGCTTTCGCCTGCTGGCCGCTTCCCACCGCTTCGTCCGTGTACTGGAGCCCCGAGGACGTGGTGGTCGTCTCGCCGCCCGCTGCGCCTGCCATTTCTTCGCTCAATGCACTCTCTCCCGCTGCGGTGATAGCTGGACGGCGGGTGCCGTCCGCGTGCTGGAAGGTAGATGCTTGGTGGGGAATGGGGAAAGGGAGGGGTGCGCGGTGGTGGCCCTCACCCCCCCGACCCCCCTCCCCCAAACTGCTGGGGGAGGGGGGCGCATTCCAGCCATCCAGCCGCGCCCGCGCATCACGAGGGCCGCGGGTTGGCAGGGGCCGCTTCGTCGGGCCCGCGCGTGGAAATCGCCCCCTCTCCCGTTATCGGGAGAGGGGGTCGGGGGGTGAGGGCCCCCGCGGGCGCCAGCGGAGATCTCCACCCGCCCCCTTCGAAGTCGCAGGTCCGCTGTGCCCCGTTTCTCCGCCGTCTCCGGCACACCTCGCGCTTCCGCGTGTACTCGCCCCTGGCGCACAGGTTGCAACCCCGTGCACCTTCTTCCCGCGCAGACACAACGCAGCCTAACCGAAGTGTGATGAAGAGAAAGATTGCCGCGCGCGCGCCCATCGTGCTGGGCGCGGCGCTCCTGATGGGGGCATGCACCACTCTGGGCGGGCGCCGGGCGCCCCAGCCGCCCCCCGTGGCCGAGGCGCCGCCGCCGCGCGCCACCGTGCAGCCCAACCGCAAGTACGTGGTGGTGGACGTGGAGCAGAACGAGCTGCGCTTCATGGACGGCGCGCGCGTCCTGTGGCGCGCTCCCGTGGGCACGGGCACGGGGTTCCGGCTCAGCACCAAGACGGGGCGGCAGTGGAGCTTCCACACGCCCAGCGGCACCATGCAGGTGCAATACAAGGAGCTGAACCCCGCGTGGTTCCGGCCGGACTGGTGGTTCATCGAGAACAAGCTCCCCGTGCCCCCGCAGGAGTCGCCCCTGCGCAAGGAAGAGGGCGGGCTGGGCGCCGCGGCCGTGTACCTGGGCGACGAGCTCGCCATCCACGGCACGGACAAGCCGGAGCTGCTGGGGCGGCGCGTGTCGCACGGGTGCATCCGCCTCTCCAACGCCAACGCCGTGCGCCTCTTCCACAACGTGCAGCTCGGCACGCCGGTGATGATCGTGGGGCAGTCCGCCGTGCTCAACGAGGAGCAGCCGGACAGCGTGGCGCGCTTCACCCGCAGCGCCCGCCGCGTCCCGCGCCGCCCCAACCCGCTGGACCGCGTGGGCACCGTCGCCCTCCTCACCCGGCTGGACACGCAGCTCCGCGCCCCCGGCGACTCCGCCTGGGTGGCCGTGGCGGCGGAGCTGGTGGAGCGGGGGCTGAAGGAGGACGCGCCGGCGCTGCGCGGGCTGCTGGGCCGCGCCGGCCAGCCGGAGAACCCGGGCCGCCGCGAAGAGTACGCCACCTTCCTGGCCGACGTCTTCTCGCGCGGGGCGCTGCGTACGGTGGTTTCCCTCAACCGCATCTCGCCGGAGGCGCGGCAGCGTGCGGTGGAGGACATCGTGAACGCCACCATGTCGATGTACCACGGCGATCTGAACGATCCGCTCACGCCGTGGCCCACCCGCCGGGTACCGCGCACGCGCCTGGGTCCCGAGGGGCAGGCCGGATGGGCCGCGCTGCAGCGCGCGGAAGCGCAGTACCGCGAGCGCTTCGGGGTGCGCATGGCGGCGGGGGCGGCCCGTTGAGCCGCCTGGGCACGCAGGACCTGCACTGCCACACGGACATGTCCGACGGCGACCTGACGCTGGCCCAGGTCGCCGCGCGCGCCGCGGAGCTGGGGGTGGAGGTGGGGATCGCGGACCACGTGTCGTCGCGCAACGTGGAGCGCTTCGTCTCCAGCGAGGCGCGCGTGCGCCGGTACCTGGACGCGCTGGAGGATGCCCCCGTGTTCCGCGCCGGCGAGTTCTGCTGGTGCGACGAGCTGTGGAAGGAGCTGCCGGCCGAGGTGATGGACCGCTTCGACTACCGCGTGGGCTCCAACCACGGCTTCTACCTGCCGGACGGCACCATGGGCTCGCCCTGGTGGCAGAAGCTCCCCGAGCCGTGGAACGGGCGGCCCCACGAGGTGATGGACGTGATGGTGGCCAACCTGTGCGACATGGTGGCGGCCATGCCCATCCAGATCGCGGCCCACTCCACCCTCACGCCCCCCGCGCTCTTCGACCTGGAGAACGACGTGGAGGCGTGGTGGACGGCCGAGCGGGAGGACCGCTGGGTGGAGGCGCTGGCGGCCAGCGGGGTGGCGCTGGAGATCTCCAACCGCTACCGTCTGCCCCACGACCGGCTGCTGGGGAAGGCGCTGCAGGCCGGGGTCCGGTTTTCGCTGGGGAGCGACGGGCACACCCGCGCGCAGGTGGCGCAGCTGGGGTGGGCCGAGGCCACGGCGCGGCGGGTGGGAATCACGGAGCGGGAGATGTTCGTCGCCGAGCGGCGGCGGCGCCGGGGGTGAGCGGCGGACCTTCTCACGACCATGGGTGGAGGCGGTGATGGAGCGCGACGATCAGGGGGGCGGGGGGCAGGTTGCGCCGGCGGCACACGGCGAAGAGAGGACGATGCACGCGGCCGGCCCCGCGCCCGGCGCCCCGCCCCCGGCGGAGGGCGAGGCGGAGCGCATCGCGCGGGAGCGGGTGGCCCCCGGCTCCGTGCGCGCGGAAGACACGGAGCCCTACATCGGGCTGCAGTACATCGCCCGCCTCTTCAAGATCGTCTCCTTCATGGTGCTGATCGCCCTGGGGCTGGAGATCCTGCTGGGCGTGGCCAGCGAGGGCGCCCGCGCGCTCCTTCCCCTGTTCGCCGAGATCGTGCGGGCCGGCGTGCTGGCCGCCATCCTGTGGGGCGGGGCGGACGTGGTGCTCCTGCTGATCGACCTGGGGCACGACGTGCGCGCCGAGCGGGTGCTGCTGGGCCGTATCTCGGCCCGGGGGGAGCAGCGGTACGGGGCGCAGCGGGAAAGGGAGCGGGAGCGCTGATGCGGAACATCTCAAAAGCCCACGGGGGGAGGCGGTGATGGAGCCTGAACAGGGGGGCGGCACGCCCGCGCCACGAGCCGGCGACGACGACGACCAGACGGTGATCCGCACCACGCCGCAGAGTGCGGCCGCGCGTGCGCAGGCGGACGAGGACGCGCGCATCGCCCGCGAGCGCACCGCGCCGGGCTCCGTGCGCGCCGAAGACACCGAGCCGTACGTGGGGCTGCAGTACATCGCCCGGCTCTTCAAGATCGTCTCGGCGCTGGTGCTGGTCGCCATGGTGCTGGAGATCGTGCTGGGCGTGGCGGCGGACGGGGCCAACGCCTTCCTCCCCCTCCTGGTGGAGGTGGTGCGGGCCGGCGTGCTGGCCGCGATCCTGTGGGGGAGCGCGGACGTGGTGCTCCTGCTGATCGACCTGGGGCACGACGTGCGCGCCTCGCGGGTGCTGCTGGGCCGCATCTCGGCCCGGGGCGAGCAGCAGTACGGCGGCGGCCAGCGCAAGCGCGAACGGGAGCGTTGAACGACCGGCCTCACACAGAGACGCAGAGGCACAGAGAACACATGGATCGCGGCGCGCTGGAAGGGATCGTGGTGGTGCTGTGGGAAACGCAGGACCGGGTGAACGTGGCCGGGACCATCCGGGCGATGAAGAACTTCGGGCTGGAGCGGCTGCGCCTGGTGAACCCGGCGGAGTGGGACCCGTGGCGCATCGAGGGGATCGCGCACGACACGGCCGAGATCGTGGCGCGCACCGAGATCCACGACTCGCTGCAGGGCGCCCTGGCGGACTGCGCCTTCGTGGTGGGGATGACCGCGCGCTCGCGCCGGGCCAAGCGCGCCCTGACCCGCCCGCGCTCGCTGGCGCCGGAGCTGCTGGAGCGCGCGCTGGACGCGGTGGAGGGGCGCGCCGGCCCGGTGGCGATCCTCTACGGCCGCGAGGACCACGGCCTTTCCAACGAGGCGCTGGACCTGTGCCACCGCACGGCGCACATCCCCACCAACCCGGAGCACGCCTCGCTGAACCTGGCGCAGGCGGTGCTGGTGATGGCCTACGAGCTGTGGATGGCCGCCGAGGGCGAGGCGCAGCCCTTCCGCGGCCCGCGCCGCGAGGCGCCGCCCCCCACCGTGGAGTTCCTGGAGATGCTCTTCGCGGACGCGGAGCGCGCCCTCTGGTCCGTGGACTTCTTCAAGAGCCGCCAGACGGAGAGCGTCATGCGCACCCTGCGGGAGCTCGTGCACCGCTCCGACCTGGACCAGCGCGAAGCCGCCTTCCTCCGCGCCATCTCCATCGAGATCGTGAAGTACCTGCAGCGGAAGGGGGTCTACAACGAGGCGTGGGAGGGGAGAGGAAGCGCCTGAGTGCGCCTGGCGGGGTGCGGTCCCCGCGGACGGTGGCCCTCACCCCCATCCCCCTCTCCCAAACAGCTGGGCGAGGGGGCGCATCCGCGGCGGCGGTTCGCGGCTCCGTTGCGTCGCGCCCGCGGCTCCACCAGCACACGCTGCGCACCCTCACCATCCCCACGTCGCGCAGACACAGCAGATGCGCCCCCCTCCCCCAGCAGTTTGGGGGAGGGGGGCCGGGGGGGTGAGGGCCCCAAAGACACAGAGGCACAGAGACGACTTCATCTCTGTGCCTCTGTGTCTCTGTGTGAGCCCTGTCGTTCAGGCGCTCATGCGCTGCACGTTCTCGGCGGCCGGACCCTTGGGGCCCTCCACCACGTCGAACTCCACCTCTTCACCCTCGGTGAGGGTCTTGAAGCCTTCCTGCTTGATGGAAGAGAAGTGGACGAACAGGTCTCGGCCACCCTCGTGCTCAATGAAGCCAAAGCCCTTGGCGTCGTTGAACCACTTTACCTTTCCGGTCGTGCGGGCCATCTCCAACTCCTGCAGCTACGGTGAAGAGGCGTCGTGCGGGGCGTCCGCACGCGCGCTGGGTTCGCGGTCACGCCAACCGGCGCGTCTGCCCCCGCGTGGGCGCATACGGGCTCAGCCCACCAGGGGCGGATAAGCTCTGCGATGAAGCTCGCGGGCGCGGGATGCACCCGTGCGTGCCACGACGGAGGAGCGGATCTTCGGCAAGGAGGTATACAGCGGTCTGCGGGGGTACGTCTCAGGGGTGCGCGGGACGAGACAGGAGGGCCCGGCGCGGCTGTGCGGTGGTTGGTGATGCTCTTAATACGCTCCGGCCGCCCCCGTGTCAAGCTTTTTCTCGGCGCCGACCGATTGCCGGGCCTCCGGAGCCACCGCGCGCACCTGCGCGCCCAGCGCGGGCTCGGCCGGTGCCGGGTCGGCGTGCACGCGGAAGCGGCCGGCGAGGGCACGCAGCGCGGCGGCCGTTTCCGCGGCGCCCTGGCTGCCGCGGGCCAGCTCTTCCATGGCCGACCACTGCGCGTCCGCGGCGGCGGCGGTCTGCTGCGCGCGGGCGGCCGACGCGCCGGCGATCTGGCGCACGCGCCCCATGTCGTCGCGCAGCCCGCCCAGGCTCGCCGCCTGGCGCTCCACGTCGCGCGCGATCTGGTCCACGAAGGCGACCGTCCTCTCCAGCCCGCGCACGATCGAAACGAGCGCCAACCGCCCGTTCTCCGCCACGTCGCCCACGCCGCCGATGCGCTCGCTCCCCGCGCTGAGCCGCTCGCGCACCTCGGCGATGGCGGCCGAGGTCGCCTGCACCACGCCGCTCACCTCGGCGGCGGAGGTGGCGGACTGCACGGCCAGGGCGCGAATCTCGCCCGCGACCACCGCGAAGCCGCGGCCGTGCTCGCCCGCGCGGGCCGCCTCGATGGCGGCGTTCAGGGCCAGCAGGTTGGTCTGCTCGGCGATCTCCTGGATGGCTGTCACGAAGCCGCGCACCCGGTCGCCCGCATCCTCCAGCGCGTCCGCGGCGGCGGCGAGGCGGCGGTAGTCCTCGCCCAGGCCGGTGAGCAGCAGGCCGGCGCGGCCCGCGCGGTCGGCGTGCTCCTCCGCCTCGCGCTCCACCTCGCGCGCCTCCTGGCTGGAGCGGGCGGCCTGCGCGCGCATCGCCTCGCCCTCGCGGGTGACGGCGTCCAGCGCGTCGCCGCCCTGCGTCACCAGCGACATCTGCGCTTCGGCGGCGGTGGCGACTTCGCCCGTGGTGGCGCCGATCTCGCGGGCGGAGCGCTGCACCTGGCGCGAGGTTGCGGCCAGCGACTCCGCCAGGCCGGCCATCACCTGCGCCCCCTCCTGGATCTCGCCCACCATCTCCCCCACCGTCTTCGCCATGCGGTTGACGGAGACGGAGAGGAAGCCGATGTCGTCCAGGTGGCGGTCGGGGAGGCGGGTGGTGAAGTCGCCGTCGTGGGCTCGGGCCAGCGCCTGGCGCACGCGGCGCAGGCGGCGGGTGTACGCCATGGGCCCCTGCATGGACAGGTAGCCGATCCCCACCAGGAAGAGCCACTCGATGGCAACCATCCACGCCGCCTGCGCGGTCCAGTCGCCGCGCAGCCCCAGCCAGCGCCCCAGCGGGTACCCCGCGGCGGCGGCGAGAAGCTGCACCTGCCCGGCGCGCGGCATCCCCAGCGCGTAGCCTCCCACCGCGAAGATCAGGAAGGGGAGCACCAGGTACCCGTGCGCCCCCAGCGCCCACACGAACCCGCCCAGCCCCACCGAGTCCGACCCCACCGACCACCAGAACTGCCAGGGCGAGAAGCGGCCGGCCCGGATCAGCAGGTAGAAGAAGAGGTTGACCAGGAAGAAGGCCGCGCTGAGCCCCACCGCCGCGCGCACCCCGATGCCCAGGGCGCCCGTCAGGTTCCCCACCAGCCCCAGGCACAGGGAGAGGATCACCAGGAACCACCGCTTGTCGATGGCCTGCCGGTGCCGCTCGCGGAGCACCAGCCAGCGCTCCCGGGCGAACAGCTCGGCGAAATCGGTGTTGGAGGTCAAGGCGGGGCACAGCGGAGGGGGACTGCGGGAGCGCGGAGATGAAGGATGCCCCCACCCCCCCGCCGTGTCAAGACTGCGTCACGATTCCGTCGCAGCGCGCCGGAGCAGCTCCCAGGCGTGCGCCACGTGTTCCTCCGTGGTGCGCAGGTTGCCCACGGCCAGGCGCAGCGCCGTGCGGCCGTGCAGCCGGGTGTGCGAGAGCAGCGTCTCGCCCGTGGCGTTGACGGCCGCCATCAGCCGCTCGTTGTGCGCGTCGGTGTCCGCGTCGCCCAGCCCTGCGGGGCGGTGGCGGAAGACGACCAGCGACATCGGCACGGGCGCCATCCGCTCCCACCCCGGCTCCCCGTCCACCCACCCCGCGAAGAGGCGCGCCAGCCGCACGTGCTCGCGGACGCGCGCCGCCATCCCCTCCGCCCCGAAGCGGCGCAGCGTCATCCACAGCTTCAGCGCGCGGAAGCGCTTGCCCAGGGCGGGGCCGTAGTCCATCAGGTTGGTGACGCTCTCGCCCTCCGGCGTCACCAGGTACTCGGGGGTGAGGGAGAAGGCGCGGCGCACCACCTCCGGCCGGCGCAGGTACAGGGTGGAGCAGTCGATGGGGACGAAGAGCCACTTGTGGGGGTTGATCACGATGGAGTCCGCCCGCGCGGCGCCGTCCAGCACGCCGCGCAGCTCGGGCACCACCGCCGCCGAGCCGCCGTACGCCGCGTCCACGTGCAGCCACAGCCCCTCGCGCTCGCAGATGTCCGCGATGGCGGGCACGGGGTCGATGCTGCTGGTGGAGGTGGTCCCCACCGTGGCCACGACGCAGAAGGGGACGATCCCGGCGGCGCGGTCCTCGGCGATGGCGCCCGCGAGGGCCGCGGGGTCCATCCGGAACTCCGCGTCCGTCGGGATCTTGCGCGTCCCCGTGCGCCCGATCCCCAGCGTGATCCCCGCCTTTTCGATGGACGAGTGCGTCTCTTCCGAGCAGTAGAGGCGCAGCCTGGGGAGGCCGCTCATCCCCTCCTCGCGCACGCCGAGCCCCGCCGCCTCGCGCGCCGCCGCCACGGCGACCAGGGTGGAGATGGATGCCGTGTCCTGGATGGTGCCGCGGAACCCTTCGGGGAGGCCCACGAGCTGGCGGAGCCAGTCCAGCGTGCGCTCTTCCAGCTCCGTCTGGGCGGGGCCGGTGCGCCAGAGCATGGCGTTGTTGTTGAGCGCCGCCGCCAGCATCTCCCCCAGGATCCCCGGGCCGGCGCCGGTGATGGCGAAGTAGGCAAAGAACGACGGGTGGTTCCAGTGCGTCGTCCCCGGCACGATGATGTCGCGGAAGTCGCGCAGGATCTCGTCGAACCCCTCCGGCTCCCCGGGCGGCGACGCGGGGAGGCGCGCCGCCACCTCGCCGGGGCGCACGGGGGCGAGCACGGGAAGCTCGCCCACGCCGGCCATGTACTCCGCGATCCACTCCACCACCTCGTGGCCGAAGCGGCGGAACTCTTCCGGGGAGATGTCGCCGGTGTCGGCGGAGCGCGGCGCGAGCTCGGGTTGCGAATCCATCGTCGGTGTCTGTTGTGCGTTTCCGGGGACGGTCGGGGGGCGTAACTTAACGGCGATCTCACACGGAGACACAGAGGCACAGAGAAGAAAGTGAATGAGTTGACTCGTACTTCGCCCGATGTGGCGGCGGCGCTCCAGGCGGGGGGCGCGGTGGTGGCGCTGGAGTCGACCGTCCTGGCGCACGGGCTGCCGAGGCCGCGCAACCTGGCGGTGGGGCGCGCGCTGGAGGCGGAGGTCAGGGCGGGCGGGGCCGTCCCCGCCACGGTGGGGGTGATCGCGGGGGTCCCCATCGTGGGGCTGAGCGACGCGGAGGTGGTGCGGATGGCGACGGCGGAGGGGGTGCTGAAGCTGTCCACGCGCGACCTGGCGGTGCCGGCGGCGCGGGGGCTGGACGGGGCCACGACGGTGGCGGCGACCATGTTCCTGGCGCACCGGGCGGGGGTGCGCGTGTTCGCCACGGGCGGCATCGGCGGGGTGCACCGCGGCGGGGCGCGCGACGTGTCGGCCGACCTCACGGAGCTGGGGCGCACGCCCATGGTGGTGGTGTGCGCGGGGGCCAAGTCCGTGCTCGACCTCCCCGCCACGCGCGAGGCGCTGGAAACGGCCGGCGTGCTGATCGTGGGGTGGCGGACGGACGAGCTCCCGGCCTTTTACGCGCGGGAGAGCGGGCTCAAGGTGGACGTGCGCGCGGGGAGCGCGGCGGAGGTGGCGGCGCTGTGGAAGGCGCACGAGGCCCTCGGCGCGCCGGGCGCCATCCTCCTTTGCGTGCCCCCGCCCACCGAGCACGCCCTCCCCGCGGGCGAGGTGGAGGAGACCATCCGCGCCGCGCTGGGGCTGGCGGAGCGCGAGGGGGTGCGCGGCAAGGAGGTGACGCCCTTCCTGCTGCGCGCCGTGGCCGAGAGCACGGGCGGCCGGTCGCTGGAGGCGAACGTGGCGCTCCTGCGCAACAACGCGCGGGTGGCGGCGGCGGTGGCGGCGGCGCTGGCGTGACCAAGGACGAGCTGCGCCGCGAAGCCCGCCGCCGCCTGCGCGACCTCCTCCCGTCGGAACGCGAGGCGGCCGAGACGGAGATCGCCCGCCTGGTGTGGACGGTGCCCCAGGTGGCGGACGCGCGCACCCTGCTCCTCTTCGCCCACCTCCCCGACGAGGTCTCCACCGACGCCATCGCCCTGGAGGCGCTGACGCGGGGGATGCACGTCGTCTTCCCGCGCGTGATCCCCGGCACCCGTTCCATGGACCTGCACGCCGTCGCGGAGCCGTCGTCGCTGCGCATCGGCGCGTACGGCATCCGCGAGCCGGACCCGGAGCGCTCCGCCCGCGTCCCCGCGGAGATGGTGGACGCGGTGCTCGTCCCCGGCCTGGCCTGGGACCGGCGCGGCGGACGGCTGGGGCGCGGCGCGGGCTACTACGACCGCCTCTTCGCCCTCCCCGAGTGGCGCGGCTTCCGCTGCGGCGTCTTCTTCGCCGCCCAGGAGTTCCCGCGCGTCCCCACCGACCCCTGGGACGTGCCCCTGCAGGCGGTGGTGACCGAGAACGAAATAGTCTCACACTGAGACACAGAGGCACAGAGATGAAGTTTTTTTCTCTGTGCCTCTGTGTCTCTGTGTGAGGTACGCGGAATGCTCTGTGTCCCCCGGCACGCGTGCACCGGGCGCAGTCTGCCCCGGAAGCTCGTGCCGCCACGCGACGAGGGAGCCTCATCATGGATATCAGACGTCCGTTCCTGCCCGACACCCGTACCCGGCGCACGGCCCGCCCGTGGGGGGCGCTGCTGGTGATGGCGGCAGCGCTTGGGCTGCAGGCCTGCGAAGACGACGGGCCCACGGAGGCCAGCCGGCCGTCCCGCATCACCGATCCGCGGGGCGACTTCCTGGCGAGCTTCGCCGGGCCCATGAACCCGGACCTGGACGTGATCCGGGCCGAGGTGACGTTCGACGGCACCGACTTCGTCTTCGAGAGCACGTCGGCCGGCGCCATCGGAACCACTCCCAACGCGCTGTTCGTGTGGGGCGTGGACCGGGGGCAGGGGATCGCGCGGTTCGGCGACCTCGCCACCGGGGTGCACTTCGACCTGGTGGTGGTGGTGCAGCCGGGGGGCACGAGCACCGTCCGCGACCTCACCCCGGGGGGCGGCGCACAGAACCTCCCCGCGGCCAACGTCTCATCCAGCGGCAACGAGCTGCGGGTGACCGTCCCGGCGAGCATGCTTCCCAGCAAGGGGTTCAGCCAGGAGCGGTTCACCGCCAACCTGTGGCCCCGCACGGGTGTCGGACAGAACAGCCAGATCTCGGACTTCGCGCCGGACAACCGCAACGTTCCGGTGCGCGTGGTGCGCTGACCGGGCACCGGCAAGGCACGGCGGAGCGGCCGGGGGATCCTCGTCCCCCGGCCGCTCCGCCTTCCCGGTGGGCCTGGCTCGTCCCTATCCGCGGCCCATGGTCAGACCCAGGAACTCTTCCCGGGTGCGGAGGACCTCCGGCCTTCAGCCATGATGGTCCCTTGCCGTCCTATGGAGGTGTATTCCCGGTGGCGCGCGGCTTACCGCGCCACCAGTTCCGCCTTCATGCCGGGGTGGAAGGCGCACAGGTAGCGGTGCGTTCCCGCCCGGCCGACGACGACTCGCCCAGGGGCCTTCGCCCCGATGCTCCCCGTGTCCCAGGCCCGGTCCGCGGCCGTGGCGGTGTGTGGAACGACGTCGTGGTTGGTCCACACCACCGTGTCTCCCACGGATACCGCGAGCACCGCCGGGGCGTACTGGAAGCCCCGGATCGCGACGGAGTGGACCTTTGCCGGAGCGTCGGCGCACCCCGCAACCGCGAGCGCGGCCGCCACCGCCGCGCGCTGCACCGGGTTCGGGAGGTGGCGGCCGCGGCTCATCACTTCTGGCCCAGCGAGGCCTGGAGCTGCCGCGCGTGCTCCAGGTGAGCGACGAATGCCGGCCGGCTCTGCTGCAGAAGCGTCTTCAGCTCCGCGTTCTGCGCGCCGGGGATCAGCGTCTGGTCCAGGGCGTCGAGCACCGCCTGGTGGTACGTCACCTCGTTGGCCACGTAGGCGCGGTCGAACTCCGCCCCGTTCAGGCCCTGCAGGGCAGACACGTTCTGCTCGCCGCCCCGCTGGAGCTGCTGGCTGGTGGGGTTGGCCTCCGGCGTCACCCCCAGCCTCGTCGCCAGCTCCGTCGCCGCCTTGTTGACGCCCCCGTGGTCGGTCACCATCCGCTGGGCGAACTCCTTCACCTTGGAGTTGGCGGACCGGGTCTGCGCGAGCTCGCCCGCGGTGATGTCCACCTGGTTGGCCGTGACCACGATGTGCGCGATCTGCGGGTCGGTCACGCCGCCCGTGGCCGGCGCGGCGGCCTCGGGCGCGGGCGCGGCGGCGGCCGACGCGGTGTCGGCGGGGGCGGCGCTCGCGGCGTTCTGCTCCGCGTCCTGCGCTCCGCCACAGGCGGCGAGGGCGGCAAGGGCCACCAGTGACAGCACGGCGTTCTTCATCGTTGCTACTCCAGGCAAATGGAAGTGGGACTTCGTGGCGACGGGAAGAGTCTACGCGCAATTCCCCTTTATGTCAATGGAATATTTGACTTATTGGACAAAACTCCTCAAGGGCGTTAGCTTCAGGGGTCGGAGTGAGGGTTTGAGAACGCTGCCGGGAGAGAGAGTCATGCGGCCAACGCAGTGGATCGAGCGGCTCCTGGCCAGCACGCGCGGGCAGATCATCGGCCTGCTGCGGCGGTCCGGGCGCACGGTGAACGAGCTGGCGGCGGAGCTGGGGCTGACCGACAACGCGGTGCGGTCCCACCTGGCCGCGCTGGAGCGCGACGGGCTGGTGAAGCAGGAGCGGAGCACCGGGCCGCGCGGCGTGGGAAAGCCGGCCTACCTGTACACGCTGACGCCAGAGGCCGACGGCCTCCTTCCCAAGGCGTACGCCCCGGTGCTGGGCCTCCTGCTGGGCGTGATGGGGGAGCGGCTGGGCACCGACGCCACCGAGGAGATGCTGCGCGAGGTGGGCCGGCGCGCGGCGGCGGGGCGTACCGAGCCCGAGCAGGACATCCGCATGCGCATCGACGCGGCGTACGGAGTGCTCGGCGAGCTGGGAGGCGTGGCGGACATCGAGGAGGGGGAGGACAGCATCCTGATACGCGGCTACAGCTGCCCCCTGGCCGCGGTGGTCCCGGGAAACCCCGGGGTGTGCTACCTGGCCGAGACGCTGCTGAGCGAGCTGGTGGGGGTGCCGGTGCGGGAGCATTGCCAGAAGGGCGAGAACCCGCGGTGCTGCTTCGAGATCCCGCTGGGGCGGGAATAACAGCGGGGCTCACACAGAGACACAGAGGCACAGAGAACGACTAATCTCTGTGCCTCTGTGTCTCTGTGTGAGCCCCTCTTTTCAACCCAGCCGCACCACCGCGGAGGTCCAGGCGGCACGGTCCTGGTCTTCGCGGAGCCGGGCGGACAGGTCCACCACCACGTTGCCCTGCTGCCGCCGCAGCGCGAAGCGGTCCATGCTGCGGGTGGCGCGCCCGGAGATGTACACACCGTCCGGGCGGTAGCGGGATTTGTGCTTGGTGCACTGGAAGCGCCCCTGCGGGCCCATCCAGCGCAGCGCGGCGCGCTGGTGCGGGCAGGCAAGCGAGAACGCGTACACCGCGCCCGCGTAGCGCGCCAGGATCAGCGAATGCTGCGCGTACACCGTCGCCCCGTCCGCGGCGGGAAGGGCAAGGGTGACCTCCTGCCCCGCCACGCCGAGCGGCACGGCTGAGCTCAGCGGCAGGGCGTGTGCGTCCTCCGAGGAAGCTCCCAGCCCCAGCAGCGCGCCGGCGAGCAGCCCCGCCGCCTCGCGGAGGAAGTCGCGCCGGCTTCCGCACCCCTCGCACCCGTCGCCGGGCTCCTGTATCACCTTCATCTCCCCCTCCCAGGACAGCGTTTCACGATGCGAGCCCGAACCCGGCTCAGTCGCCGCGGAGCTGCGGCAGCATCACCAGGTACCCTGCCAGCGCGACGGCCATGGAGCCGACCGCCACGTTGCGGTGAACCGTGCGGCTGCCGCCCTCGCCCGCCGCGCGGCTGCCGAGCACGCCCGTGGCGGTGAAGCCCGCGTCGGCGGCCAGCATCAGCAGCACGTGCGCCGTGCGCCGTCCCCGCCCTTCGCGCTCCCGGCGCCCCTCCCACAGGTTCCACACGCCGGTCACCGTGTTGACGGTGAAGAGCGCGGCCACCCCGTACGCGAGCGGCTTGTGGGCCCTGCGCGCCCAGTCGTCCCCCTCCAGCGCCGGGTTGCCGTACAGCCGCCGCCCCGCCGCGTACTGCGCCGCGAAGAGCGGAACCATGGCGTAGCTCGCGGTGCGGTGAACCGCCAGGCGGCGCCCGTACCACTCGCCGTACTCCACGGGAGCCACCTGCGGCACCGTGTCCGCGACCGCGACGATGGCCGCCGTGGGCACCGTGTCCATACCCGCCGGGCACGGCGCCGGGGCCGTGCTTGCCACCCCGGAGGCGAGCGCCACCACCAGCCAGATGCAGGTCATGAGATCCTCGCCGGCCGGAGCTTCAGTAGCCGGGAGGGGGCGTGTTGCCCGCCGTAGACCCGACCACCACCCGCCCGCGCATCCCGGGGTGGATGGTGCAGTCGTACGGGAAGGTGCCTTCCGCGGTGAAGGTGCGGGACACCTGCGCGTTGCTCGTGACCCCGATGCTGCTCGGCGCGCCCGGCGTGGCGCCGAAGACCACGTTGTGCGGCCGCGGCCCAAAGGTCCAGGTCACCGTCTCGCCCACCTTGATGGACATGTCGCTGGGGGAGAATACGTCCGAGTTGGCGCCCGCGGTCACCGTGGGACCGGCCGGCGCCACCACCGGCGGATCGGGATCGGGGTTGGTTCCGCTGTCTCCGCCCCCGCCGCACGCGGCCAGGGCGAGGATGGCCGCGATGGCGAGCACACCGTGCGAGTTGCGCATACGATCTCCATCCTTCGGTGGTGATGGGTTGCTACCGGGCCGGCCAGAGCAGGGCACCCGGAAAGCGGGGGCGAACGTGAAGGGACCTGAAGGGTACCGTCGAATGTGCAATTTGTCAAGTGTTTGTTGTACTTATCTAGACGGACCGCCCGCACCCGTATCTCGCCGGGAACGCTACGCGAGCTGCGGCTCCGGGAAGGCCCCCGCCGGACGGATCGCCAGGCGCTGCGGCGGGGGGAGCACCCGCCCCAGCAGGACGGCCACCATCGTGCCGGCGCCCACCAGCGCGTAGCCGGGGAGGGTCAATCTCACCAGGCCCAGGAAATCGCGCAGCGGAGGGAGCGTCAGGATTCCCACGAGCGCGGCACCGGAGCCGAACACGACCCTCCGGATCGCGGGGGTGAGAGCTCCCTCGGCCCATCCCGCATCCAGCGTCTGGGCGAGCTGGGTGGTGATGATGCTGGCGAAGGCCACCGTGCGCGCGTATGGAACCCCGGCGCCGCGGAGCGCGACCAGGTACGCGGCCAGCGACGGGGCGGCGGTCGCCGCGCTGCGGCTGAAGATCTCGCTGCGCAGCGGCGCGTCGAGGGCGGACGTCCCCTCCCGCGCGAGCGCGGCCAGGTCACGGTGCTCGGGCCTCTGCAGCACCACGGCGAGGGCCGGGAGCACGTCGGTCATCAGGTTCATCGCCAGGATCTGGTGGCTGGTGAGCGGCGCGGCCAGGCCCAGCACGCTCGCCCCCACCTCCAGCCCCAGCTCGCCCAGGTTCCCCCCCAGCAGGAGCCCCAGGGCACGCCGGATGTTCCGCCAGAAGCCGCGCCCCTCCACGAAGGTCTCCACCAGAGTGGCGAAATCGTCGTCGGCGAGAACCACGTCGGCCGCCTGGCGCGCGACCTCGGTTCCGCCGCGGCCCATCGCCACCCCCACATCGGCCAGGCGGAGCGCGGGCGCGTCGTTCACTCCGTCGCCCGTCATCGCCACCGTGTGGCCGCGGCGCTGGAGGCTCTCCACGATCCGCAGCTTGTCCACCGGGGTGGCCCGCGCGATGACCGTGGCCCCTTCCAGCGCCCGGTCGAGCGCGTCTCCATCGAGCGGGGCGAGGTCGGCGCCGGTCACCACCGCGCCGTCGGGGCGCAGCAGCCCGGCCTCGCGGGCGATGGCGCGGGCGGTGGCGGGGTGGTCGCCGGTGAGCATGATGACGTGGACCCCGGCCGCCTGGCAGCGCCGCACCGCGGCCGCCACGCCGGGGCGCAGTGGATCGCTGATCCCCAGGAAACCCAGCGCGACCAGCGCGCGCGGGTCGTCCACCGAGGCTTCCGGGGCGCCTTCGGCCACCATGAGCACCCGCAGCCCCCCCTCGGCGAAGGCACGCGCCCGCGCCAGGAGCGCCCTGCGGCCGGGCTCGTCCAGCGGCTCGTCGCGACCGCCGCGGC
>CADCTW010000041.1 GCA_902805735.1 uncultured Gemmatimonadota bacterium | reverse complement strand
GTGGTCTGGGTGACCAGATCCTGGGTCACCCGCAGTTCCACGCCCCGGTACTCCACCCGCGTGGACTCTCCCGTTGGGCCATCCGCGCGCATCACGCGTCCGTGCCGGTCGCGCGTCACTCGCGTGCTGCGCCCTAGCGGCTCGTCGATACGCGTAGGCTGGCCGAAGGGGTCCACCGCCACGCGCGTGATGTGCCCCCGCGCGTCGGTCGCCTCCACCCGCACGTTCTGCGGCTGCACTCGAAGCGCCAGGTTGCTCGGAGTCCCAGTCCCGGGCGCGGGCAGCACCGCCATCTCCAGCGAGCGGATCCGCACCACCGGCCGCACCAGCACGTTGCTGCCCACGCCGTCCTCCGTCACGCGAATCTCCGGCGCCGTGACCGCCGCCACGCGTCCGTGGGGGTCGTACTCGAAGCGAGTCCCCGTGTGCAGCCCCGCGTTGCGGTCCCCCGCGGCTGTCCAGTACGTGTCCAGCACCCGCCCATCCAGGAAGTGCAGGTCCAGCGCCAGTGAGCCGTCCGGCTCCCACCATCTCCACAGCAGGCTCCCCGTGGTGCTCGTTGACGAGCGCCGTCCCGCGTACTCCACCCACGCCAGCGCACCCGCCCCGTTGTAGGCCAGCGTCGTCCGCTTCCCCACCGGGTCCTGCACCCAGGCGAGCCGTCCCGCGTCGTACCCGAACACGGTCGTGTTGCCGAACCGGTCCGACACGTCCCGTATGCGTCCGTCCGCCTCGAAGCGCACCCGCGTGCCGTCCGGGGAGCGCCGGTGGTACGTCGTGTCCGGCGCATGCCAGCGCACGGTCGTGCCCGCGGGTGACGCGTAGCGCCGGCTCTGATCGGCGTCGCTGCCCAGCAGCGGGAACCAGAGGCCCACGCCGCCCTCGGTGATGAACACCCCGTCGCCCTGGTCCCGCAGCTTCTGGAACCCCGCCAGCGTCCACCCGCGCCCGAACGGGCTCTCGCGCTCGTTGACCAGCGGCGCCCGCGTGTGCACCACGTGCTCCTCCATCGCGTTCGAGTAGTACTTGCGCACCACCGCCCGCGCCCCGTACGCCGCCGACGACCGGGTGCCCGCGTCGAACTGCGCCGACACGCGCGTGGCGCCGCGCCCGGCCTGGAAGAAGGTCTCCCCCGTGACCGCCACGTTGTCCACGTACACCTGGAGGCTGACCCGCTCCGGCGAGACGGCCCCGTTGTCCACCACGTTGACCTGCACCAGCCCCGTGGGATTGGCCGCTCCGCTGGAGTAGGTGAAGCCGAGCGACCGCGGCTGGTCCAGGCTCACGTACGCGGGCGTGGCGTAGCTCACGGCGGCCGACCCCTGCGTCTCGTCGCGCACCCCGCTGTGGTTCGCCTCGGCCACGAAGTGGGCGCGCGCGCAGTCCCACGCCACGACCGGGCTCCCCGGCACGACGTGGTCGCCGAACTTGGTGTTGTACTCGGAGCTGTTGAAGAGGCCGTCGATGACCACGTGCCATCCCTGCGTCTCCCCCACGCCCACCCACCCCCAGGCGCCGTCATCCGGCTCGCGCGCCAGGATGTGCCGGTACAGGTCCGTGAGCACGTCCCGCGAGGGGCGGCCCGTGATGAAGCGGTTGCGGTACAGGTCCCACTCGCGGATGTGGAAGATCATCACCTGCTTGACGGTGCTTCGCCCCGCCTGCATCTCTCCCGCCCAGTAGTTGATCCCTTCATCGGCCCAGCCCAGCTCCGCCGTCTGGGCGTACATAGCGGATGCCACCTCCGTGTACGACGGGCCGCACTGCTGGGCCGCCGCGGGTGACGCGAGCGCCGCGCACGCCAGCGGAGCGAGGAACGCGGGCAGCAGGTGGCGTCTGAGCCCGGTGCTTGACGATTGTCTCATGGAACCGCCTGTGTGGCCCGGGGCCGGTGGAAGAGGACGG
>CADCTW010000040.1 GCA_902805735.1 uncultured Gemmatimonadota bacterium | reverse complement strand
GCCGGCCTGGCCCGCGCGCGCCGGCGAGGTCCCCGGCCTGGGCGACCTGGGCCGCCGCCTGTGCGACCGCGCGGACGCCATCGCCCGCCGCCTGGGCGACCGCCTGCGCGCCGAGGTGGACGTGCCCGGCATCGCGCGCCTGAACCGGGTGGAGCTGGAGAACCACCTGGCCACCTACCTGGTGGACGTGGGCACCACCCTGATCACCCTGGACGAGGCCGGCGACGACACGGCGCTCCTCCACGACGGCCACCAGATCCAGCGGCTCCTGGCCTGGAAGCACGCCGACCAGCGCATGCGCCTGGGCTGGACCGCCGCCCACCTCCGCGCCGAGCACGTCCTGCTGCGCAGCGTCGTGGAAGAAGAGATCGCCGCCGAGGGCGACGAAGCCGCCGCCGCCATCCTGCGCCGCCTGCTGGCGGAGGGCGAGTCGGTGAGCCTGGCGCGGTTCCGGCGGAGCCGGTGAGGGGAACGGGGATGCTTTGGAGCGCCCTGGCAGATGGCCCTCACCTCCCGACCTCCTCCCCCAAACAGCTGGGGGAGGAGGCGATTTCCATGCGTCTCGGCGACGAAGCGGCCCCTGCCCAGCCGCGGCCCCGGTAACGCCCGGGCGCGGCTGGATGGCTGGAATGCGCCCCCCTCCCCCAGCAGTTTGGGGGAGGGGGGTCGGGGGGGTGAGGGCCTTCCGTTCTCCTCTCTGTGCCTCTGTGTCTCTGTGTGAGATTTCTCTTCAGCGGGCCAGCCAGTACGTCGCCTTCACCAGGAACACGTTGCGGGCGGGCGCCCCGAACAGCTCGGACGCGTCGCGGCGCGCGTCGAAGTCGCCGAAGCGCTCCTGGCCGCTGCGCTCCTGCTGCCACACGAAGAAGAGGGTGGAGCCGGGGCGGTACTCCCAGCGCATCACCGCGTTGCCGCGCAGGTTGCGGAAGTTGAAGTCGGGGCGGGCGATCTGGAAGCACGATGCGGGGCCCGCGGTGCCGTCCGGGTCGATGGTGTAGACGTCCTCGTCGGCGCGGGCGGTGCCGCAGGGGGTGTTCAGGGCGACGGTGGCGTACTCGGTGTATCGCCGGCCGCGCGGCGCCGCCAGCTCCTTGAAGCCGCGGTACTCGGCGGCCGAGATGAAGGGGCGCGCATAGAGCTGAAGCGACAGCGTAGGGGTGAAGGTCCAGTCCAGGCGCGTGCTCAGCCCCACCGTCGTCTGGTCCAGCGTCGCGAACACGTAGCGCCGCCCGAACGTGGCCGCCGCCAGCGCGTCCGTGCGCGTGCGGACGTACTGCGTGGTGTTGCGCGCGTCCTCCCACGACGGGCCCGCGCTCACCTGCACGTTGCTCGCGGGGCGCGCGGCGACGGAGGCGGAAAGGTAGCGGAAGTAGCCGCCCTGCTCGTCCGTCTGCGTGTACCCGTCCGCGTAGGCGGACATGCGCTTGCGCGGGTCGGTGCCGCCCCCCGCCGAGAAGGCCAGCGACGACGGGGTGCCCGCCAGCGGCCCGCCACGCGTGAGGCGGTCGCTCAGCACCCGCGCGCCGTACTCCACCGTGGCGTTGCCGCTCCACAGGTTGCGAAAGGTGCCGTTGGCCCGCACCGCGTAGTTGGCCGCCGTGCGGTCGCCCCCCAGGTTCCAGGTGTGGCTGGTGAAGGCGCGCACGAACCACTCGCGGAACACCGGCCCCGGCTTCCCCTGGCGCCGCCCGAAGAGCATTGCCAGCCCCCGGCTGTCGGCGCGGCTCTGAAAGCCCAGGTCGTTGGTCTCGAAGCCGGGGCTCACCTGCTGCATCCAGACCGAGCCGCGCCAGTCGCCGCCCTTGCGGAGCGCGGCGCCCACCGCGTACCCCTCCAGCGAGGTGCGGGTGGAGTCGTAGTCCAGGTGGTCCGCGTCCGGGCGCAGGAAGTAGCGGGCGCTGGAGCGCTGCGTGGCCGCGATGGCCCCGGCGCTCCCCGCCACCCGCGTCCCCGCCGCGAAGCCGCTCACGGACCACATGCGTCCCGGCCCCCACGAGTGCTCGCCGTCCACGCCCCCCACGTACGCGTCCGAGCGCAGCATGGGCTGGAACACGGGGTCGCCCACGCCGCGGTGCGTGGCGGTGGCGATGCCGCCCAGCACCGTGCGCCCGCCGTTCAGGTCGCGCCGCACGCGGCCCACCAGGTAGTTGCTGCGAGGCTCCACCACCTCGTCGCGGGTGCGCCCCTCGCCATCCAGCACGCGCCCCTTCTCCCCGGCCGTCACCGCGTTCAGCACGCCCACCGTCCACCCGCTGGCCGTCTTTCCGCTCAGCTTGGCGGCGCCCAGGATGGTGGTGCTCTGCGGCGCGTCGTAGAAGGCGTAGCTGTTCCCCAGCTGCCGCTGCGGCGCCCGCCCGATGCGGCGCGTGTAAAAGAACTGCGGCCCGCCCAGGCTGATGTGCGACAGGAGGCTGCCGAAGCGGAAGATGTCCGTCCCCTCGCTGAAGAAGGGGCGCCGCTCGGGGAGCTGGGTCTCGAAGGCGCTCAGGTTGACGATGGCGGGGTCCACCTCCACCTGCCCGAAGTCGGGGTTGATGGCGGCCGTCAGCGTGAGCCCCGACGGGAGCCCCCAGCGCACGTCCGCCCCCGCCGACGCGTCCGCGTCCGATGAGCGGTAGAAGGGGTTCCCCTCCTCGGCCGGCGCGCGGGTGAGGCGCGCGACGGTGTACGGCTGCACCTCCAGCCGCCGCGGCGCGCGCACCCCCTGCAGCCCCGTCAGCCGCCCGAAGCGCGACACGAACCCGTTGTCGTTGCGGTTCCACGGCGACCACGCCAGGCGCGTGTCGAAGCGCGCGATGTCGCGCACGAGCTGCAGCCCCCACTCGCGCCCGCCGGCCGGCTCGCCGCGCGCGAAGCGGAGCTGCGACAGCGGAATGCGGAACTCCGCCGTCCACCCCGCGGAGTCCACCTGCGTCGCCACCTCCCACACCGCGTCCCACCCGAAGTCCTCGCTGGCGTCGTTGAACAGGTACACGTCGCGCTTCACCCCGCGCGGGTTCACGCCGAACGAGAAGCCCGTGCGCCCGTCCGCGTAGCTGTCGATCATCACCTGCGCCCAGTCCGAGTACCCCCCCGCCGCGTCGCGCCGCGTGAGCTGCGCCGCGATGGAATCGGGCCGCGGGTCCAGCATCCTCATCCCCACGTACAGCGCGTCGTCGGCGTACAGCACCCGCGCCTCCGTGCCGAAGCGGCCCGGCGCCCCCGCGTTGGGATAGCTCTCCGTGAACCCGCTCGCCGCCTCCGCCGCGGCCCACGCCGCCTCGTCCAGCTTGCCGTCGATGCGCAGCGCGCCGCTCGCCGCCGCCGCTTTCAGGGTCGGTGTGGGACGCGCGGTCGCCTGGGCGCCGAGAATGCCTGGGACGAGCAGGAGTGCGAAGATCGAGCGGATCATGGGTGAGCCGGGAAAGGGGATGCATCCGTGTCTCCCGTCGATGGTAATTGCTTAGCACCCATACGTCCAATACTATGTACATGCCCTGCCGATATGATCCACGTATCGCGCAGTCGTTCTCCTCTGTGTCTCCGTGTCTCTGTGTGATCCAAATGCATCTTCCAGAATCCGTCGAGCTCCGCCACCTGCGCTACTTCGTCGCCGTCGCCGAAGAGCTCCACTTCGGGCGCGCGGCGAAGCGCCTCCACATGGCCCAGCCGCCGCTGAGCCAGCAGATCGCGCGTCTGGAGACGCTGGTGGGCTATCCCCTCTTCGAGCGCCGCCCGCGCGTGGTCCTCACCGAGCCTGGCCGGGTGCTGCTGGCGGTGGCGCGCCGCACGCTGCAGCAGGTGGCGCAGGGGATCGACGCCACGCGCCGCGCCGGCCGCGGCGAGAGCGGCGTGCTCACCATCGGCTTCGCCGCGTCCGCCATGCTGACGCCGCTCCCGGGCGTCTTTCGCGCCTTCCGCGACCGCTTCCCCGAGGTGGAGCTGCGGCTGCGCGAGATGTCCACCAGCGCGCAGCTCGACGCCATCCGCGCCGGCTTCCTGGACGCGGGCTTCCTGCGCGAGCCCGCCGCCGACCCCACGCTGCTGGCCGAGCCGGTGGTGCGCGAGCCCTTCATGGCCGTGCTCCCCCCCGACCACCCGCGCGCCGCCGACGGCGCCCTGTCGCTGGAGGCGATGGCGGACGAGCCCTTCGTCCTCTTCCCCCGCACCGTGGCGCCCGCGCTGTACGACCAGGTGCTGGGCCTCTGCCGCGACGCCGGCTTCCACCCCAAGCAGGTGCAGGAAGCGCAGGAGTGGCTCACCATCGTGGCCCTGGTGGACGCGGGGCTGGGCGTCTCCCTGGTCCCCGCCTCCTTCCGCCGCCTGGGGTGGGGCGGCGTCTCCTACCACCCCATCCACCCTGACGGGGGCCGCACCACCATCGCGCTCTGCCGCCGCCTGGAAGAATCCCCGCCCGCCCTCGACGCCTTCATCCACATCACCCGCCAGCACCTCGCCCGGTAGCGAGCCCGCGGACGCGCGACCTCCTCCGTGCCTTTGTGTGAGCCCCGCTGTTGACGCGGGGCACATCTCCTGCTAATCTGCTCTTTAGTCTATCCTAAATCTCCAGTTGGACGATACGAATCAAAAGGTTGACGATGATGAAATTCGTTCGGGCCGCCGCGCTGTCGATGATCCTGGCGACAGAGGTGGCGGCGCAGGAGCCGGCGCTCTCGGGGAGCGTGCGCGACACGGGCGGGCGGCCCCTTCCGCAGGCGCAGGTCACCATCCCGCGCCTCTCGCGCAGCACCACGGCGGACGCGCAGGGGCGCTTCGTGTTCCGCAACCTGCCGGGCGGCTCGTACCGGGTGCAGGCCTCGCTGATGGGCTACGCGCCCGCCGTGCGCGAGGTGGCCGTGGGCGCGAGCGCGGACTTCGAGCTGCAGGCCACGCCCCTCACGCTGGACGAGATCCAGGTCACCGCCACGCCCGTGGAGGCGGACGCGCGCGTGGTGGCGCAGGCGACGACGCAGCTCAGCGGCAAGACGCTGGAGCGCAACATGGCCGGCACCGTGGCGCAGACGCTGGCGGCGCAGCCCGGCATCCGCGTGCGCTACAACGGGCCCGCGGCGGCCGTGCCCATCATGCGCGGCCTCACCGGCGACCGCATCCTGATCCTGCAGGACGGGCAGCGCTCCTCGGACCTGGCGGGCTCGGCGGTGGACCACGCGGTCACCATCGACCCGCTGACGGCGCAGCGCATCGAGGTGGTGCGCGGCCCCGCCACGCTGCTCTACGGCAACAACGCCCTGGGCGGCGTGGTGAACGTGATCTCCGGCGACATCCCCACCAGCATCCCGCGCCGGGTGGAGGGCGTGCTCGCCGCGCAGACGGAATCCGCGCTCCCGGGCGGGGGAAGCTCCTTCCGCGTGAGCGCCCCGCTGGCCGAGCGCTGGGCCCTGACCGTGCGCGGCGGCGCGCGCGGCTCCGGCGACGTGCGCATCGGCGACGACCCCGAGCTCGGGGACCGGCTGGGGAACACCGACTCGCGCAACTGGAACGCGGCGGCGGGGCTGGGCTACGCCGGCTCCCGCGGCACCGGCGGCGCGTCGCTGCGCGCCTACCAGTTCGCGTACGGCCTTCCCGTGCCGCCGGGAAGCACCCCCGTGCGCCTGCGCGGCGACCGCTGGGAGGGCAACGCGCGCGGCCAGGTGGAGCTCGGCTCCGCCCTCTTCCCTTCCGTGCGCGCGGACGGCACGCTGCAGGACTACGCGCACGACGAGCTGGACGACACCGGCGCCGTGCAGATGTCGTTCGCGCTGCGCACGCGCACGGCCAACGTGCTCCTGCGCCAGGGCGCGCTGGGGCCGTTCAGCGAGGGCGCGTGGGGCATCTCCGGGCTGGGGAAGGAGTACGCATCCACCGGCCCCGCCGCGCTGACCCCGGCGGCGGACTCGCGCGCCTGGGGCGTGTTCGGCTTCCAGGAGGTCGCGCTGGGGCGCGGCCCCGCGCTGCAGCTCGGCGCGCGCTACGACCACTACGGCATCGCCTCGCACGACAGCCCCAAGTTCGGCCCCGGCGTGGAGCGGACGTTCCGCGCGTTCAGCGGCTCCGCGGGGCTGCGCGTGCCCATCACCGCCTCGCTCTCCGCCGCGGCGACGGTGGCCCGCTCCTTCCGCGCGCCCACGGTGGAAGAGCTGTTCTCGGGCGCGCTGCACGCGGGCACGGGCTCCGTGGAATACGGCACCCCCACCCTCGCGGCCGAGCGCGGCACGGGGCTGGAGGGGGTCGTCCGCCTGCGCAACCGGCGCTGGAACGGCCAGTTCGTCGCGTACCAGAACCGCATCGCCAACTACGTGCACCTGGTAGCCCAGCCGGACACGCTGCTGGAAGGGCAGCCCGTGAACGTCTTCCGCTACGCCCAGACCGACGCCACCCTGCGCGGCGTGGAGGGGTCGCTGGAGTGGGCCGCCCGCTCCGACCTGGTCGTCGGCGTCTCCGGCGACGCGCTGCGCGCGGGGCAGCGGGACGGCACGCCGCTCTCGTTCATGCCGGCGCCGCGCCTGGGCACCCTGGTGCGCTGGGACAACGGCACCTTTTCCCTGGGCGGCGAGCTTCACCATGAAGCCCGCCAGGAGCGCGTGGGCTCCGCCGACGAGAGCGTCACCGAGGCCCACGCCACGCTGCGCCTGGACGCCGGCCTCCGCCTCACCCGCGGCGCCGTCATCCACTCGCTCACCCTGCGCGGCGACAACCTGGGCAACGAGCTGCACCGCGAATCCACCAGCCGCATCAAAGACTTCGCTCCGAGCCCGGGCCGGAACCTCGCGCTGATTTACCGCCTGTTGTTCTGACCGCCCGCGGCGGACGGCGGGCAGGTGGCACGGGGCGCCCCTTCCGGCCAGGTCGAGCCTGGCACGTCCGGTGTCCCTGCTCGGGTGGCGGAGCGAGAGTCCATCCGGAGGGCGGCCGGCGGGAAATCTTCACGTACGTGGGGAAGAAGATGCAGCGCACGAGGTTCGTGGAGCACCGGGGCGAGCGCATCCTCCTGATGGACTTCTCGCACCTGCGGGACCCGGCCGAGATCTTCCGCGAGATCGAAGCGGCGAAGGCGTTCATTTCGGCGCTGCCGAGGCGGAAGGAGCTGCGTACGCTCACCGACGGCACCGGCAGCAGGTACGACGCGGATATGCTGCGGGCTCTGAAGGAACTTGCCGCCTACGCCACGCCCTACGTGGCCGCGGCAGCCGTGGTGACTCCCTCCAAGCTCCGCCGGCTCGGCATCAGGGCGGCGGCCGCCGCGGCGGGCTACGAGGTGCAGCCTTTCGCGGAAGTCGACGCGGCAAAGGAATGGCTCGCCGCGCGCCGGCCGGCGACGGTGCGATGACTTTCCTGGTAGGGCAGCCACGCGGGGCTCCCTACCGGTGCGCGGGGTAGGGCGGAAAGGGTGGGCGCGGTGAATCGCGCCACCAGGCGGTGATTCTTGCGTATTGTCCCCGACTCCCGGCGGCTCGTCAACACCGGTTCGCCCGGATTCGGTACGAGTGCCGGGTGCCGTCCGCGGGCTGCCGTCCAGCGGCCGGCGCCCGGGGCTTCGGCCCAGCGATCTTTCGCGCCGCGGACGGCATGGGAGTCGCGGCGAGCGGCGCCCTCCGCGGGCGCTCGATCTCTCTCTCTGGAGGCTTCGGTATGGCGAGCGACGGTTCCGAAAAGCCCGATAAGGAAGGCGAGGAAAAGAAGGAGCGCAGGAGCGGGATGGGAAGCTCGGCCAAGATGGCGGCCACGGCGGTGGTGACCGCCACCGTCCTTTCCCCGCAGGTCCGGTCGGTGCTGCGCCAGGGCGCCGTCCGCGGGCTGGCCGGAGTGCTCGTGCTGGGCGACGCCCTGGCTTCCTTCGCGCGCGGAGTGGGCCGCGGGATCCAGGAGGTCCCCCAGGCGCAGCCCGTTCCGTCTCCCTCCGCGGACGCCGCGGTGGCGGCCGCGCAGGAGGCCGCCCGGGCCGCGCAGGAGGCGGCGC